>CAPEBR010000007.1:0-80774 GCA_948602995.1 uncultured Dorea sp.
CAGCCCATCGACCAATGCCTCCATCGTCTGTAAAACCACTGTCTGCTCACTCTGCCTTAAATGCCGGATGCGGCAGAACATCTCCCGGCACTGGCCGTCCCCCTCCTTTGCCTTTCCGCCTGCGCCAAGAAGCTCGTTCGCATCCACGCCGAGTATCTGCACCATTTTTATAAATATCTCTATGGACATCGCAGACTGCCCGCCCTCAATGCGGCTGACTGTGTTTGCGCTGATCCCCGCCTGTTCCGCAACCTTCTCCTGCGACATGCTGATCGCCTGCCTCCGGTCACGGATGCGGTTGCCTAATTCAATCAAGTCCTGCGACACTGCACGGTTGCCCAATCTGCACCTCCTTCCCGGTCTAAAATCATTTCCCTGGACTTTGCGACACCGTGTCGTAAAGTTCCTGATCCGCCCTCTGCCATCCTGCTATCAGGTTTTATCCTGATACTTTGCGACACCGTGTCGTAAAGCCGGACAACAAAAAAACAGCCGTATCCCAAGCTGTTTTTGCGGATTATTATTCTTTTTACACCTTACTGCCTGTTCCTTCTGATTCCCCTGCGCTTATCTCATATCCGGCAGGGTTTTCCCGCCAGCTTATTTACCGTCCAGCGGATCACTGCCACAACTGCCTTCACAAAATATACTGCCGCCGCCAGCAGTCTCCAAATAAGCACGATCCCTCCGATCACGCCGCCTGCAAGCACATTGAGAAACAGGATTCCCACTGTTGCGCCAATATCATATCCTTTCGGAATAATCCAAAAAAACATCCTGTGAATCCCGAATGGAACTCCCATAAACCACCACAGTTTCAGATAATCGCACCCGCTCCCCTCCATGCACAGCGGACGGAACAGCACCGCCAAAAATAATGCCGATACGACAGGGACTATGACATATTTTACAAATTCACTTACTTTCATACCTTTCCTCCAATCTGTATCTGTCTCCAGTATAACATGCCAACTATGCCAAAACAATTTTTTACATAAACACTAAACACCCGTTCACGCTTCTCTCATCCACTCCCATACAGATCGTGGTTCACCTCCGCCGTATAATAATTGCTTATGGTCAACGGGGCATTATACAGCGTCGTCAAAAGATACGCCTTGATATTGCCCACTTTCGTCGTATTTGCACCCAGGCAGGTCAGGATATACTCCATATGCTCATGGTTCAGCTTCATAAACCGGTTCTTGACGATTGCCGCCGGCTTTTCCACCCCTGCAATCCGCACTGTGACATTGTCCGGCAGCAACATCACCTCCACCATCAACTCCACCAGCTCATCCACATCCTCCCTCCTGTGATAGCGTCCGTCCTGAAAACACTCGTAAGAAATGTGTTCCCGAATAATATCACGGTATGCGTCCATCTCCTCCATCACATCCGGATCTGTTCCCTGGATAGATGGATTGGACGGGATAAGATTGGGATAGATAGCTGATCCACCAAAATCAGTATCGTTAAGATCAGTTTCACTATACTCTATTTCACTAAATTCAGTATCACTTAAATCAGTATTGTTAATATCAGTATTATTAGAGTATGATTTTGGAACTTCTTGAAGTCTGTTTTCCATACCTCTTGAAGTATGATTTTCGCATTTCTTGAAGTCTGTTTTTGGAACTTCTTGAAGTATGATTTTCATACTTCTGTGAATTTCCGGCGTTTTCCGGCTCTTTTTCTTCCCCTTCCGGTCTTTCCTTTATAATAAAATTCTTCACATAGATTACATTTGGCTTTCCCAACCCCAGGCGTTTCTTCTCTATCAGCCCAATCCCTTTTTCCGAATCAAGTTCAGCCAGGTTCTTAATCGCTTTCTGCTTACTGCAATTCAACAGTTCCATCACATCTTCCACCGTAAAGATAATATACACCCTGTCTTCTTCGTCAAACCACCGGTTCTTTATGCTGAGGCTCATACGGTCTAATAATAGACCGTATAAAACCTTTGCTTCACAGGAAAGGGACTTAAAGCATTCTGCAGTGAACAGAACTTTTGGAATCCGGTAAAATGTATACTGCTCCGCTTCCATGCCCCGGTAATAATCAAACTGTAATTCCTGCATCTTGCGTTCCTCCCTCCTTCTCCTTCTGCTTCCATTCCTCCAGAAGTGTATAGATCACATCCTCAATCTGTTCCTTGGAATATTCTGTTGGAAAATAATTGCGGATTTTCTTTGCGGAGATGGTCACATTCACATTTTCCTTCTCTTTCTTAACCAAAACCGCATATACTTTCCCTTCCGTCAATTCCCCTGCCTCACTGACTGCCTTTAACTGCTCCGCCTGTATTTTTGACGGAAATATGCCGCTGTTGCCGATGGCATCCACAACCCATGCCTGCTCGTCCGTTTTCAGATAAGACAGCTTTTCACCGGCCACCATCGGGATTTTGTTTTCGTCTACATAGCCCAGCAGTTCTTCCGCCAGCTCCGACAGACGGATATATCTCTGCACGGTCCTTCCGCTGTCCCCGGCGGCTTCCCCAATAACATCTGCAGTATATTTCTCCCCTTTGCTTCCCTGGTGCTTCATTGCCTCATATTTCATCCGGTATGCCTTCGCCTTCTCACTTGGCAGGATATCCTCCCTCTGGATGTTCGTATCCACCATCAATACTACCGCCGTATCATCATCCATTTCCCGGACGATTACAGGCATTTCCGTAAGTCCTGCAAGCTCACATGCCCGCCACCGCCTGTGTCCAGCAATAACTTCGTACCCGCTTTGGGGATGCGGGCGGACAATCCCCGGCGTCAATACGCCATACTGCTTTACGCTTTCTACCGTCTCCTGCATTTTTTCATCGTCCAATACCCGGAACGGATGGTCTTTGAATGTATGTAATTCACTCAGCGGAACGGACGTCACCGTTTCCCCTGTTACTGTTTCTCCTGAACCGAATAAATCATCAAAGGATTTCAGCCTTACTTTCTCCGCACTCTTACTCTTCATCGGCAAGCACCTCCTGTGTCAGTGAAAAATACCCACCTGCCACAATCCCTTTCGGATCATGGAGATAAATGCTTTTCCCTTCCGCCGTAGTCTCTGCCGCTTTTACAGATAACGGGATGCAGTTTTCAAAGATATGCACCCGTTCCCCGTACACTTCCCGGATCTGTGCGGAGATATCCCTTGCAAAGTTTGTCCTGCGGTCTACCTTTGTCAGCAGAATCCCCATAATGTCAAGCAACGGGTTCAGCTTTCTATGTACCCTCCCTATCGTCTTAATGAGCTGCTGTAATCCTTTGACCGGGAGATACGCCGCCTCTACCGGGATCAGCACGCTGTCTGCGGCTACAAGGGCATTTATTGTTATCATACCAAGGGATGGCATACAATCAATGATTGCAAAATCATATTCCCCTTTTACGCTGTCCAGATACTGGCGCAGTATCGTTTCCCTGCTCATCACATTTACTAGGGATGTTTCCAGTCCTGCCAGTTCGATATTCGCCGGGATAAAATCAATCCCTTCCTCATGGTGGATGATACCCTCCCCTGACTCCACATCTTCGTCGTTAATAACTTTTTCCATGATATTTACCAACGTAACATCCAGCTCGTCCGGTTCCTCAATCCCCAGGCTGACCGCCATACTGCCCTGCGCATCCGCCTCCACTAATAAAACCTTCCTGCCTGCCCTTGCAAGCCCGATCCCTAAATTCACACATGTCGTAGTCTTTCCCACGCCGCCTTTCTGGTTTGCCACTGCGATCACTCTGCACATAAATACTTTCCTCCTGATTCTTTCATTTATTTTTCTATTCTCTCCACTTCCGCATACGCACGGAAATATTTATTTGTCCCCTTGTTTGCAAACGGTTCCGATACTGATTTCACATCCACGTCCTCCTGCCGCTCTAAAAGCCTCCGGAACCAATGAAGGTCATTCTTCGTCCCCTGCATCCTAATTTTCAGCATACAAATCCTCCATATCCACGTAAAAACAGTATTCCGGATAACGGATCTTCACAGCCTCCCAAAAATATCTGGCATATCCGCAGCAGAATAAATCTTCCACTGTGTAACACTGGCATTCCTCCAACTGTGCCTCTGCATCCTTAATATCCAGGACGCTGGGTGTTCCATTACAATAAAGATTAAACGCCATACGCACAATCTTCATGCTTCCGCTTGTCTGCCATCCTTCATATAAACATTCCGTTTTTACGCATCCTGTCTTAAAGTCATAAATCCTGTCTACATTTACTCTTGTATCCCTGTCAATTCCAAAACAATATACCAATGCTTTATGGTACACATCCTGACATCTGCATTTCTGCAGATATGCCTTATAAAACCTCTCATGTTCCTCATTCTTGAAAGTAATTGTGCGAGTATTTCTATTTTCTGCACCTTTCGCTGTATTTACTGCCATAGCTTGTCCTCCATAAATAATCTACTTTATCGTTTCATCATCTTTACAAATATTACTTGGGAGCTACACTCCCAAACCCTTGTGGATTCGTGCTGCCAGTTATCCAAAAAGAGGATAACTGACAACCCGAATTTGGTTCCAATGCCAGCATTTATGTGTTATACTTCTTGTAACGTTACTTGTCTTATTTTCAGGTGTAGAAAACCTGCTGAAATGAAAATGGACTAAGCAGAAACCCCTGTTTTTCAAGGTTTTTCTAACTTAGTCCAATTATAACAGCATCATACAGATACGGATCATTCCCCCTCACAATCCCCCACTCCATAAGAAGTGCCGCCGCTCCTGTAGCAAATGGTGCTGCAAATGATGTCCCACTAAACTGTGCATATCCTCCTCCGGCTGCTGCAGTGGTGACATTTACCCCGGGGGCGACAATATCTGGCTTTGACACGAACGCTCCGCCCCTGAGGGGGCCACGTCCGGAAAAATCTGCATATGCAAAGGTAAGCGCATCATATGCCCCTACAGAAACTGCACGTAAGGCAGTCGATGGAATGGTAATTGTTGTATTATCTGTGGGAAAGAGGAACCCGGTTCCCCTGTTTAAGACTGCCTCGGACGGAAGCCAAAGCTCATAATTTCCATCCACGATTTTCCTGGGTGTCATTACGATACGCCATATGCCTGCGCTGATGTAGGAATCTCCTGGAAGGAAATCCAGAAAAATCTCCTGGGCAGTACTGTACGGGCTGGGTTCCCCATAATATAGCAAAATTTCTGTCTGCCCTGCCGTAAATCTCTGAGGTCCAAGTATTTCCTGGACAGGTCCGATCCGTATGCCGGAAGGGGAAACCAGTGAAATATCCACGACATCCACATACTCTTTCCAAATCTGCACGTTCAGAGACGGCTGGCTGTCCTGTACCGCAATCTCTATCACTACCTCCTGATCGTCACGGAAGCGGCCGGAAGTATGCCCTGCTCCTGATGCTTCATTTCCGGTTCCGATACAGATGCAGCTCTTCCATATATTGGAAATGTCATCAATATACCGTTCAAGAAGAGATGTGCCGTCATGGGAGCCGTAGGTATTCCCAAAGCTTATATTGACTGCTGCCGGCATCCGGTATTCCAATGCCTTGCGGATCACGTAATCCAGTCCTGTCATAAGCTCCGTTGTCCGGGGAAAGCCCTCCTGTGACGGACTTCCGAGCTTCACTACAAGAAGCTTACTCTCCGGAGCCACCCCGGCATACTGCCCATAACCGTCTGTATTTCCAGCTAATATATTTCCCGGGGAAACTCCTCTTCCATTTCCAGCAGCAATCCCTGCGACTGCCGTTCCATGGCCTGATGTGTCCCTGGATGGGACAAGACTCATTTGCTCTCTGGCAGTCTGCGCCTTCAATGCCTTGTTCAGCTGTTCTTCTGTATATTCAACCCCGGTTTCATAGCCCTTTGGCGCACTTTCCCCCTCGCGGGGCCTCAGAGACTGATCCCACAAGGCCATGATCCTTGTTGTTCCGTCTGCATTACGAAAATCCGGCAGTTTATAATCAATTCCTGAATCTATAATTCCTACCAGGACTCCCTGACCGTATAGTGAAAAGCGGGTATCCTGTACTGCATTAATGCAGGATACCCGCCTTCCATTTGCAACCTGGAAGAATAGTCTCTTTGGTTTCTCAATATATTCGATTTCCGGCATCTGTGCCAAAGCTTCAATCTGTGACTCTCGAATTGTAATAATCGCATATTCATTCTGAAGCTCTGTCACCCTGGATGCAAGCTCCCGTACTCTTTCAAGACTTCCGGAATATTTCACAATGAGATCCCATTCCCGCTCAACAGGATTATAGCCCACATCAAGCTCCAATGATTTCTCTCTTTCTTCTGATGATGCGTCCAATGCCAGATTCAGCAGATTTTCTATCTTCTGACTTGCCATATCAATCCCTTCCTTACCATATATATTTGCCCAAAAGCACTTCTTTACCTGCATGGATGCCGAAAAACTACCACCATATCGGCCCCGTGAATAGTAACAATATATGCAGTATAAGGCGTTACTGTTCATGGGCATCTATTGACAGACCGCCCATACACTAATATAATATGATACAAGCGTCAAAAGTTCATGCGTTTCATGCCTGCATGAAAAAGCATGACTCCCCGATGCTTAAAACACAGTAAAAAAATATCCCGAAAAACAGCAGTGACTGAAAAGGAGGAATAAACGGATGCCCTGTTTACTAAGGTTGAAAAGAACAGCCGCCATTATGGCAGTGGTTATGATTCTAGGTGCATTATTTTGCTGTGCAGTTAATATCTTTGTAAAGAGCTTTGCCAAAAAGCAGATTACATCAATAGAAGCGCTTTCGGATCATTACGAAAAAGCAGATGCAGTACTCGTACTGGGCGCGCAGGTTAAGGCGGACGGTTCCCCCAGTGTAATGCTTAAGGAGCGCCTGGACACAGGAATTGCGGTTTATAAGGCAGGTCTTACGGATCGTATGATTATGAGCGGCGATCATGGAAGAAAGGATTATGATGAGGTGAATACAATGAAGGATTATGCCGTGGAGCAGGGAGTTCCCGCAGAGCATATCTTTATGGATCACGCCGGATTTTCCACTTATGAAAGCATGTACCGGGCGAAGGAAATCTTTCAGGTGAACCGTATGCTTGTTGTAACACAGAGATATCACCTGTACCGTGCAGTATATGATGCAAAGATGATGGGGGTTGACGTAAAAGGCATTCCATGTGATACGCGTATTTACTCCGGAAACCGATACCGGAAGTTCAGAGAAGCGCTGGCTCGAATAAAGGATGCCGGATATACGTTTATAAAGCCAGAGCCAACATATCTTGGAGATGCAATTCCAGTCAGCGGAAATGGAAATATTACCAATGACCTGTAATCAGAAGGAGAGAGAGTAGAAATGATACCTGTAAAAAAAGAGGACTTGCGCAAGCTTGTAAGTCAGACTACAATAGAAACATATGAGGAGCTGACCCCTCAGCTTATACAATTAATTGAACAGACCAGGCATGATGATACACTTACAGAGGCGCAGAAGCAGGATGAGCTATCTCTTCACATGTTAGGCTATGTGAAGTCCTGTACCAATGAGATTATCATAGAGGTTCTGGCAGAGATACTTGGATTGGAGGATTAAGGGCAATGGCATACTGCGTAAAATGCGGAGCAAGAGTTGAGGATGATTTAAGATTCTGTCCATATTGTGGGGCAGAGATTCCGGTTGTGGAAAAAACAGAGGATCGGGCAGAGAATACATATACAGCGGGAGGTTCGGAAAAATCGCAAAGTTACACATATTATCAGGAAGGAACAAATGAACGCCAGACATACGGCACTCATCAGAACTTCAACGGGCAGCAGGCATACAGCGGGCAGCAAAGCTTCAATGAGCAGCATGCATACGGCATTCATCAGAACTTCAACGGACAACAGGCATTTGGCGGCCAGACAGGGTATTTTGAGGCTTCGGAGGTAAAACGTAATAAAGCAATGGGTGTATTATCTTATCTGGGAATCCTGGTGCTGATTCCGCTACTGGCCGGAGACAAGAGCTCTGCTTATGTAAAGCATCATGCAAATCAGGGTCTTGTATTTTTTATTCTGTCTTCTATCGTGGATTTTCTTGACGGGAAATGGATCGGGGGATTTTACTCCTGGTTTACTTTTGGCGGAAACTGGTTTTCCTGGATTATAGATCTTGCGGATTTCGCATGTCTGATTCTGCTTGTTATGGGAATCGTCTCTGCATGCAAAGGGACAAGACAGGAACTCCCGATTATTGGAAAGATTAAAATTCTAAAATAAAGGAATAAGGGGCGGCCGCTTAAATGGTGACCGCCCCTCTTTAACATTATATTCCTATTCGATTGTAATGAGCTTTGGCTGTTCTACTGCCTTCGGCACGTCCTTTGGTACCTGAAGTGCCAGGACGCCGTCCTTGAAAGCAGCCTTGATATCTTCCTGTGTTACTCTGTCGCCTACATAAAAGCTTCTGTTGCAGCTTCCAGTGTAGCGTTCCTTGCGTACACAGTTTCCCTTGGCGTCCTTTTCTTCCTTTGTCTTATTCCGGACTGCAGAAATCGTCAGATAGCCATCCTTCAGATCAGCCTTAATATCTTCCTTTGCATACCCTGGAAGTTCCATCTCAATCATATAGTTTCCATCCTTTTCATGGATGTCTGTCTTCATAATCTGCGAAGTAGCATTCTCAAACGGACGTGAGAAAAACGGATCCCTGAACATATCGTCAAATAAATTGTAATTCCTGTTTGCTAATAACATAATGATTCCTCCTTAAAATTCTGCCTTCTGGAAATAGTATTCCAGAAAGGTATTTGAAATATGAATTGTTTTATTTGTTATAAATATTATATAACATATACTGTTAGCACTGTCAATAGGTGAGTGCTAATTTTTTATGAAGAATTTATGAACTCCTGAAAAAGCCTTAGGGGAGCTCTTGAGGCGAAAAATGTCCGCCCTCTTGACTTGGAGTATACTCCAGGTGCTATACTGCTTATATTACAATTCAGAGAAGGAGCAGACTGCATGACGATTTCTGAGGTGAGTGAAAAGTATGGGCTTTCACAGGATACTCTTCGTTATTATGAACGCATCGGCGTGATTCCGCCGGTGAAGCGCAAGGCAGGGGGAGTACGGGATTATACGGAGGAGGATCTGGGATGGATTGAGCTTGCAAAGTGTATGCGAAGTGCCGGACTTTCCATGGAGGCATTAATTCAATATGTAAATCTTGCCAGGCAGGGGGACGAGACCATTGCTGCAAGGCGTGATCTGCTGAATGAGCAGAGGAAGCAGCTGATGAAGCAGTATGAGGCAATCCGCGCGGCAAAGGAACGTCTGGATTATAAGATCTCCCGGTACGATGAGGCGATGGAGACCGGCAGATTAAGCTGGGATAAATAAAGCTGGATGCATACTATGAGCGAACGGTTAGTCCGTGAATAGTAATTCATAAGGAGTGTTAGTAAAAGGTGATCCAAAAGGACACTGAAAAATAAAAGGAGGATACAGATATGATTTATAAGAAGTTTGAGGATTTACAATTATCGGCACTTGGCATGGGAAATATGCGGCTTCCTGTTATCAACGGGGATGATGCACGTATTGACGAGGCGGCAGCGGCAGAGATGGTTGAGTACGCTATGAGCCATGGCATTAATTATTATGATACAGCCTGGGGATATCATAACGGAAATTCCGAGACGGTTGTGGGTAATCTCCTCAGTAAATATCCCCGGAACAGCTTTTATCTGGCCACAAAGTTTCCGGGATATGATCTTGCTAATATGACGAAGGTGGAAGAGATTTTTGAAAAACAGCTTGAAAAGTGCAAGGTGGAATATTTTGACTTTTATCTGTTCCACAATGTATGTGAGATGAATATTGAACAATATCTAGATCAGCAGTATGGCATATTTGAATATCTGATGAAGCAGAAGGAAAATGGAAGAATAAGGCATCTGGGATTTTCGGCCCATGGATCCTGTGATGTGATTAAGCGTTTTCTTGACGTATATGGAGAGCACATGGAATTCTGCCAGCTCCAAGTCAACTATGTGGACTGGACACTGCAGAACGCAAAGGAGAAGATGGAGCTGTTAGAGAAGCATCACATCCCGGTATGGGTTATGGAACCTCTGCGCGGAGGTATGCTGGCAAAGCATTCTGAGGAAAATACTGCGAAGCTTAAAGAACTGCGCCCGGACGAGGCAGTGCCGGCATGGGCATTCCGGTTTTTACAGAGTCTTCCGGGTGTGACTATGATTCTTTCCGGAATGTCTGATTTTGAACAGATGAAGGCAAATATACATACCTTTGAGACAGAGAAGCCTTTAAATGACAAGGAGATGACAGAGCTTCTTGGCATTGCGGGAAAGATGGTAAATGGAGTGCCCTGTACAAAATGTCATTACTGTACCAGTCATTGTCCGCAGGAAATCGATATTCCGTTCATGATCGGGCTGTACAATGAGCATGTATTTACCGGCGGCGGATTCATTGCCCCCATGGCATTAATGGCGGTTCCGAAGGAACACAAGCCCTCGGCATGTGTAGGATGCAGGAGCTGTGAGGCAGTCTGTCCGCAGCAGATTAAGATTTCAGAAGTACTGGCTGACTTTGTGACAAAGCTGGCATAAGAATGCCGTACGATTATAAAGGGGGATAATGGAGTATGATTTATCGGGAACTTGGTAATACCGGGATTAAAGTCAGTGAAATTGGAATAGGCTGCGAGGGCTTTATAGATAAAACTGCTGACCAGGTGAGAGAATTTGTGGATCTGATGGAGCAGGAGGGGGTAAATTGTATTGATTTATATTCTCCGAATCCAGTGTTCAGGAGCTCTCTCGGGGCGGCCTTGGCAGGAAGAAGAGAAAAATTTGTCCTGCAGGCGCATCTGTGTACGATCTGGAAGGACGGACAGTATAAAAGGACAAGGGATATCAAGGAAGTAAAGGAAGGATTTGCAGACCAGCTAAAGCGTCTCGGGACAGATTATGTAGAGATCGGCATGATTCATTACGTGGATTCTGTAGAGGAGTGGAGAAACGTGGCGGACGGGCCGGTTATGCAATATGCGCGTATGCTTAAGGAGGAAGGGGTCGTTAAGACCATCGGACTTTCCAGCCATAATCCAGAAGCTGCACTTGAGGCCATAAGAGGCGGGGATATTGATGTGCTGATGTTCAGCGTAAACCCCTGCTATGATCTGATGCCTGCCAGCGAGGATGTAGAAGACCTCTGGAATGAGAAAAATTATGAGAAGCCGCTCCTTAATATGGAGCCGGCAAGACAGGAGCTCTATGAGGAATGCCAAAGGCGCGGAGTTGGCATTACGGTTATGAAGGCATTTGGCGGCGGGGATCTGTTGGACGGAGAATTATCGCCTGCCGGAAAGGCTCTGAATGCTTTCCAGTGCCTGAGCTATGCCCTGACGCGTCCCGCGGTGGCAACTGTACTGTCAGGCGCCAGATCTCTTCAGGAATTAAAAAGTGACATTGCGTATGAGTCTGCAAAAGAGGAAGAGAGGGACTATGCACCGGCACTTGCGGCATTTCCTAAGATCAGCTGGGCAGGGCACTGTATGTACTGTGGGCACTGCGCGCCGTGTCCGAAGGGGATTGACGTGGCTATGGTTACAAAGCTTCTGAACCTGGCTGTTGCACAAGACGGGATTCCGGAGACGGTACGGGAGCATTATGCAGTACTTTCCCATACTGCAGGAGAATGTGCGGCATGCGGTGTATGTGAAAAGAGATGCCCATTCCAGGTAAAGATAGCCCTGAACATGAAAAAAGCAGCAGAGTTATTTGGAAAATAGGTTAAGAAAGTATGCCGCTTTGCGGCTGGCACGATACTCATGGCAGATCTCATCGGCCGTGAGTATTATATATTTTAGTTATTTTTATTTTAGAGAATTTTTAGATGGTTTCTTAATATTTTATGAAGTTTTCTAAAGAAAAGCAGAAAGTTGTTGTGAATCAAAGAATATCTTGTTATACTCTTACACATACTACATGATGAACAAGGGCATTACGTAAGGAGCAGATAAGTATGGGCAGATTTCGAAAAATACTGGCTGGAATGATCCCGGAATATAGTTGGTTTCCGCTCATTCTGGCTCTTTCTTTTGATAGCGGAGTTTATGTTGCAGCGAGGATGATTGCAGGCGAATGGCATCATTATAATATGGAAAGCAGCCTGGATAAGATGGTTCCGTTCTGGACGCCTGCAGTGACAGTTTATCTGGGATGCTATTTGTTCTGGGCAGTGAATTATATCCTGATCGCCAGACAGGACAAGAAAGCAGTTTGTCAGTTTTTTTGGAGTGATTTCATAGCGCATGTGATCTGCTTTGCGATTTTTCTGTTGTTTCCAACAACAAATATTCGTCCTGCGCTAGAACCGGACGGAGTATGGAATCGGCTTATGCTGTGGGTGTTCTCAGTGGATGCGGCGGATAACCTGTTCCCCTCCATTCACTGCATGGTGAGCTGGTTCTGCTTTATCGGAATAAGAGGAAGGAGGGAAATCCCGCTGTGGTACAAGCTGTTTTCCTGCGTAATGGCACTTATGGTCTGTGCATCCACTCTCTTTACCAGACAACATGTCATTATAGATGTGCTTGGGGGCGTGGTCCTGGCAGAGCTGTGCTTCTATATTGGCAGGAGAAAGAGGCCGAGGCGCGTCTATGAAAGGATCCTTTTCCCGAAGAGCAGGAAGGGGGAGCTGAATGCATAGCAAAAAAAAGATCATTGGAAATGGCATTTTTCTGCTGTCTGTATTCCTGCTTACCCTGTATGGTGTCTTTCACGGAGAAGATCTGGAAAAAATGTTTGCCGCAATTAAGGAGGCAGATGTAAAGTGGCTTGTCCCGGGAGTACTCTTTGTAGTATTATTTATCTGGGGCGAATCTATTATTATATGGTATATGATGCGTTCTTTCGGTATCTTTCTTAAGAAAAGAATCTGCTTTTTATTTTCCTCTGTAGGATTTTTCTTCAGCTGCATCACTCCGTCAGCAAGTGGGGGGCAGCCCATGCAGATTTACTATATGAGGAAGGAGCGGATTCCAATCCCGGTTTCTACAGTTATTCTGATGGTTGTGACGATTACATACAAGCTGGTGCTTGTTATAATAGGCCTTGGGGTTCTTATGCTCGGCAGAGGATTCTGTTGTCATTATCTGGGAGAGATCTTGCCGGTTTATTATCTGGGGCTTGCACTGAATGTTGCCTGTGTCGGATTTATGATTGTACTGTTATTCCACCCGGTTCTTGTCGAAAGGTTTTTGGTTTCAGGACTGGGATGCATGGAAAGATTTAAGATTATGAAGAGGAGGAGAGCCCGCAGGGAGAAGCTGCTTAAGGCCATGCAGGTCTACAGGGAGACTGCGGACTATCTGAGAAAACACAGGACAGTGCTTGCTCTCGTAATGCTTATTACTTTTATACAGCGGTTGATCCTGTTTGGCGTTACCTGGACGGTATACCGGGCATTCAGAATGTCAGGTGTGGATGCCGCGGATGTTGTACTCCTTCAGGCGGTTATATCTGTTTCCGTTGACATGCTTCCTCTTCCTGGCGGGATGGGGATCAGCGAATCCCTGTTCCTAAAAATCTTTCGTCCGGTTTTCGGAACCTTCCTTTTGCCGGCAATGGTACTTTCCCGGGGAATCGGTTACTACAGCCAGCTATTAATCAGCGCTGTGTTTACGGTAACAGCGCAGTTATATTATACATGGAGAAGCCGGATGAAAAATGAAACAGGGCTTCAGCAGGGGGTTGCAAAATGATAGGTTTTTATGATTATACGGTTGTTCTTACATATATTGGTTTTGCATCGGGCATTACCGGAATGTTCTGTGCATCTACAAGACATCTGAGATGGGCAGTCTTTTTTCTTGCCTTTTCGGGATTTTGTGACATGTTTGACGGAAAGATTGCCAGGACAAAAAAGAACAGGACAGAGGATGAGAAGAACTTCGGAATCCAGATTGATTCTTTGTGCGATATCGTCTGCTTTGGCATCCTGCCTGTGCTGATCTGTTTTAAGCTTGGCATGAGGCATATCTACAGCATGGCAATCCTGATCTTTTACGGACTGGCCGGAGTAATCCGCCTTGGATATTTTAATGTAATGGAGACAAAAAGGCAGGCAGAAACGGACGAAAACCGGAAATATTATCAGGGACTGCCCATTACATCCATGGCAATTGCACTGCCCCTCTTCGTTGTGGTGTCGCCTTTATTTCCGAATCATATGACATTTACAGTGCTGCTTCATGTTCTTGTGACAGTAATCGGAATCCTGTTCGTGGCAGACTTTAAAATAAGAAAATTGTCAACCCGGGAGCTTTTTCTGCTTGTTGCGGTTGTTGCTACGGCCGTGGCGGTTATTATCTTTGTCTGGCGGAGCTGGTGGCGGCTTTTGCATTTTTAACGATTTACCAGGAGGAAAGATGTATGTATTTAGTTGCAGACCGGAATGGAAAGACTGAGGAAGAGAATTCTCTTCAGGATAAGATCCTCAGGTGGATGTATGGACATCTCCTGGGAAGATGTCTGTTAAGACCGCTTATTATGCCGGGTGTGTCAAGGCTTGGAGGAAAGCTTCTGGATCTGCGTATGTCCAGAGTTTTGGTCGCCCCTTTTGTACGCGGCCTTTCCATTGATATGACAGACTATGAACAAAAGGAGTATGCCTCTTATAATGATTTTTTTAAGCGGAAGCTCCGGCCGGGAGCCCGTCAGATTGAGAATGCACCGGAGATTCTGGTCAGCCCGTGTGACAGCAGGCTTAGCGTCTATGAAGTTGGATCTGAGAGTACATTTAAGGTAAAGCATACAAGCTATACGTTGGCAACGCTTTTGCGCGACTGGTGGCTTGCCGACCAGTATGCGGGAGGATACGTATGGATCTTCCGCCTTCGTGTAGACGACTGTCACCGGTATATCTACGTTGACTGCGGAAAAGAATCAAAAAGGCGTGTAATACCAGGGGTATTTCACACAGTTAACCCTGCGGCGGGAGACCGATTTCCGATTTATAAAGAAAATACCAGGGAATATTCTGTGCTTAAATCCGAAAACTTTGGCGAGATTCTCCAAATGGAAGTGGGCGCCCTGTTTGTGGGTAAGATTGAGAACCACCGGGTGAGCGACACTGTAAAGAGAGGGCAGGAAAAGGGCAGTTTTGCCTTCGGGGGATCCACGATTATTCTCATGACGCGTAAGGGCAGAGTCCGCCCGGACCAGGATATCCTTGAGAACTCAGCCAGAGGCATAGAGACCCGGGTAAAACTGGGAGAACGTGTTGGAATTAAAAATTTTGAAAAACCTTTCCTTGACAAATCTGGATTCCATGCATATAATTAGAATACAGAAAGAAAAAACAGCAATATGAAGATGTCTGCGAACCAGAGAATAAGCAGTATATATCAGGGCTTGTACTGGTTTCGACGGGGGTCAGAAAGTTGGAGAAGCCATCCGTAGCGGGACACTACGTTAAAAGTTCCAATTAAATATAAACGCAGACAATAGAGAATTAGCGTACGCTGCCTAGTATTGGCGGCAGTCGGCCTTAGGTTATCCGCTGCTTAAGCAGCCGGCTTCAACTAAGCGGAGCACTTCGTTTCCAAAGCTTTGAGGAGATGGAAGAATTTATGAAGCTACTGAATCCAGTAACCTGTCATTAGGTGACTGGACAAGGGAATGTTAATATAATGACTGTGATGGGAGAAGCTCTGATGGATGGGCTTTCGGACGCGGGTTCAACTCCCGCCAGGTCCACTTAAACGCATTAAGTCGAACTCTGCATATGGAATTGTCATATACAGAAATATGTAAAGAAACAGAAAAAAGCCACCCTGTATTTAGTCAAAGTTCCAGGGTGGTTTTTCTATGTAGACTTACTTACAAAACGATGTAAGCAACGCCAAAAGGAACAGACCAAAGGCCATAATGTCCTTAAAATCAAAATAATTTTTCATAGGCTTACCGTGAAAATTTTGTGTGATTTTGTACTGTTTCATAGGAAATTCGGAGTATAAGAAAACCCCGGAAATACGCTGTTTCCGGGGTTTTTCTCTCTTTTGCAATATTCGACTGAATTATCTCTTGCTAAACTGTGGTGCTCTTCTCGCTGCTTTAAGACCGTATTTCTTACGTTCTTTCATACGTGGGTCACGTGTTAAGTAGCCGGCTTTCTTAAGTATTGGCCTGTAATCCGGATCTGCCTCAAGAAGCGCTCTTGCGATACCGTGGCGGATTGCTCCTGCCTGTCCCGTGTAACCGCCGCCTTTTACATTAACGATTACATCGAACTTTCCTTCTGTATCTGTTGCTGCCAACGGCTGACGGACTACTACTTTTAATGTCTCAAGTCCAAGATAGTCGTCAATATCTCTTTTATTTATCGTAATGTTACCTGTTCCTGGTACTAAATATACTCTTGCTACTGATTTTTTTCTTCTTCCTGTTCCGTAGAATCTTGCTTTAGCCACTGTAATATCCTCCTTTCACTCTTTTCCTAAAATTTCAGCTCTACCGGCTTCTGAGCCTGCTGTGCATGGTCTGGTCCGGCATATACATGAAGCTTCTTAAGCATTGATCTTCCTAAAGGTCCCTTCGGAAGCATGCCTTTTACTGCAAGTTCAATAACCTTTTCCGGCTTCTTGCTCATCATCTCTGCCAAAGTTGTCTCCTTCATTCCGCCTACGTACTCAGAGTGATTGTAGTAAATCTTCTGGGACATCTTCTTTCCTGTTACTTTTACTTTCTCAGCATTTACGATAATTACGTAATCGCCTGTATCTACGTGCGGTGTGAATTCCGGCTTATTCTTTCCTCTTAAAACCTTGGCTACTTCGGATGACAGACGTCCTAACGTGCATCCTGCAGCGTCAACTACATACCATTTTCTCTCAATCTTATCTGGATTAGCCATATAAGTTTTCATTGGTTTCCCTCCTGTGAAATCATTCTTATATAATTACAATAATTCTATCGAAATCAGCAAGGCTCCGGGGCTTTGGTTCCTTACTGTTTCTGCTTTCGCCATACTGATTTATTATATTACACGCCTCCGCGCGTGTCAACCGTTTTTTTGGAAATAAATCTCTGTTTTTTCCTGTGCATTAGTGATATGATACAAGTATCAAAAGGTCTTGCGTTTTGTGCCTGCATGAAAAAGCACGGCCTGTCAGTGGACAGATTGGTTTATCATTTTATTGGGGGAATGTAACTTATGAATAAGCATGTGGACCTGCTTCATGGTCCTGTACTGAAATCTCTTACCAGGCTTGCCATTCCGATTATGGCAACATTTCTGATTCAGATGGCATATAATCTGACTGACATGATCTGGATTGGCCGTGTCGGGAGTGACGCGGTGGCTGCGGTGGGCGCCGCGGGAATGTATATGTGGCTTTCTAGCGGCATAAGCGCACTTGCCAAGACAGGAGGGCAGGTGCTTGCCGGACATGCACTGGGAGCCGGAAAATACGACGAAGCCGAGAAGTATTCGGCAAATGCCTTTGGGCTGACGCTAATCTTCGGCATCCTGTTCGGCGCTGTATGCCTTGTGTTCCACCGGGCACTGATAGCATTTTTTAATCTGAATGGCTCCCAGGTTATTGCTGACGCCGAAATCTATCTTATGATCACCGGCGGGCTGGTTCTCTTCTCTTTTTTAAACCAGACCTTTACGGGAATCTTTACTGCCATGGGGAACAGCCGGGCCGCTTTTCTTGCCACCACGACCGGGCTTGTTGTGAATATTGTGCTGGATCCGGTACTGATCTTTGGCATCGGCCCATTTCCGAGACTTATGGTCATGGGGGCTGCCATTGCGACTATTTTCGCACAGGCCATTGTAACGGTAATGTTTTTTTATTATGCTTCGAAGGATACGGTGATTTTTAAAGGTATACATATCTTCTGCGTTCCGGACAGAAGCCATACGGCGGCGATTATCCGTATCGGGATTCCTACCTCTGTACAAAGTATTGTATTTACAGGGATTTCTATGATCATTGCAAGGATTATCGCTGGGTACGGGGACGGCGCTGTGGCGGTACAGAAGGTTGGATCGCAGATTGAGTCCATTTCCTGGATGACGGCAGACGGCTTTGCAGCGGCTGTTAATTCTTTTATTGCCCAGAATCACGGCGCCGGAAATAAGGAGCGTATCAGGAAGGGCTACTTTGCTGCCATGCTTGTAGTTCTTCTCTGGGGGCTTGTGTGCACTTTTCTGCTGATGGTGTGTCCCGCGCCGATTTTCCGCGTCTTTATTACGGAAGCGGAAATTCTTCCCCTGGGCGTGGATTATCTGTTTATCCTTGGCGTGTCCCAGCTCTTTATGAGTGTGGAGATTACAACCGCCGGGGCGTTTTCCGGGTTCGGGAGAACGGTTCCGCCATCTGTGACCGGCATTTTGTTTACTGTCATGCGGATTCCTCTTGCACTTTTCCTGGCACAGACTCCCCTTGGGCTTAATGGGATATGGTGGAGTATTACAATCTCCAGTATCTGTAAAGGAGTCTTTCTTCTTGCCTGGTTTCTGGTTTATTTACGGAAGGAAATGTGTTATACTGATTAGACACGTAGCTGTACTCGTGCGATGTTGCAAATAACAGTGAATAATGCAATGCTGCATCAGGCAGTTACAGACAAGCGTAATAGAGGAGGTACTTTTATCATGTGGGCTTACAATAGTGTATTTTACCAGATCTATCCAATCGGCTTCTGCGGAGCCCCGGTTCACAATGACGGCGTCTGCGCTCCGCGCATCCGCAAACTTATGGAATGGTCTGAATATCTAAAGGAACTGGGTGTTGATTCCATACTTCTGAACCCGATTTTTGAGTCTGACAATCATGGGTATGATACAAGGGATTTCCGCCAGATTGACTGCCGTCTCGGTACAAATGAGGATTTTGCCGAGGTGTGCAGGGATCTTCACGAGCATGATGTGAAGATTGTGCTGGACGGGGTATTTAACCATGTGGGTCGGGGGTTCTGGGCATTCCGTGATGTGCAGGAAAAGCGCTGGGATTCTCCTTATAAGGACTGGTTTCATATCAGTTTTGACGGAAACAGCTGCTATGATGACGGTTTCTGGTATGAGGGCTGGGAAGGGCATTTTGAGCTGGTGAAGCTGAATCTTAGGAATCCGGCGGTAGTGGATTATCTCCTGGACTGCGTGAAATTCTGGGTGGATGAATTTGATATTGACGGGCTGCGTCTTGATGTGGCGTACTGCCTTGACCATGATTTTATGCGCAGGCTCCGTTCTTATGTGCAGGGGCTGAAACCTGATTTTGTCCTGATCGGGGAGGTTCTGTTCGGGGATTATAATCTGATCGTAAATGATGGTATGCTTCACAGCTGTACGAATTATGAGTGCTATAAAGGAATTTTTTCAAGCTTTAATTCTATGAATCTCTTTGAGATTGCTCATTCGCTCCACAGGCAGTTCGGGGCGGATCCGTGGTGTATTTACCGCGGGAAGCATTTGATGACTTTTGTGGATAACCATGATGTTACAAGGCTCTCCAGTATTCTGACAAATAAGAAGCATATTCCGCTGGCTTATGGGCTGCTTCTTGGTATGCCGGGAATTCCCTGCCTGTATTATGGTAGTGAGTGGGGTGAGGAAGGCGTGAAGGCTCCGGATAATGATTATGCCTTAAGGCCCTGCTTCGAGGAGCCGAAGCCTAATGAGCTGACGGATTTTATTAAGCTGCTGATCCGTACACGGCAGAATAGTGACGCTCTTTGTAATGGGGCTTATAAGAATGTGGTTATACAGAATCATCAGCTTGTGTTTGAGAGAGTCTCGGAGACGGATAGGGTGATCGTGGCGGTAAATGCTGCGGATTATGCTTATACGGCATGGCATGGGGATCTGAATGGGAAGATGACGGATCTTCTGACGGGGGAAGAATTTTTGCTTGAAGGGAGCCTGGAGATGGAGGCTTACCGGGTGATGTATCTGAAAGGGAGCAGCCTGCAGTAGACCGCGAGTGGAGATGAGTATATGTCGGGGACGGGGCTTTTTCTCCGCGTGACACCGCTTCGCGTTTTTTCTGTGTATATGTCGGGGACGGGGCTTTTTCTCCGCGTGACACCGCTTCGCAGTGTCACTGCTCGAAAAACCCCCGTCCCCTTTGGATACCCGGAAGTTTTACACCCCCTCTACTGGACTGCTTTGAAGGCTTCTTCCAGGTCTTCGATAATATCGGCTATGTTTTCGGTACCGATGGAGAGGCGTATTGTGTTAGGTCTGATTCCCTGGTCCAGGAGTTCTTCTTCTGTGCACTGGCTGTGTGTGGTAGTAGCCGGGTGGATAACCAGGGATTTTACATCTGCTACGTTGGCGAGCAGGGAAAAGAGTTCCAGGTTGTCTATAAAGTCTTTTGCTTTCTGTGCGTTGCCTTTGATCTCAAAGGTGAAGATGGAGCCTCCGCCGTCCGGGAAGTATTTCGTATATAGTGCTTTCTGTTCTTCGTCTTCTGATACGGACGGATGATGCACGGCCTCTACCTGTGGGTGGTTCTTCAGGTAATCTACTACCTTAAGGGCATTTTCTACATGGCGTTCTACGCGCAGGGACAGGGTTTCAAGACCCTGCAGGAAGATGAAGGCGTGAAACGGCGACAGGGTTGCGCCTGTGTCGCGCAGGAGGATGGCACGGATCTTTGTGACGAATGCTGCCGCTCCTACTGCTTTTGTGAAGCTGATTCCATGGTAACTTGGGTTTGGTTCGGTCAGTGAGGGGAACTTGCCGGATGCTTCCCAGTCGAATTTTCCACTGTCTACGATAACGCCGCCGATGGTTGTGCCGTGTCCTCCAATGAATTTGGTTGCGGAGTGTACAACGATGTCTGCCCCATACTCAATTGGTCTTACGAGGTAAGGAGTGGCAAAGGTGTTGTCGATTACGAGCGGTATCTTATGGGCATGGGCGATGCCGGCTATTTTTTCTATGTCTACTACATCTGAGTTCGGATTTCCCAACACCTCGATGAATACTGCCTTAGTGTTTTCCTGAATGGCTGATTCTACTGCATCGTAGTCAAAAATATCTACGAAGGTTGTGTTTACGCCGTACTGTGGAAATGTATGTGCCAGATAGTTGTAGGTTCCTCCATAAATGTTTTTGGCGGATACAATGTGATCCCCGTTCTGTGCCAGGTTCTGGAAGGTGTAGGAGATGGCTGCTGCCCCGGATGCTACCGCCAGTGCTGCAACACCGCCTTCAAGCGCCGCAATCCTCTTTTCAAAAACATCTTCCGTAGGGTTCGTAAGACGTCCATAAATATTTCCTGCGTCCGACAGCCCGAATCTTGCTGCTGCATGGCCGCTGTTATGGAATACGTATGAGGATGTCTGGTAAATCGGCACTGCCCTTGCATCTGTTACCGGGTCTGCCTGCTCCTGCCCTACGTGAAGCTGTAATGTCTCAAATCTGAATTCTCTTTCTGCTCTTGTCTTCTTGCTCATGATAATGTCTCCTTTTCTATGTGATTTGTTGTTTGTCTACTCATTTGATAGGTTTACTATATCATGATGTTTGAAATCTGTCTAATATGTAAAGGGAAGGGTTGGCTATAGGCTGTGCCTATAACAACTAAATCTGGGACGGGGCATTTTTAAAAATGCCCCGTCCCCATTGGTCTGTATTTCTTGATTTCCTCCAGGTACTTTTCGCCCAGGGGGCTGAGTGTCATCCCTTTGCGCTTCAGGTAGCCTATGGTCATCCGTTCATCGGACTTAAGTCTCACGGCGCAGTATTCGTCTCCGTTGAGGACTTCGCAGATGATGCCGCAGCACAGGGTATAGCCTCCAAGTCCCCGCATGAGGTTCAGAAGGGTGGCACGGTCATTTGCCCGTATCAGGCGTTTGTAGTCATAGGTGCTTAAGACCTCCTCGGCAAAATAGAAGGAGTTGTAATTCCCTTGTTCGAAGGCAAGGCACGGGTAGTCCTCCAACTCTTTCAAAGTGACCTCTTCTTTATCTGCCAGAGGATTTCCCTTCCACATGTAGGCATAGATGCTGCACTCCATAAGGGGGTGAAATTCAAGCTCCGACTCTGTCAGCAGTTTATTCAGCACCTTCTGGTTAAATTCATTTTGATAGAGGATTCCGATTTCGCTGCGGAAATTTTTTACGTCTTCAATCACCTCGTATGTCTTTGTCTCCCGGATGGCGAACTCGTACTCGTCCATGCCGAACTGCTTTATCATTTCCACAAAGGCGTTGACGGCAAATGCGTAGTGCTGCATGGAGACCCCGAATCGTTTCTTTACGTTTGCCCGGTCGATATAGCGGGTTTCTATGAGCTCGTACTGCTCTGTTACCTGTCTGGCATACCCTAAGAATTCTGCGCCCTCCTGGGTGACGGATACACCCCGGCTGCTACGCCGGAATAAGACTACGCCGATCTCTGCTTCCAGTTCCCTTACTGCCTGGGACAGGCTGGGCTGGGAGATGAAGAGTGTCTTCGAAGCTTCGTTCATGGAGCCGGTGTCCGCGATTGTTATGATGTATTTCAGCTGTGCAAGTGTCATGACCGTCCCTCCGCTTTCAGCCAGGTCAGTATACCTTTACATTACGATCTTCCGGAAACTCTTCTTTCCTTTCTTTAATACAATACCGTCCCCGGAAAATGTGTCTGCACCATAGCCTGTATGAATATCTGATACCTTTTCCCCATTTACGGCAACGCCGCCCTGCTGCACTGCCCTGCGGGCCTCCGCTTTGGACGGCACAAGTCCGCTCTTAACAAGCAGGGTCAGAATATCAATGGCTCCGTCAGTCAGATCATCTCCGGTAAGGGTGGTTGTGGGCATATCTGCCGCTGCGCCCTGGCTGAAGAGTGCCTTTGCCGCTTCCTGTGCTTTCTTTGCCTCTTCTTCTCCGTGAACCATCTTCGTGAGCTCGTAAGCAAGAATCTCCTTGGCGGTGTTAAGCTGCGCACCCTCCCAGGAGTCCATCTTATCAATCTCCTCAAGGGGCAGGAAAGTCAGCATGCGGATACACTTTAACACATCCGCATCTGCCACATTTCTCCAGTACTGGTAGAACTCGAAAGGTGAGGTCTTCGCCGGGTCAAGCCATACTGCGCCGCTCTGGGTCTTTCCCATCTTCTTTCCTTCAGAATTGAGAAGAAGCGTAATGGTCATGGCACAGGCATTTTTTCCAAGCTTCCGGCGGATTAATTCTGTTCCGCCGAGCATGTTGCTCCACTGGTCGTCCCCGCCGAACTGCATGTTGCAGCCATATTTCTGGAACAACATGTAGAAATCGTAGCTCTGCATGATCATGTAATTGAACTCCAGAAAACTTAAGCCTTTCTCCATCCGCTGCTTGTAGCATTCTGCTGTAAGCATACGGTTTACGGAAAAATGCGCCCCTACTTCGCGGAGCATCTCAATGTAATTCAGTCCAAGAAGCCAGTCGGCATTATTTACCATTATGGCTTTTCCTTCTGAAAAGTCAATGAAACGGCTCATCTGCTTTTTGAAGCATTCGCAGTTGTGCTCAATGGTCTCTGTTGTCATCATCTGGCGCATGTCCGTTCTCCCGGAAGGATCCCCGATCATGGCTGTGCCGCCGCCGATCAGGGCAATCGGCTTATTTCCCGCCTCCTGAAGACGCTTCATCAGGCAGAGCGCCATAAAATGCCCTACGTGAAGGCTGTCCGCTGTGGGGTCAAAGCCAATGTAAAAGGTCGCCTTCCCGTTATTGATCAGCTCTCTGATCTCATCCTCGTCTGTTACCTGCGCGAGTAAGCCCCGCGCCTTCAGTTCTTCATAAATTCCCATTTTCTTTTCTTCCTTTCTTTTTTAATTGGGGAACGGCGAGATTTTCCAAAACATAAAAACGCCCTTATGATTTCCCTCCATATAAATATGGGCTGAAATCATAAGGGCAGAATATCTCCGCGTTACCACCTTGGTTCACCTGCAGCTTACACCGACAGGCCTCTGTAAGCTGCGCGTTCACAGCTTTTGCAATAATAACGTATGCCAACACGTCACAGCCTACTCACTCTGTTGATTCCACATGCTTTCGGTGTGCAGCTCCAAGATGTATTCATAAACCATTCCTTCATGCGCCTCTCATCAGCCGGCAGCTTTCTGTATGGGTGTATGGATTACTACTTATTCTTTTCAAAGCCTTTCAAATCTTTATCTGTCATCTGAAACATATGCTAACCGATTTTTGCAGGTTTGTCAAGATGGGGACGGGGCATTTTTCACCTTAAAAGCTCCACTGGAGCTTTTGAGGTGCGCTATGGCGAAAAATGCCCCGTCCCAGATTAAAAATGACCTGTCCCCAGGAGCAGTCCGGTGGAGCCCAGGGCTGTCAGTATCTCATCTCCAGATACGGTTACGGTTGTGACCAGGCCGGCTCCAAGGCCGGAGGTTATGGCCACTACACCCAGGATAGCGATCGTGCATACAAGCGTCCCGGCTAATATGGATTCTAATTCATATTGCTCTGTAAAGTATGCATCGTTTGATTCGTAGATAATTTCCATAACGTACGCGATACTGAGGCTGATATTTTCCTGTGCGGGATTCCCTTCAGAATCTGCCGGGAGTGATAGTTTGCCGCTTTCCCAGCCAATGGACAATTCGCAGCTTTTCAATGATGTGAATTTGAATGTGAAATAGATGTCTCCAAATCCCATTTCTTCGGCAATTTTATGTGTCTTTGTCAGGATTTCATCCCGGAGATCCTCGATTCCTTTAAAGCTCAGGAGCTTTATGAGTTTTTGGATTTTTTCGGTGAATTCTGTGGAAATGTTGCCGTTTTTGTCTTCTTTAATTTCAATCAACGCTTTATTTCCGGATTCCGGGTGAATGGACAGGGATGAATCTGCGGTTATGTAGTTGTTAATTGTCAGCGGTCCGCATGTAATGGTTCCAAGAGGGATCTTGTCTTTGATAAATGCATAGTTGTAGCTGAAAATTCCATCTACTGCTGCAACGACGGACGTAAATTTGCGCAAATATTTTTCGCAGAGTGCTTTAATTCTCTCTTCGTTACTCACTGGGGTGACTGCTGTAAAGGTTCCGTGTCCTTTATCTCGTGCAGGATCCCTTGATAAAGCTGTTTTGTCCAGATCAAAGGATGGGGATGAGCTGAACCCTGGAATCTCCCACAACTGGTCAAAGGACCAGTTTGAAGGCAGCGGATATCCGCAGTTCCCTGTAAATCCGCTGGACATGTCTGCTACAAATGAGGAAACTGCGTATCCTCTGTCAGAGATCTCTGTACATACCTGACGTGGGGCGTAGATACCAGCTTTATATTGATTTGTATTGAATGCAGACTGGAATACCGAATGAATCTGTCTGAAATATTCTGCGATATACTGGTCTGCTTCATACGGCATACAGTCGAAGTCTACTGCAAAGTAAATGATTGTTCCTAACGGAAATCCCAGACGTGCCGCCGCCTTGATTGCAGTAACTGCATCCGCTCTCCCCCTGTCTGGGTTTTGAAAATAGCGGAGATAATATCCTCCGTCCTGGTAAATGGGAAATATTCTTAAGCCTGCATCTGTGACTCGTTTGATTTCTGCAGGAGTTAATGCCTTGGGTCGCATTTCGAGTCCGACAGTCCCTGTCAGATACCTTCCTACGACTTCATAGTGAGCTGCTTTCAGGTCTTTCGCCTGCTGCGCGTTGAGTACAGTGGCACAGTCACAGGCAAAAGCCGGACGTTCCTTGTCCCCGCGGCTTATAAGCAGGGACATCATTGTCTGATATCCAACTTCCCCGGAATGATCTCTAATGACTCCATTCAAGCCGTAAAAAGACTGGAAATCCGAGACAGCAATCCTTGTGTTCTCAGTAAAGACACCGGTAAAATTCCCCGGATTATAGCCATTAAAGTACAATGCATACTGAACTAATTTATTAAACTCTGTCTTTGTATTTCCTACTTTTAAAGGCCCGGGAAACTTCGCCGCTGTCTGATCGCCAAAGTTTAATTCATTCAGATTGGTAATGGTTTCCCCTTCGTTCAGAATCCCTTCTGCAGCCTGTAATGCACCTAACAGGGAAAGGGCTGTTTCCCTTGACATGATTCCATCACAGGCTCTTACATTAATATAATCCGAATAATCAGCATTTAACTGACGCTGGATCAGCTGAATCGTTCCGTCTGACGGGGTAAGAGGACTGGCGGGTGCTGTAAACCAGTTGAAAGATAAGAGCGCCGCCCATACCTTCCAGTTCACAATCCCTGTCACACCAATATTTGCATCCTCCTGCAACTGTTTCACAGCATTCACACCGGAATTATAATATATCCCCGTAATTCCTCCTGCAGCATACCCTTTGCAGAATAATGCACATTGAAGCAGACATACATTTATTGATGGTTCATCGTCAGGATCCATCTTTAAAATGGGACTTAGCGATTTCATCTTTTGTAATGTAAGCGGCCCGGCTGCCCCGGTTGCACTGACATGGTTCTGAATCTGGAATGCCCGTATGATTCCTTCCATTGTTAAGGTTCCAGTCTGACCGTTTTCCTCCAGGGGAACCCAGTCAAGGTGTCCGCCAAACATAGCATTAAGATAGATCTGAGCGTTTTTAACATTTGCATCTGCCATAAGTAATTCTCCTTCTTATATGTATTGATAACCGGTTATCTATAATAAAAGAAGACGAAAAGACTGGGAATGTAAACCAATTGGGGACGGGACATTTTTCACATCAAAAGCTCCACTGGAGCTTTTGATGTGCGCTATGGCGAAAAATGCCCCGTCCCCAATTGATATTGTAAATAATGGTGCAGAAATTCTTTTTTCTTCCCTTTGCTGACAGGCAGTCTGCAGCCATTATGCAGCACTATTTCCGTATCCTTCACTTCCTGTATATAGTCCATATTCACAATAAATGCTGCATGGCATCGCCCGAACCGTTTATCATCGAGTGCTTTTGTGTGTTCTTTCATGGTTTTTGTGCTTGTAATCTCCTTATCCTTTATATGCATCCGTGTTTTCCTCCCGTATGTTTCCACATAGATCAGCTCCTCAAAGGGGATCTTAATCCGGCTTTTCCCGATACGTTCTATAAAACTTCCCGGTGTCCTGGGTGTTACATTTACCAGTACTTCATGTAGTTCTCTGATAAGGAATTCGTCTGGAGAGGTTTTTAATAAATACTTTTCTGCACGGACAGAATAGCCCTGAATGGCATATTTATTGCAGTGGGAAAGGAAAATAATTCTGACGTTTTCATCGTACTTCCGGATTCTTCGTGCAACCTCTATTCCGTTTATCTGCATCACGATATCCAAAATGATGATGTCCATTTCGTTGCCTTCCCTGCAGTATGTCAGAAGATCTCTGGCATTGGCGAACTCTTTTATATTCAAATCCAGGCGGCTTATTCTGTCGCATTCTTCCAGAAGCTTTCTGCATTTTTTCAAACATTTTTCCTCATCATCACAAATTATTACTTTCATGAATTCATACCTCCGTCTTATTGTGATCGTATGGCCAATATAACAAAAAGAGGATTTTGCTCTATTAACCACAATATAATTTTAATATTTTTTTCACAATAAAGGCAAGTAAGTGACTTCCATCCGCATTTGTATGCCTTCAATTAGTTGTCGCCGTCAGATTGACTGCTCCGGCTATGCTGTGGCGTTTGTTTTTCCTGCTGAAGAAAATACAGCAGTATTCCTCCATATCCGCTCATCAGCCCTGGATTTAGCTTTTCCTGGGGCAGAAGCAATTCTGAAGCATCCTCCCATATCCTGCTTTCCAAATATCGTTCGATTATACTGCCATAATCTTCGCAGTGTGTGCCTGATATCTCGTCAGCACGCTTTAGGATCAGCAGATTCCCACATATGCCGTGGCATAAGCTCAGGCTGTCTCTTTTCCAGTAATTCTTTGTCTTCCGGTACGCACGAAAGAAATCGGTCTTTAACCGCTGTTCCCATTCCCCACAGTCTGCGCCGCAGGCGCAGCAATATAATCTGGAATAGAGCACTCCCGGCGCACCGTGACACCAGGCAACTGCATCTGCCCCTTCCTCCCGGATGTCTCTCCAGTTGTTCTGATCTTTGTCATACAGACTGTTCTCATATGCCCATATTTTTTCAGCCAGGATCTTGTACTCTGGATTTCTTGTTTTCGTCCATAACCAGAATACCGGCATCAGAATCCCACTATTCCCATGTGCCATCCCTGCCATGGCTGTCTCCTCCCCGCTTATATGCCATCCTATGCCGACCGGCATCTCTGTTGCGGCTTTCTCTAAAGTCCGGACAGCCTGGGCAGCCATACTGATATACAGCTCATCCTCTGTAATCTCATACAGCCTGATGAATGCGAAAGCCGCCCCGGCATTTCCTGACAGGAGATCACACCGGGTATCTTTTTTCAACAAACCGCTGACAATCTGCGCATGTTTTCTGGCATAAGACAGATAGGTCTCATCCCCACAGGCTTCATACATGTGTAAATAGGTATATAGAATAGAAGCTTCGCCTTCATAGAGACCTGTATTGGAGGATTGAAGTGTTTTCGGTGACTTCAGGCCAGTATCCGTGTAACGGAACAGCCTGGCCTTTAGTGCAAGGAAAATATCTGTTATTTCTTTCTTCTCATAATACTTGCATAGACTGGAAAACAAAAGCAGCATACCAGACAACCCTTCATAGAGATACATGTTCATTGTTCTGACACTCCACGCCATGCTTTTCGTTGACACAAATCTCCATACAGGCCAGTTTACATCCGTTTTCTTCTTGTCCCATACAGCATAAGACAGAAGCCGTCGGGTTAAGTCTTCGACTACCTTCCTTCTCCTAAGATCAGATGTATTTACTTTTTCAGATTCCTCCGTATTTTCTACGCGGTATACTCTGTTTTGACATGCCTCTTTTCCCTCTGGCAACAGCTGCAGTGAACCTGCTATATAGTCACACTGCTGGTTCATATCCGTCCGGTTTAAGCCTTCCAGCTTTTCATAGACAGCAGATTTTGCTGTAAATTGGAAATAGTCTTTTATTTCCCCTCCATCTGCCGAATGCAGGGAAGTACTGTCTGGATCATAATAAAAATATGGAATATCTCCTTTTAAAAGACTTCTTACTTCCGCTTCCACGATTGCACGTTCTTCTGTCTCTCTCCCCAGCCACATGGTATAGAGGAACAGCTCTCTCTTTGCCCCGTCATCTAAAAGATCCAGGTGATAGGAACTTACTAACGCCATGCTGTATCTCTGTGTATCTGCAACTAAAAAACGGCTCTTTCCTCTCAGGCAATCTTTCAGCTTCTCTTTTAGAGCTGCTCTGTTCTCCATTGCCTGTCTGTAAGCTGCCTGGAATCCCCGGGTTATCTCTTTTTCGTAGAATACCGGCGACTGATATGTATCCTGAAATATTACGGTGTTTTTCTGTTCTTTTGAAACCGGGTACTGGTATTTCACTGCCATGTCCGATGTCCCCTGGTTCACGATTACCGGAATCCTGAACGGGTATTTCTGACCGCCTTTTCCGCCCAGGGCGCTGTTATCTACTCCTTTTCCACCTTTATTCCAGGAGTAAAATGGCAGAAGACCTGTACTCAGTACAGAATAGAATAACTGGTAATGTATTTCTTCCTCTGCTGTTGATGGCGACTTTTGATTCTTGATATTTACCAGTGTCTCCAAATCAATCAATACAGGATATTCTCCTGCGGAAATGAGATTCTCGCTATGGAGGTCTTTTGTTCCGAGAAGATAGGTTAGAAACAGCTGTTCCCCAAAACGTACATAAAATCTCTGTAATTCCTCTTTGGAACCGCAGGAAGCATGCTCTACAATTTCAGTCCAGCTATGGTCATGAAAAGAAAGAAATGCATACTGATACTGCCTGGTTCCTGTTCTTTTACTGATCCACTGAAGCAGATCCATAAAACCTTTTTCATTCTCCATGGACCGCGGTTTATATAAAAGCTTCCGGTTATTTTCAAAGCAGACTTCCATGACCTGCCTGCCCTGATTATGTACGTCCGCAAATCCGCCCCGGATTCTGGTGATCTGCCTGTATTCTGAAAAGCTGCCCCACTCTTCCTGAATCTTTATTCTGTCTTTTACAAAATGCTTTACTATCTCAGCGTAGTAATCTGCCATATTTTTCGCCTGCTCATAGACGCATCTGTCTAATATGGGAAATTCTTCAAATATGCTTTTTACATATTCTTCATCTCTTAACATGTGGCTGCAGAAGTATTCGTATTCCTCTTTTGTATCTTCACCTTTTAACATCTTCCGGTCTTTGCATTCGTACATTTTCTTGATAAGGGTTCTCATACATAATGCCTGGAGTCTATGCGCTAACTGCTTTGAAAAATCAGAGTAGATCTGTTTGTCGAAATAATCTTTGTAGTCTTTTAGCTCTGATGCAACCAGGCCTGCGGCATTTTCAATAATAGGCTGATAAAAGGTTCCAAAAAATATTTCTTTCAATGACAATATCCAGGCTTCGCAAAAATATTTATTCAATTCTTTATCAAGCATACTTCCTATTAAATTTTTATCGCACTGATACTCTCTGTCTTCAAAATAAAATTTTACACTCTCATTTTCCTCTAATAGTTCTGATAAAATAGATTTTCCCAACACGCGCTCCCAATATTGTAATTTATGTACATTGAGTTTGTTCTCTTCATTTCCACTATAAATTCTTTCTTGTAAATAACTTCTTTTCATATGATTCTCTCCAATAAGCCCCTGCAGGATAGCATAATGCTATCCTACAGGGGCTGTACAGCAGACACTACTCTTCAGAAACCAACTTACTCCTTCCTAGCAACAGCCTATAGTCAAAAAGGTGCCGCAAAATAAAGTACTTGTTGCCTCTAATGCTAATTCATCTCTATCTGCCATAATTTGTTTTACTTCCTCTATCTCAGCCAACAATTCTCCTGCATATAGCATACTGTCTTCTAAATGCATCCGACCCCCTCCTTTCCCTTTGGTATATTATCAATTTTCTAATTTGAAAAAAGATATCCCGACCCGAAAACTATCCCCTTTTGTATCGTAAGAAATAAGTCCCCCATGCCTTTTCACAATCCTCTCTACACTTTTCAAACCAAATCCATGCATACTTTTATTAGGTTTCTCACTCACAAATCTTTCTTTCTTTTTTTGGGGAATTGCAGCAACATTATTGGAAATACATATATACATCAAACTTTCCTGTGTATTTATGTTCAAAACAATCCATCTTTTGTCACTTTGAATTTTCTCGCAAGCTTCTATTGCATTATCTAGTAGATTTCCAAATAATGCGCAGATCTCGCTATCTTTAATAGATAGCTGCGGCAGTCTAGATGCCTGAATCTGAAAATCAATTTCCTTACGTTTCGCAACGGATCTTTTTTGGCTAATAACTAAATCTAATATTCTATTTCCCGTCCAAAAGCCATTTTTTTCAGTGCATAAATTATTCCCCATCTCCTTAATATAGTTGGAAATAGATTCTATATCCCCTTGTTCGGCATAATTACTCAAGATCAACAAATGGTTTTTCATATCATGAAATAGCTGTCCATTTTTTTCCATCATTTGTAATAAATTTTCATATTCCTCTTCAAACACCTTCTCTTTCAACGTCAACATTTCATTTTGCATTTCAATACTTTTATATTTTATAATCAATAGTGTTATAAATAATATAATTACTGTAATCGTAAGAATTGTAATCCCAACACTTCCCGGATTTTTCCCATTTTTTTCAACAATCAGACCATACATAACAAATTGACATCTTCTAACCATTACCCCAAAGACTCCCCCTATAATAAGAAGTATCTTTTGATAGTAACATGCATCCTTTCCTATGGTCTGTAGTTTTTCCTTTTCTGCCCAAATCGCAAGCGCTGTTATCACTCTCGAAACCATATATCCTACGCAAGGTATTAAGGAGTCGGTTCTAATATAGAAACTACTCGCAAAGTCATCACCAAAAATATACATATTGAAAAAACCTGTCAAAAAATCCAACAAGGCTAAAAGGGAATAATAGGTTACAATACATCCAATAGTGAAGAGTGGAATTTCATGCCGTATTAGTGAAACAGAAAATATGAATAATATAATAACGGTAGCAAACATACTATGCGAAAAAAAGGCAACATTCCGGTTAAAGGTCAACATAGAACCCAAAATTAAAATACAGCTCCACATATTTACCTTATCTCTTCTTCTCATCCCCTCTTCCTTCCAAAAGATCCCAAAAAGCAGATAATATAACAGCCATATTTCAAAAAAGGAGACAATCATCAGACCTATAATCTTCACATCTTATCCCTCCAATATTGATGAATGTACTCTTTCACATGCCTGGAACGATCCCGGCTAATATCCACCCGTTTGTTATCATGCAGGTAAAGCATGTTTCCATCCCAACTGACAATATGCTTTATATTGACAAGATACCCCCTTTCTACCAGAATAAAATCTTCGCTGTCTAGCTCCTCCATAAGCTTCCCCAGTGAAATTCTTTCCCTGTATTCTCCCTGCTCTGTCACATATCGGATATACTTTGACCTCTGCTCCTTGTATATATAGATAATATCACTCAGATAAAGTTTTCGCACATTCGCTGTATTGCCGATAAGACGGTATTCCTTTTCTTTTTTCTGCATCTGATCCATGAGCCTGACCAGTACATCCTGCAGTCTTTCCTCCATATCTTCCTTCAGGATATACTGATATGCCTCAATCACATAGCTTGCTGCTGCATATTCTGAGTAGGAGGTCAGGAAGATAATATAACCTTCCGGGCATTTCTTTTTGATCACTTTTCCACAGTCAATTCCTGTCATGCCTTTCATCCCGATATCAAGAAGAAAAATCCGGAATGTATTCTCCTTTTCAATTGCTCCTATACATTCTTCTCCATCAGCAAAAGGTATGATCTCTATATCGTTATACTTTTCCGTAATATTTTTTACGCGCTTTAATATGTATTCTCTCATATGCTTCTCATCGTCTACGACTGCAATTTTTATCATTTTCTTTTCGCTCCAATTCGTAATATTTTTGCCTGTTTACATCTTGAAGGATTGCCTCATTCTCTTCTATATATAACTTAAATGTATTTTCCCATAAGGTTTCACTCCCTTCCTGTGTCAGTATCTTACCCGAATGGTATAAATACTCTCCTTCCTGTCTATTTTGAACCTTTTCAATGATATCCTCCACTACATCTGAGATCTTCATACAGTGCAGTCCTGGATTCCATCGTCCTAAAAGGTTCCGGATATTTGTTTTCGTTAAGAGAATCTTTTGGTTTCGCCATTTTTGTTCCGGAAATATGTAATCTATGTCTATGTCCAGATATGACGTAACCTTTAAAAATTCCTGTTTCCCTCTTTCATAAGGAAATCCCAGTTCCAAATATGCATAGATATGTGAAATCGTTTTAAACAAATACTCTTTCTCCCCTGTCAGCTCATATTTCCACCTCAGATAGGAAATACTGCTTAACAGACTATCCCTGCTGTTAAGTCCCCTGTTTTCTATATTACATACGGCCATCTTGATGCCTTCAATCTCTATCACGTTGTATAAATTCATTATACTACACACCTTCTTCTATATAGTTAAACCAGAATTTCATTATTCGAAATCAATTTCATATAATGAAATTAACATTTTCCAATACTGCTGTTAGAATGATTATAGGAAGGAGAATGGTAAGCATGACAGTTGGACAACGCATTAAAGCTCTCAGAAAATTAAAAAATATCCAACAAAATCAATTGGCTGACTACATCCATGTGTCTCCAAGTACCATGTGCCGCATAGAAACTGAGTCAACTGGAGTTACTCTGGAAAACATTTGTAACATTGCTAATGTTTTAGAAGTAACGCCCCAGGATATATTATGCGACATCTTCGTATATGACCCGGCTCTTAAGATGAGCATTGCAGAAGAAATTAGAATCACTGCCGAAAAGCTCCCTCCCCAAAAACAGGCTGAAATACTGGTTATGTTGAAGTCTCTGCGTTCTTATTTAAGTGAATCATAACACAATCAAGAGAGCTTTTCATCAGTCTGACCTCAATTCGTATATTTTTAGACTTTAAATCGGTCAAACAGCATTTTTGATTGATTGTACTAAATGGCTGTCCTCATAAAATGAGACGACAGTCTTTTTATATTTCACAGAAAAAACTTTATCATTCTGTCATTTAAGGACAATTAGTCGGATTTTTTGAAGGATTATTCAAAATCTGTTGAAAAATCTTTGAAAATGATATTTATTTATAGGTGTATAGATCTATAGCCAAAATACTTAAGTATGAATCTGACAGAAAGGAGAAAAAAGAAATGAAAAACAAAAAAACCGGTATCCTGTTAATTATGACTATATGTACAGTCATATTCGGAATACCAGCTAACGCTGCGACAAGCTATCTGGATGTAAGTACGAATGACAGATATTCCTATTATACTTACAAGGATACAGGCGCTGACTACGAGAATCTGTATTATGTAACGCCCACAACCTATAAGGGAAGATTGATTATGGGGAGATCCAGGTCTCAAAATGGAAAGTACAGTTCTCACATAACAAATATCTCTAAAAAGGCAGATAGTTATAGTTATGGCTCTCCTAAATCGCAGGGTGGTATTTACTATCAGTTTTACGCGGGCCCCGGAGTCGGTACATCCAGTGACTGGCACTTAATAGGACGGTATACGCCATAAGCAGATTATGGGAAAGGCTTTTGCCTTTCCCATAACTTATTGCCAGAAAGATAAGAGGTAAATCTATGAGAACAAGAGAAATTCTTAGCATATGTTTCTTACTATTATGTCTGACACTCACAGCTTGTTCAGCAAAAAAAGAGAGTTCAAAAGAACGATCTGATCGCTATCACTTTCCGGGCAGCTATACAAGACAAACTGCCTCCATTGAAATTGATCTGCCGGTTATTGCCGGGAGTGAAAATAAAAACTGCCTATATAAATGTACGGCAGAAAAAAAACATTTTGCTCCCAGGGAAATTGCTTCTTTGATTTGGGGGACAGAGCTCTCTAAGCTTGTTTCGGAAACTGATGAAAACAGCTTTGTCCACAAAAACAAAAACTCCCTTTACGTGGATTGCGATTACATTGCTTTTAACAGCAACTCAGAAAAGCAGAAATCCATCATGAAAAAATTTTCTCTATTTCCTGAGACTTATACCGCAGACCAGTTCCCGGCCTTTGAGGATACGGATGAAGGTTTTACTGATTTTAAGGAAAAGGGAAAACTAGAAGAGCTTTTTTACTCCATGGGAATCACGAATCTTTTCTTATATAAGGCGTACCTGCCAGAAGAGGAAATCCGGTACTGGATCGGAACTGAGACCTGCCAGGGTCTTCCGGTCTTCTGTTCCTCTTTTTATAATGGCTTTAATGACACATGGTCGCCGGTTCAGGCCTTATATACACCGTCAGGAATAGAAAAAATACAGGTCTTATACTATTTTAATTTTTCCCTGACAGAAGAAAAAATCAGTCTTAAACCCTTTGATGAGATAGCGGATGCCCTGGAGAAAGAATACTCTATGCTAATAACAGATTATAAACATGCAGCAATAAAAGCAGAGCTGTCCTTCTGGGTTAATGTGAATCAGACAAATAATACCTGGGAAATGCTTCCTGTATGGATCATTACCATAAGGGAATTTCCCCCAGATACTCCTGATCATTTTACGGAGTATGAAAAAATAATCAACGCAGAAACTGCGGAAGTATTGGAAGCAGGTGAATAATATGAGATATTTCAAGACAGAATCCGGCAGAGCATTCCTGTCCTGCCGGTTCTTGCTTAGTATTGCCGGAGTAACTCTCACTTACTTTTTTTCACTTTATAAAGTAGCCGGAATATATGACTCTGTCTACACAACCTATATAAACGCCACATCTCTTATTCCTTTCCTCGTTACATTAACAATCTGTGCAATCCCCTTTTCCCATTGTTTTTGTGAGGATATGGAATATCATTATATCTTTCAGACTGCGCTTAGATGCCCTGTATGGAAATATGTACTGGTTAAAATTCTCCTGATATATTTAACCGCTATTTCGACAATGGTATTGGGTACAGTCCTATTTGTCTTAATCATCCGTCTTAAAGTTCCATGGACAGGACCGGAAAGCCACTGGATGCAGTATCCCTTTGTACGGGTGTTTTTTGACAATGACCATTTCTTGGTATATTACATCGTCCATTCATTTTTTACTGGTCTGCTCGCAGGATTTTTGTCCGTATTAGCTGCCTTCGGCTCCTTGTTCTGGCAGAACAGATTATTTGTATTATCCATACCTTTTATGTCATACTGTCTGCTAATTTATTATTTACAGGCATTATTTCCTAGAAGTCCCTGGTTTGACATTAGCCAATTGTTCAATCCGTCCTTTGATATCTGGAACAATGAACGATTTTCAATCCTGTGGCCATTTATTGTAACCATTCTGTCAGCTTTTGCTGCATGGCTTATCATTAGCCTGAAATTAAGGAGGACTTTGCATGAGTAAAAATTTTTGCACAATATGTTTTAGCCGAATCTGCAACAGAAAAAATGTACTGCTTGCCGTGCTGCTTCTCTTCTTAAATGCCATCTACTGTACGCCGCTGAGAGACTTTTGCAGCATGTCAGCATGTCGTGTTACTCCATGGATTTTTTCTTTTTTATTAACAGATACAAATTATCTGTTGTTATTTATGGCATGCATTATCTATTATTTTTCAGATGTTCCGTACATGAACCAGTGGAATAGCTATTACTTATTGAGAAAAGGAAAATCCGGCTGGGGACGGGAGCAGATCTGTTATATATTGACAAGCGCCTTTATCATTACCATGATCAGTATACCCCTTTCCATTGCATCAATCATTCCGAATCTGTATATAGAGAAGGGCTGGGGAAAGGTTCTCTATACCCTTGCCAAAACAAATGCGGGAGAAAAGTGCGATCTCTTCTGGAAAATATCTTCACAGTATATCAGTAAGCATACGCCTTTTGAAGCTATGATGGTTTCTATACTCTTCACATTGCTTGGCGTGACCTTTATCGGATGCTTTATGTTCTGCTGTGCACTGCTGTTCCCTAAGGGAATGAGTATTCTGGCAGCGACAGGATTGTCTGTATATTCCTCTGTTGTAGTCGGACTGGGGGATTATGCCCAGCGTGAATTATCTCTGACATCTCCTGTCTCGTGGATGCGTATTACCGATTTCGGCATTACAAAATACGGATATAAGATTGCTGCTTCTTACGCTTATGCTATCTGTGCGTATCTTATGTTAATCATATTATCCGTATCAATAAGCCTGTATAAAATACAAAAAGCAGATTTTATCTGGAATCATGAGGAGTAATGATACTATGGGAAAAATTGCAATTGAATTTAAAAATGTGTCCAAAATTTTGGGGTATCATCAAGTGCTAAGTAATGTTAATATCTCTTTGAGGGAGCACCGTATTACAGGCATTGTCGGCCGAAATGGCTCTGGTAAGACCGTTCTGCTGAAATGTATCTGCGGTTTTCTACAGCCTGACGTTGGTGAAATTACCATCTACGGGAAAAGCCCCGACAAATATATAACAGAAGGGAATAAACTGGGGGCAGCTATAGACGGACCTGCACTTTTAGACGGGTACAGCGGTTTAAGAAATCTGGAACTTTTATACGGAATTCTTAACAAGCCGGATCGCAGTCATCTAAGCATGGTCATGGAAAGAGTTGGTTTAGATCCCTGGTCATCTAAAGCCGTAAAAAAGTATTCTATGGGAATGAAGCAGCGGCTTGCAATTGCGCAGGCAATCATGGAAGATCAGGAAATTATCATTCTTGATGAACCAATGAATGGCCTGGATACAGACTGCATAGATGCAGTCAGAACACTTCTCCTGGAATTGAAGCAAGAACACAGGACAATTATACTTTCCAGCCACAATCAAAAAGATATTGAACTGCTATGTGATGATATCTATGAGATCAAGGAAGGAAGAATATTATGATGTAATCGCTGCTATACGGTATACCCAGCATAGCAATGTGTTAAACACCCACAGAACCTCACCGTCCTGTGGGTATTCTTTTTTTTACCTATACGGGAAGGTTGCAAAAGCACTATTGAAAAGGTTACAAATACGGGATAAGCAGCTTTTTTATTTTAATAAAAAGCACTGAAGGAGGTGAGATTTATGCAAAAAATTATGGAACATCTGCATGTTCTGTCTGGGGTCAGCTTTGGAATTGTAAGCCACTATTTAGGCGGATGGGATTATATGCTTAAAGCTATATTAGTCTTTGTAATCTTAGATTTCCTTACCGGCTGGCTAAAAGCAATTTACACCAAATCTTTATCATCAAAGGCTGGATTCAAAGGGATTATCAGAAAAGTAGTGATCTTTATCATTATCGCGGTAGCAAGTATTCTGCAAATGTTACTAAATGACAAAATTCCACTGCGGGAAACCATGATTATGTTTTACATCCTAAACGAGGCTTTAAGCATCATTGAAAATGCATCCTATTTTATTCCTGTTCCTGCCAGATTGAAGGATGTTCTTCGTGAGCTGAATCAGAAATATGATGATAATACAAAAAGAAAAAAAGACTAAAAAAGAGTTTCTAAAACAACTCTTCCCTTCTTCTTTCATTATAGATAACCGGTTATGAAAAACAAAACAAGGAGGAAACAATTATGTCAACGTGTTGTGTAAACAAAAGCGGAAAGGTCGTTCCTGTATATAACGCCTCCAGGGCGAAAATCGGAGAACTTACCCAAAATGAATTTTTTTCCAAGATAGGCTCTGAGGGCAGCCAGGTCGCCATTTATTTCCTTGGACCGAATGGGAAGGCTTTGGAAGGACTTCTAATCTCCCCTCCAAAGAGTACTGTAACTTCCATCGAACAGTATCCATATGGAACTGCAAAAATCGATGGAACCACCTACAAAACCTATTATATGCGTGAAACCAAAAATCTCTATGATATAAATGGTAGTGTAATTGGAAGCGTTGCCGCCGGAAAGAGAGTTGCATGTCTGACTGGTCTTGGCGGAAATTCCAAACCATATCTGAAGGCCATTAACTACGCTGCTAAACGCGCCGGAGGATGGGAAAATATGTCTAACAATGGCTATAGCTACGGTTTTGTTGATACCGGGCTTAGGACAAGTTCTTCCAAATCTGGAATCGCATTGTACGGTTCCTGGTAAACAGCTGCAATGTAACAGTTTAGACAAGCTGTTCTCACGGTCAGCGCAGCAAGTAATCAAAATGGGACGGGGCATTTTTAAAAATGCCCCGTCCCATTTTGATTTCATTAGCATTATACTCCTGACTTTTGCATTTCTAGAAGCTGTCAAATCATGTCAAAAAAACGGCGAGATAGACAAACCATGGTGCATAATTTCTAAACATTTCTTATTAATTGATAAGGAGTGATCATATGAAACCAAAATACGATATTATAAAGCTTTTAAAAAACTACAAGACAAGCTATGATGAAAAGAGTCTGTTAAAAATCATCGAATGCATGTATCCTATTATTAACAGATATTCCAGACAGGCATATTGGAGCGAATATGATGACATGCAGCAGGAATTGATGCTGTCTGTAATCGAGGCGGCGCAAAGAATTGAAAATTACGATAACGAGGGCGCAAGTATAAAGTTTTTAGCAAATGCTGTAAAAAACAGATTTTTAGAATTGTACAGAAAACATAGGAATATTAAAAACCAGATCGGATTTGCTTCTGAAATGCTTGAAAATATATGTAATCATGATTATGAATCTTACGCTGACATTGAGTTTAAGGCCGACTTAAAAAGTTTAACGAACTGCAGTTCACCCTTGCAGCAACAAGTCGCGTACTATATTTTAAGCGAAAATACTACGGACACAGAGATTGCCAGGAATCTTAATGTTTCACGGCAATATGTAAACCGCTGCAAAAAGACAATATTCCATGCACTTCATTCCTATTGTTCCCCACAGTAAAATCCGTTTTTATTCAAAGGAGCAGTACATCATTGCGTAATTAACGGTGAATCATGCAAGTCTGTACTGGCGCTCTATCCGTTCAGAGACAGGGTATAATCCAAAACTGAGTTATACCCTCCTCTCCAGCCTTACTTTTTGTAACAGGTCAACTCTCCGTAATACAGCTTTAACGTTGATAAGTCTTTAACCCCTGCACTTACATCCTCCTGCCCATACCGCAGCAGATAGTAATCCATATCATGAAGAATCCGGTAGATTTCCATAATACACTTGGCATCATGGCTTTCCTTTGCTTCTTTCACATCCGCAATGATTCGTCCGAAGTCGCAGACCAGATCTTCGTTACGTATCGTAGATTTGATCTCTGCCAGAACCCTTAATATACGATCCGCATCATATTCATTCGTATTGTAGACCTTATCACCATACTTTTGTTCGTACTCTCTTTCTGTCAGTCCTTCCTCTTCCTTTTTATCCCACACGTCTTCATCAAAGGCATATCCCTCTACAATCTCACCCGTCTCGTGCAGATAATTCCATACTGCATCGCCTGGGTCAGCCAGGCGCTCCTCAAGATTGCTATAAAAGAATCTATTCTCCAAAGCCAGATTTGCAGCTGTAACTGCCTCCCGCATTCTTTTGATATCTTCTTTTTTCATGCCTTCCTGTACGATTTCACGCATGGCGAGGACTTCCTCCTTAGAAGGCGGCTCTGCTTCCTTGTTTTCCTTCTGGCTTCCTGTGGTATTCACCACAATATTCTTTGCCTGATCTTCCTTCTTTTCTGTAATTTCCCCATCCGTTTTCTTTTGGCATCCGGATACTGCCGCACAGACAATCAAAAATATGACTATAAATCTTTTCATCTTAAAAACCCCCTTAAATTCATTTCAGTGAAACGCGCTGAGCCTTGGCAAACTTATTTTAACATATGATTTCAGAGAATTCTCATCCTGTCCGTAAAAGATTGTCTTTTGTCCTTAAGAGGCACTGTCCGGAAATAATCAGAGACCTCTAATCCTGCCTTTCTCCAATTCATATTCAATATTGGGGACTCGCACAGGTACAGATGAAATCATATAATATGAGAAGGGGAATACCCAGTTATACAGCCTTTTATACGGATTATACCAAATCTATTGAAAAAACTCCAAAGATAATCATATACTACTATTCCAAAAGCACTTATGAAAAAACAGTAAAGGAAATGATATGATGATGACTAAAACAAAATATTTGCTGGCAGGTATAGCAATCCTTTTTACACTTTACAGTGGAACAGCTCTTTATTTCAGCAGACACTTTTTCCCTCATACGAAAGTAGAGGACTGGGATCTCTCCTTTCTGAATTTAGCCCAAAGTGAAAATCTGCTGAATGAACAGTTAGAAGATTTTGAATTTCAGGTTATTCAGGATGTGCGGGACAAAGAAACGGAGAAGTTATATGGAAAGGATTTTCAGCTAGTCTATGGTGACCGTTCTGTCCTGCGGGACTATCTGAAAAAGCAAAAGGCCTGGCTATGGCCATGGGAGTGTCTGCGCCGGGATAGAGAGGAAATACCTTTCACCGTTAAGTATAACAGGGAGCAGCTTGCAGAAAAAGTAAGCCAGCTTCCAATGTGCAATATCTCTGAGAAAATCATTTCCCAAAATGCGCATCCGTACTATGAGGGGAACAGTTTTTCCATTAAGCCAGAGGTGATTGGAAATGAACTGATACCCGAAAAACTGTTAGAGCATATAGAAAATAATATTCAGGAACGAAATCAGGAAATACATGTCTCCAAAGAATTCTATAAGATGCCCCGTTATCTGTCAGATTCTCCAGAGGTAACAGATGCCTGTAAGCTTCTAAATGAATACTGTAATACTGAGATTACATATGATGCAGGGGATCAGACGGAAACGGTCAGCCGCGATACGATCGCAAAATGGCTTAAATGCAGTAAGAATATGAAAGTCCGAGTCAATAAGGACAAAATCAAGAAGTATGTAAAAGATCTGGCGGAGAAATATGATACTTGCGGAAAAACAAGAGAATTTACATCTCGGTCGGGTGAAACAGTGCAGGTCTCCGGTGGAACCTATGGTTGGATCCTTGATCAGGATCTGATCTTTCAGCAGCTGTACTCTCATATAAAGAAAAAGGAGTCCTTCAATGCAGAGTTGCCTTGTGTGCAAAGCGCAAAAGCGCATGCCTCTGCCGATTGGGGAACAACCTATCTGGAAGTCAGTATCAGCTTACAGCACATGTGGTATGTTGAAGACGGCCAGGTAATCCTGGACACTCCGGTTGTAACCGGAAAACCGGTTCCCAAAACAGAGACGCCAACCGGAGTCTATGATATTATGGGGAAACTGAGACATACGGTTCTGATTGGAGACATTCTGCCTAGCACAGGCGAGCCTGAGTATAAATCTCCGGTAGAATACTGGATGCGGGTTACTGACACTGGAATTGGTTTTCATGATGCGGACTGGCAGACACAGTTTGGCAAAGATGTATACACACGATCCGGCTCCCATGGCTGCATTAATATGCCGGTTCAGGCGATTCAGGCGATCTTTGACCGGGTGGAAACCGGAACACCTGTGATAATATGGTAGTGTATATCAGCAGCCTTCCAGGCTGCTCTTCACTTTCCTGATACTCTGGCTGCTCCCATATAAGCTGGTTCCGTCTGCCAGCAAAATGGTATTGATGTTAAGTGACTGAACGACCTTACGCAATGCCTTCCGCTCCAGAACCTTTCCGTTTTTTGTCATAAATACAGAGTTTTTTTCATTCTTAAAGACGTATATGATATCGGAGATTTTTATTTTTTCAAAACGAAGCTTATTCTGAATCACATAAAAATCCTCTTTTTTTTCTTCAAGCTCTGCAGATACTGCGGCGAGCACCTCGCTGATCTCTCTTTTCATATGATTCAAATGGTTCTTCACAATATAATAATACGCTTTAATACTAGAGCGTGTTTGAAAATTCATTCCTGCCACCTGCACGCCCCACTTTGCGGCTAATTTGCCCCTCATTCAGTCAGCGTAGCCCACTACGCCTCCTTCATTTGGGGCAAATTCCCCACAATTTGTGACGCACATTTGGCAGAAAGCAATTTTCAAACACGCTCTAGGAGACACCATAATGTTGAAGTTCCAAGATGATTATACCACCCTTATAGCAACTCTTGAAGACTTTATTTTACTTGTTTATACCATCATTGACGATTATTAAATCCACTTCTAACCCAGTCATCATACATTTTCTCACCATCAACCATACAATCCAAAATACCCTTAAATAACGCTCATACAGTCCAATATATAGGATGTTACTGTTCACTCCGTGACCAGTAACATTCGCAAATCCATCTAAAATTCGCTCCGCGAATGGGATTTGCTCACTCCTGAATCACTTTCTTACGGTCTGTGCAGTAAATGCACAGACCTGTGTGAACAGTAACTATAGGATAGCAGATGTCCATCATGGACACCCAAAAACAATTGTCAAAAAATGTCATCCATGATATATTATTGTTATGGGAAACCAAAGAGCCAAAGGCGGCTTACCCTCTTGTTTCATCGGAGGGACAACCCTCCAGCTACAAGAAAGGAGGGTGATGTCAATGAATGTTACATATGCGGATTTATTCCAATTCTGTATATTTGTTGTCGCCCTTGTTGGTCTGTGTTATCAGATCTTCAAGGGAAAGAAGTAGCCGCCACATCTCGCACATGTGACGGCTGTCCGTAAGGATAGTACTTATTGTTCGGGGTAAGCCGCTTCTTTGGTTTCCCTCATGTATATAATATAACATATGTTCAGAATCATATCAAGAAATATAATTGATTTTTGAGCAGGCAGGGTTCCTAAACTGTTACTGTTCACTCCGTTCACAGTAACATTCGCAAATCCATTTAAAATTCGCTTCGCGAATGGGATTTGCTCACTCTTGAATCACTTTCTTACAGTCTGTGCAATAAATGCACAGACCTGTGTGAACAGTAACCCTAAACTTTCGGAAGCATCATTACATTGATTATCTGTGCGACTATTTTGGACTTACACCAAATTTGGTGTAAGTCCACTTCTTTTGTCATATTGATTACCATGATATTCTGCTTGTTTTTCTTTTGCTTTCTTTTCGTAGTAAACACGTTTTTTTCAACGACTGCAATCCTCTGAACAGGAAATAAATTATGTCTGCCTAGCTGAATATCAAGCATCCATTCCATCAGATTCCAACCATGTTCCTACTATCTACACCTCTGAATTCACCCTATATTCCGCTCCAAACATACCGCATGGACAATTTACCCTCTTACTTGTACAGGCTCAAATAAGCCCCAATTTAAATATTTTATTTTTGTGTTGTTAATTGTTTGTCCCTCCAGTCTTATCTTCTTTTTATCCATCAAGCAACACTCATGTACGTAAACAACTCCAACTTTTTATTTTCATAAGATCTAAAAATAATTTTCTCATATATTCAATTCTCTTTACAGTGAAAACATAACTGTAGGTAAAACTATCTCCACATCTATTACGACCGACAATTCTTAATATCTTTTTATCCAATGCCTCATCCGTAACAAATGAAATTCGTTTTGATACACCATTAGACCCCATATCTTTCATTGTAATAATTCCCAAATCAACCATATACTCTCTGACCTTATCATAGACGTAATCTTTTGGTAACGTCCCATCTTTTGCAAAAATTTTGAATAAATTACTAAATCTTACTTCTCCATCTGTGATAGGGGTATATATCTTGTTTGAACTATTGTTTTCAACAGTCAACCCATTATTGCAGTCTTTCATTTTTGTTTTATATTCCGAAAACAAAACCACAGCTTTCTCTACATCTTTAACCTTCGCTTCTATAATTTCTTCTATTTCTATTTCACTTTTCTTACCCTTTCATCATATATTTATAAACCTCTTCTTGTTTTTTTGAATAAATCAATTTAAGAAGCGTCTATACAACTACTACTTTTCCCAAGAATGTGTGTTCCTAATAGAATTCCACTTGCTATAAATAAACATATAGTTATACCAATTAAAGAATACTCTAATCCTTTATTATCAATTAAATAACCTACATACGGCAGTAAAACTACTTGTGGGATTTTAGATAATAAACTTCTTATTGAGAAAATGGTTGCCCGATCCATTGTTATTTCTTTATTAATATATTCATTCATTATTGAGGGATATATCCCAATAATTATTCTAGGTACAATAATTGTTACAACAAAAATTTTAGCTGGAACTAGCATTAACAGTGGGGTAAGACCTAACATAAACAGAAATAGCATAAACATATTATATTTATTAAATCGTTTAAAATAATGCGCTAATTTACTGCTTATAGACGATACCATATATAACAAAAAATATATTAGTCCAAAATATTTCACAGGTATTCTACGCGCTAAAAAAAACAATTGATATGTTTGCATAATTGCAATAAGGGAAAAACTGACTACTGCAGAATATGAAATAAACCATCGTAATTTTTTTCTTTTAAATACTAGTTTAAAGCCCCTTTTCACATTTGCGAAAAATTCTTCGGATAGCTCTTTTACGGATTTAATTTCTTGATGATATTCTCTGATATTTTCTAATTTTAAAGCCATTAATAGTGACAATATGCATGTTATTATACTTAGCATAAAAGGATAATGCTTATTTATCGAATAAAGATAGCCTATACTTATCGAAAATCCTCCTGTTAAAATAAAGCTAATAGACTCTAGTTTGCCAAATACTTTTGCATATTCATCTTTGTTATCTAATATTAAATATAAATATGTTTCATCAGCACCAGATACAAAAACTTTATATAAAGCCATAAATATTTCGCACAGAATAAAATTTATAAAAGTCGGACAGATCATAATAATTATATTAGATAATATAAAACACAGGACTGATAAAATTATGCTGATTTTGTATCCAAATAAATCTGAAATTACTCCTGTCGGCACTTCTAGCAGTATCACTAATACTGCTTCTATACTCGTCAATATAAATATTTGATTTGCCGATAAACCTTCAGAGTATGCATATACAACAAATATTGGATCAATAAGCATAGTTAAAAATAAGATTTTGTACACTTTAAAATAAAAAAGATTTTGATTCATAAAACTCCCTTTCTCTTTTCGAATTGAAATAAAAACCACCATGGATATTTCTTATCGATTTTAGCTATTGCTCCTGTTTTATTACAAGATAGCATTATATTTTTTTATATTCAAGTCGATGACTAAAACAAAATAGTAGAGGACTGGGATCTCTCCTTTCTGAATTTAGCCCAAAGTGAAAATCTGCTGAATGAACAGTTAGAAGATTTTGAATTTCAGGTTATTCAGGATGTCCGGGACAAAGAAACGGAGAAGCTATATGGAAAGGATTTTCAGCTGGTCTATGGTGACCGTTCTGTCCTGCGGGACTATCTGAAAAAGCAAAAGGCCGATCCGGCTCCCATGGCTGCATTAATATGCCGGTTCAGGCGATTCAGGCGATCTTTGACCGGGTGGAAACCGGAACACCTGTGATAATATGGTAGTGTATATCAGCAGCCTTCCAGGCTGCTCTTCACTTTCCTGATGCTCTGGCTGCTCCCATATAAGCTGGTTCCGTCTGCCAGCAAAATGGTACTGTCTGAAATCCGCCGGATATATTTTATATTAATGGCACAGCCGGCATTTAAGAATACGAATTCAGGCCTGTTAAGCGACTGAACGACCTTACGCAATGCCTTCCGCTCCAGAACCTTTCCGTTTTTTGTCATAAATACAGAGTTTTTTTCATTCTTAAAGACGTATATGATATCGGAGATTTTTATTTTTTCAAAACGAAGCTTATTCTGAATCACATAAAAATCCTCTTTTTTTTCTTCAAGCTCTGCAGATACTGCGGCGAGCACCTCGCTGATCTCTCTTTTCATATGATTCAAATGGTTCTTCACAATATAATAATACGCTTTAATACTAAGGTCATATGTATCCAGCGCAAATTCTCCGCCAGATGCGGTAAAGACAATATATGCACTTTTTTGTAGCTTACGAATCTTCCGCGCGAGTTCAAAGCCGCCTGTCTCCTGCTGTTCAATCTCAATAAAATAGAGATCATAACGGCAATTGTCCTCCAGTGCATTCAGCAGGCCTCTTGACTTCTGAAAAGCGGCGCAGCTGCAATCTATATTTTCAGTATTATGCAGGACATATCCTCGAATCATTTCAAGCGTTATTTTATTATGATCTACTATGGCTACCTTCAATTTACACACCTCTTCAATATGCTTTATTATACCATCCACTTTCATTTTCACAACTTCAGATGTATAACTGGCCATAAAAAGTGTATAAGTTACTATTCACGGACTAAAGCGGAGTGTAAAGTCCTGGGAAGAACTGTTACAGCGTAATTTGAATATCTCCTATGCCGGAGAAAGTAAAAAAGGCCATACTCCCCCCGGATGCCGTGCAGTAAGGTGCACGGCCCCGTGAATAGCAACGGAGAATGTCCAAAAGGCTGCACTTAACAGTCATACACTTGTGTGTAGTCATAAAAACTGGTATAGTAGAGTTAAATATTTTTAATGCGAAGGTGATTTTATGAAGGGAACCCATAAAAAAGTATGTCTGCTGCTGATAATGGTGCTTATATGTTCTTTATCTGCATGCTCCTCTGAATCTTCCGATGACAGCAAGGTAAGCAAGGAAGCAGAGGCAGAGAAGGAAAATGTTGAAATCAAAGTAAAGGAGATCTCTTTAGCAGGAAAGGAAGAATATACAGAAACGGCAGATGTTACTTATTTAAAAGGGGAACAGGAAGAGAAGGCAACACTTCTGTTTACACATAATTCCGATGGCCTGGTTACGAAGGTAGAACCGGCAGGATAATAAAAGGCGGGGATAATCCCCGCCTTTTATTATTAGGGACACCCTGTTTTTAATTGGGGACGGGGTATTTTTAAAAATACCCCGTCCCCAATTAGGCAGGCCGCGGCGGCGAACAGCCATATTTTTTGGGTATAACTCCCCATGGACATGGAGAAGGGGTACAGGACTCCCATATATTTTTCGCCTCCCCCGGCTGCGATGATGTAGTATATGATGGGCGCCATATAGCCGATTATGAGGTTGTCGGACAGTCTGTAAAATATGATTCCCAGTCCTCCCAGAAAGAGCATCTCTGCGAATGTTCCGAGGTAATATTTTATTACTGGGAACTGGCAGTTGTTGTGTTTTAGCATACCAATGTAGATTCCCAGTAATGCGGCGAGCAGGCTTAAGTTTCCTGCGAGGCGCACTAGGTAGACGGCGGAGCTTTTTGTGTATTTGGAATTGACCAGCTCGCGGATGTTTTTGTCTTGTTCTGGCAGGAATATGGGGGTGATCAGTATGATTCCGGTCAGGGCCACGTAGCGCTCCAGTACTTTTGCTGTGTCTTCTGCCGGGAGATTTGACACGCCAAGGAGCAGGGGGGAAATTCCTAAAATTAGTATGCATACCAGTACGTGCAGGGGAACGTGGTATTTTAAGTTTACTTTTTCGATCTGCCAATATTTTTCCATGATAGCTGATACCTTCCTTTCCTTTTCTGTCCATAAATGATAACGGTTAGTGCTATGAGTATGACTGCCAGTGATGTGTACAGGATCCGGTTGGATGCAAGTCTGGCGAAGCCTTCCTGATACCCTTCCCAGTTCAGTTCTGTGTTATGCCGCGGCAGCAGATTCCATCCGTATATACCGCCTGCCAGGGTGTCTGTGCCGCCAAACAGGGATACGAACCACCAGGCTCCCTGGACGAGGACTGCCAAAGCGGTGTCTGTAAGCTCTGTAAGGAAGGTTCCTACGGAGAGTGCTATCATAATCGTAGGCGTCTGCCATCCGAGTATATATTTTGCAAATGCAAATGGATCTGCCAAGATTCCTTCTGACATGGCGTGCTTCATACACTGCGCCAGAGGAACCATGGACAAAGCGAATACGGGGATCAGAATCATCACAAGCATGGAGAGATAGCGGCTGGCGATGATGACTGCAGAAGGGCATCTCCTTACGTAAATGAGCTCGTTCATACTGGCTCTTTTGTCCCGCAGGCTCCTTGTGACAGCCAGAAAGACTGGCACGAGCCCCAGGAAGATGACCATGTAATCGGAAAACAGCCTTGCGTAGCCTCCGGTCAGTCTGTCCTTTTCTATGAGCTCATGATATTCTGCCATTGCGTCCTCATAGGTCTTCGGAACCCGTGCATTCTTCTTCCGGTAGCCTTCTGCATAGTTGGAGCCTCCGCCCAGGATGTCGTCTGCCTGGTTCATCAGTTCCTCGAATCTCTTGTAAGTAAGTCCTTCTGCCGGTTTCACGACCAGATTCTGCATCATGACCGGTTCCATTCCTTGTGCTGCTTCTCCTGGTTCCTGCCCTGACTGAAGCTGTATCTCTTTCTCCTGGGCAGCATACCATTCTTTCCGAATCTTTTCCAGATTGTCCCTCCCTTTTATTCCTGTTGCCTCGTAAATAATCTTTCCGATTCTGGCATCTTCTTTTTTATCTAATGTGACATTTTTATAAAATCCGATGGGATACGTAGTATAGCTTTCCCAAAGATATTCCTCTGTCAGCCCGCCCAGGGTGGTCTCCATTATGACATCTTTGTCATCACTCATTTTCATGCCATAGTTCTCCTGACCTTTTTTGGGCTCTCTGGCTATATCCATTTCCCCAAGCTGTGTCACAAAATCAAAGATCAGTACAAGGACAATGAGCCAGTAGATGAGGCTTCTTGCTGTCTGGCGGCATTCTTTTATAAAGAGCTGTCCAAACATTCTGCCTCACCTCCTCTGCTGCTCATAAGATACATGTATGCATCCTCCACTCCTGCCTCACAAGGCTTTGCGGAGGCGAAAGGCTTCGTATCTGCGAGGAAACGCACCATCACATTATTGCCTAATGTAAGCATACTGGTGACAATACAGCGTTTTTTCAAAAGCTCCAGCTCCTTTTTGCTGATCTCTGCCTGGTATACGCTGCCTTCTGCCATATCAATCAGTTCTGCTACTGTGCCCTTAAAGATAATCTCCCCGGCATCAAGTACTGCAATATTTTCACAGGTTGCCTCAATATCTCCCACAATATGTGTAGAAAGGATTACGATCCGGTCCTCTGCGATTTCACACAGCAGATTCCGGAACCGTACACGCTCCTCGGGATCCAGCCCTGCTGTCGGCTCGTCTACGATCAGTATCTTAGGGTCATGTAAGATCGCCTGCGCAATCCCGAGTCTTCTCTTCATGCCTCCGGACAGCGCCTTCACCTTTTTTCTCCTGTCATCCTGTAGATTCACACGCCTTAAAAGCTCCGGGATTCTCTGCTTTCTCTGTGCTTTATTAAGGCCCGACAGCACACCCAGGTAATCCATTGCCTCATAGACTGACATATTGGGATACATGGAAAAATCCTGTGGAAGATATCCTGTAATCCTTCTTACTTCCTGCGCCTTTGACACACTCCTTCCGCACACGGATACATGACCCTCCGTCTTGGGAAGCAGGGTTGCAAGCACTTTCATAAGCGTGGTTTTCCCGGCTCCGTTTCTCCCCAGAAGCCCGAACATACCTGTCTCAATTGTAAGATTCACGTCCTTAAGCGCCTGCTTTTTTCCATAATACTGATTCAGATCTCTGATTTTTATTTCCGCTGACATAAACACCTTCCTTTCTGGCAACAACCGATGAATGTTGTTGCCAATTCTCAGGAACTGTCATGAGTTCCTTATCTATAAAATAGAATAGATTATAAATCTCTATATTCTCTCTACAAAAAATTAAGATTATCTAAGGAAGTGTTAAAGATTTGCCTGGAACTTTGAGTCCATATTTGTCAAAGGCTTGCAATAAATCATCCAAGTCCTTATGATCTTCTTCCATAACTCACTTTATATTTCCCCCTTCCTGCTTCACAATTCGGTATTAGTATTTTTTTATTTTCACATCCCGATTAAAATTGTTTTTCCTTTAAATGCGAATCCATAATGTCTGATACGATCTTTTGGAATCCCCCGTGCGGTCAATTCCGTATCATATCCCTTTTCCTTAATCTGCTGTAATGCCCTCTGAACGGTATCCGTAAGGGGCTTTTCGTCTTCCTCATCATGAACTTTAAACTCCATGATCACCGCGTCATCCGACAGATTTTTCGGCTCCATGATCACATCGTATCTTCCAAATCCACTTTCCCGGTTGGAACGGATATAGTATTTTGCCGACAAGTCTACGATCAGACCAAGGACAAATCCATGGTAAAACCTTTCTGGCTGCGCCTCTTCCGATGGATGATTCCCGGAATCAAATGTGCTGAACATTACCTGTGCCACATCATTCATAAAACGATTCATATATTTCAGATCGCCCTGCAGTAAAGCTTTTTTGAAATTCCCATAGGATGTCAGATCTTCCGGGAACCAGCCGGAAATCATCTTTTTAAACATCAGCATGGTTTCAAAGTTTGTAATCTTAAGTTGATACTGGTATGTTCCCATAGCAGGAATAAATGTCTTGTACACAGGCTTTAAATAACCACTTGCCACCAACAGGCTCCAGATAGCCCCCTGGGTGGTATTAAGCTGCTCAAAGACCACCTGCTCATCCAATGACATATCCAGTTTGTTCCCGGCAAGAAGGTCTTCCATCTGCATTTTCAATTCCGGTGTTCCCCTGCGGATCAGTTCAGATACCAGACGATTTGAACTTGTATCCGCCCAATAGGTGCCATATTCCCTGTTATTTAGATAATTCGTAATCGACCAGGGATTGTACATATCCGTCCGGTCTCCAAAACAAAATCCATCATACCATGCTTTTATATGACCTTCTTCATCAGAGAGTCCCATTTCGTCTAACGCCGCAAAAACTTCCCGCTCTGTAAAACCAAAGAAAGACGCATATTTCTTTGACGTTGTTGTAACCACCTCTATATTATTCAGATCAGAAAAAATGGATTCCTTACTCACCCTCGTAATCCCCGTTAACAATGCCCGATGCAGATAATCATTTGTTTTAAAGGTTGAGTTAAATATACTGCGGATCAACGCTGTCAGCTGCTTCCAATAGCCATTTACATACGCTTCCTGAAGCGGGGTATCATACTCATCCAGGAGGACAATGACTTTTTTTCCATAATAGCGTTCCATATAGGACATCAGCGTCTTAATTGCACGAGATATGGCAGCTTCTGACAACTCCTGTTTTGCATCTTTGTCATCCCCGATATGCTGTCCAAGCGTATAAAAATCCCGTTTTTCCAAGTCGGTCAGTGTATCTCCCTTCAAAAGATAGGAATGCTTTTTAAAAAGTTCCATTAAGGATAAGATAATTTCCTCCCGCGCCGCTTTAAAAGTAGAACCTTTTATATCCGCAAAGCTAAGCGCAATCACTGGAAAAGTGCCCTGCAGACTACGGTAAGTGCTCTCTTCCCAGATGGAAAGCCCTTCGAACAGGCTTTCTCTTCCCACATAAGCCACAGAGAAAAAGCACTCTGTCATACTTAGATTTAGCGTCTTCCCAAAACGGCGCGGCCTGGTAATGAGAGTAACATCATCATCATTCTCCCACCATTCTTTGATAAATAGCGTTTTATCAATATAAAATGAACCATTAACCCTAAACTTTTCAAAATTCTGACGCCCAATCGAAATTCTTCTCATCCCCCGCACACTCCTCTCTGCAGCCAAATACCACCCTGGCCTTCTGTCGTAATAATCTTATCATGCCAGTATTAGTTAGTCAAACTTCTCTATCCTGCAAAAAATGAAGCCGTCACGACTGCCCCTCCCTGTATACTATTTGCTACACTTAAGGTTCCGCCATGTTTTTTACATAATTCCCTGCATATATGAAGCCCGATCCCAAAGTGTTCATCTGCTTCCGGTGCTTCTGGTTCCTTATAATATGGCTTCAGCGCCTTTTCAAGCTGCTCCTCCGTAAATCCCGGTCCGTCATCCCGCACTGTCAGAAGAAACTCTCCACTTTGCTTATTATAATCAGATGCAACCTCTATCCTTCCCCTCGCATAGCGGATCGCATTAGAGAGCATATTCCCCAGAACCTCCATAATCAAGCTGTCATCTGCCCTAAGCACCATTTTGTCATCCGCCTTAAGCTTCACACTGTCATCCCCTTTAAGCTTCTTCTCTCCACTTATGGGCATGCCGTCCCTCGGGCATTCCTCTCCGTCCCCCTTCTGGCAGATGATCTCTATTCCCTCTGCCTGATTGAGAGCAAACACTACCTCTTCCACTCTTCTTCTGATTCCACTAAGGCTTATCTTTTCTGGTGAAAAAGGAACATCTTCGATACTGCGGATTCCTTTCATAGTACGGCTGTATTCCTCCAGCCGTGCCAGATGTTCTGCCATCAGCGCAAGGGTGCCTGTGAGCTTTTCCTGGCTCACTCTTCCCTCCGGCACATATCTTGCCAGAAAATCCGTGTAGCCCTTAAGTACGGTAAGAGGCGTACGAAGGTCATGGGCAAATGCGGCATTCAGTTCCTTCTGCCGCTCAACGAGCCTCCACATCTCTTCCTTTCCACGAATCAGCTCCAGGCGCATGTCCTCTACGGAATCACAGAGATTCCCCAGCTCGTCCCGGCTGTCATAGGTTACCTGAAAGTCAAGATCATTTTCCCGTATCTTTTTCACACTCTCCTGAAGAACCTTAAGAGGCCCGAGAAGCCGTTTCTTATAAAAAATGAGAATGGTAATGATCATACCTGCAAATGCATAGAAAAAGGGACACCATGCCCGGACAAAATCTAGAATAACGACACTCGCACTGTCTGTATTTTCTGGAAATGAAAATGCGTATCTCCATAAAATTCCATTCTCATAAAAAAATTCACTCTTCTTGTTCCCAAAATTGCCTCCAGTCAGAATCTTTAGCTCCAGCTGGCTGCAGAGGGTCATTGTGAACCAGGATAATCCCCATACAATCACTGCAAGCACAAAGATATAGGCAATCATCGCTTTGCGGAACGAAAGATTGCGGATATATGTTAACAGCTTTTCCAGTTTTTCCTCTATCCAATCCATCTGTAACCAACTCCCCACACGGTCTCTATATATGGTTTATCCGTGAATCTCCCGATCTTCCCCCGGATTCTCCGGACATGCTCCATCACAATACTGCTGTCTGCGCTTCCATCAAAGCCCCGGACTCTCTCATATAACTGATCTTTGCTGAACACCTGCCCGGGATTCAGTGATAAGATCTCTGTAATTCCAAATTCTGTCTTTGTAAGCGAAAGGGGATGCTCTCCGTAATAGACTGACTTTTCCTCATAATGAATCGCCAGATGATCAAAAATCTTCACAGCGCCCTCTGTCTTTTTCCGCCTCTCACGCCTCAGATGTGCCTCCACCCTGGCTCCCAGCTCATCAATGCTAAAGGGTTTCAGAATATAATCATCTCCCCCTGACATCAGTCCCCGGATCCGGTCTGCCTCCTCAATCTTCGCTGTCAGAAACAGAATCGGACAGGACACATGTGCCCGGATCCTCTCACATACCTCAAACCCGTCAAGAAGAGGCATATTCACATCCAGAAGAATCAGATCCGGACCCTGTGACAGTTTTTCAAGCGCCTCGATCCCATTCGCCGCCGAAATGACGCTGTAATCCTGCATCTCAAAATAATCTCTTAAGAGGAGAATAATCCCCGGCTCATCATCTGCAATCAAAATTCTCTTCTTTTCACTTATATCTTTACACATAAAAATACCACCCTGCTTCTAGAAATTCACTGAAAATTATGCTGCATGCGGGCATCGCTACTCATAGTTCTCCATCAGCAGGAATTCCTTAACATTCTTATGCTTGATCCCATTTCTGCTTCTGCTGATTTCATCCATGGTCACGACATATTTCGGATAATTATCCGGTATCCTCTCTAATATACCAAATTCAAGTTCTACTGTCTCTTCGCCCGCAAGCAGATAGCTGACCTGTACGTAGATTTGTTCTCCGCCTTTATGCGCGACAAAATCAACCTCCAGATCTCCCGCCTTTCCAATTCTTACTTCATAACCGCGGCGCAATAACTCCATGTATATAATATTTTCCAAAGTCTGATTGATATCTCTCAGATTATTTCCATAAATTGCCTCCCGAATTCCGTGATCAGCCAGATAGATTTTCTCCTGAAACTTAAGAAGCTGTTTTCCCATCACCTCTTCCCGTGGAACAAGATGAAGCAAACATGCCGTCTTACAATAATCAATATAGTTATAAAGCGTCTCTGTAGAAATATTTCTCTTCTCACTTTTTAAATATTTTGTGACACTGGACGCCGAAAACGGATTCCCTACATTTGCAATGAAATATAACAATATACGCTTTAACTGTTCCATATCCCGTACATGGTTCCTCTGTGCGATATCTTTCAGAATAATCGATGAATAGATATCCTCCAAATATTGACGGGCGCTGGGTTCATCTATCCGGAATTGATATAAAAACGGCATACTGCCTCTTGTCAGATAGATCTGAAATGCCTCCGCCAAAGTATATCCTCTATTCTCATTCAACAAGTCCAGTGCCTCCTTAAATGAAAATGGATAAATCTTAAATTCTACATAACGTCCCCCGAGATATGTTGCAAGCTCTCCCGACAACATCTTCGCATTCGAACCGGTAATATAAATATCTACATCAAAATCAATCATACAGGAGTTGATCATGGTCTCCCATCCTTCAAGTTCTTGAATCTCATCCAGCAATAAGTATATTTTTCCTTCTGATTTCCCTGCAAATTCCTTAATGAACCGGTACGAAGAATCTGCGTCTTTTACATACTCTACTGCTCTGGATTCGAAATTCATACTTAAAATACTTGATTTTGATGCTCCCTGCTCCAATAATTCTTCTTTAATCAAATCCAGCATGACCGATTTCCCACATCTTCTGATTCCTGTCAAAACTTTCACAATATCTTTCGCGATAAAAGGGCGGATACGTCTCATATATAATTCCCGCTTAATCATCCTTCACATCTCCCTAAAAAGTATTTGTCATCAATTTTATATCAATTATACCAAAATCTCAACAGGAATATGCACAAAGTGTTCGATATATCGAAATGTTGTTACTGTTCACGGACCAATGTCATTTAGTTAAGTAATAGGTTAGATTCTAGTATGGGGTCTAACCTATATTTCTGTATAAATTTTCAAAAAAGGGTTGACAAAAAGGCTAAAATGTGCGGCCGCTCTCGCTACTAATTGTTTTTTATGAGGTAGCGAGAGCGGCCCTTGAAGTTGGAAGTATCATTATGATTTCAATTTCAAGGAGGTACACATTATGTTCCATGACAAAATCAAATCCCTTTTCTCATCTTCCGTTCAATCGGTGGTATCCAGAATCTCTGACTTTTCTCTCCATCCCGGAAAAGATTTTACCCGCTGCAAAAAATTACCCACTGATAAACTTCTGACTTTCCTGGTTTCAGAAGGTTCTTCCTCTACTAAGAACGAACTGCTCGATTTCTTCGATATGGATACTGACAAGCCTACAGATTCTGCTTTTAACCAACAAAGAGCCAAACTCAGACCCGAAGCAGTTGAAGCCGTCTTCCATAAGTTCAACCAATCTGTTGATTCCCTGAGTCGACAGACGGATTACCGTTTTCTCGCGGCTGATGGCTCTACGGCAACTTTCTTCAGCAACCCAAAGTTCTCCCCTTCCGAATATTTTGTAGAACCGGGACATTCTGCCAAAGGATTTTATAGTATTCATATCAATGCTTTTTATGATCTGAACCGACATACTTATACAGATGCCCTCTTGCAGCCCGTCCACCAAAAGGACGAATACCACGCCTTTTGCGAGATGGTTGACCGCCATCCGGTTTCTGACGGAACCAGACATGTCTATATCGGTGACCGGGGATATTGTTCTTATAATAACATGGCCCACGTCATGGAAAAGCAGCAGTATTTTCTGTTCCGTACAAAGGACATCCATTCCAAAGGGCTGGTCGCGGGGTTTGATTTCCCGGATGAAGAGACCTTTGACATTGATGTAGACGTGACCCTTGTGAGGAGCCACTCCTCAAAAATTAAAACGGAAAGTACTTACCGTCGTTTTGTAGACAAAGCAGCTTCTTTTGATTTTATTGAATATGGCTCAAAGGACACTTACCGCATGACATTCCGCGTTGTCCGGTTCCTCATTTCTGACGGGACCTGCGAGTGTATCGTCACAAACCTGCCAAGGGAAGAATTCCCGCCGGAACGTATCAGGCAAGTATATTTTTCCCGCCGGGGCATCGAAACCTCTTTCCGTAAGCTGAAATATACTGTCGGACTCAGCAGTTTCCATGCTTATAAGGCAGAATATGTGAAGCAGGAAATCTGGGCAAGAATGATTACATATAACATTACGGAGACTCTGGTAAACCATACGGTTATTGAAAAGAAACAGACCAGGCATGACTATAAAATAAATTTCAGCTCCGCAGTCCATATCTGCAGGTCTTTCCTCCGCCCCGCGGCAGAAGAAAGACCCATCCATGTGACAGCCCTGCTACAAAAGGAACTGATCCCGATACGGAATGAGCGGCAGTATCCCAGATTGAAAACCGCACATTTCCGAAAACCTCGATATTTTATATACCGGGCAGCTTAAGTTGGTCATCACAATGATATAATACACTATTTTGAGACAGATTGCATCTGTCTTAGCGTCATGTCCGAAAATATTCTAATTGTATCATTTCGTCCGTTAATGTCAGAAAACTTCCGTTAATCATAGAAATGATCTCTTCCAATATCAAATGTGGGGTTGGCTTCACGGCTCTTAACTAAATGACATTGCGGAGTGAACAGTAACGCATAAGTTACGATTCACGGGTCAGGAATGCGCGTAAGCTGCGCATTCCGTGAGAACGTGATTCAAGGGTGAGGGGCGATTTTTGCGCAGCAAAACTTTAAATATCGCCCCGAATCGTTACTATGAGCGGCCTCCTGGGCCGTGAATAGTAACACGCATAAATCCAAAACCAGATTTTTCTTAAAAATGCTGTTTATATTTATCTCATAAGATGTTATAATAAAATTAAATGAAGTTGTGCATACCAACACTCATCTATGATAGATGTTTTAAATTTGAGAGGAGGAGATTAAAATGAGCACTCTCCAAAGCACAATCTCTATGATGCAAACTCTGCCAGAAGCTGATCTGATTAAAATTCAGAATTTTACCAAGAAACTTTCCAAGCGTCGCGAACTTGAATCAGCTGATGAAGCTGTCGGTCGATTTTTGCCGCCAAAATCACGGGAAGATATTTATAGAGATTTAGAAACTTCCAGACAGCAGGCAGCAGAGGGGGATTATCAGGAGGCTGGTGAATTCCTTGCCGAACTTAGAGCAGAATATGGGATTTAAAGTTGTCTTGACCAGCAAGGCGCAGCTGGATTTTAGGAATATTACCAACTACATCCTCTATGAGCTAAGAAGTGAGCAGGCGGCAACTAGCGTTGCAAACGACATGGAACATACGATAGAACGGCTTTCCTATATGGCTGGAGGACTAAAATTATGTGATGATCCTACGCTTCGTGACCTTGGGTATCGGACGATACACTTCAAGTACCATCGTTATTTTATGCTTTATCGTATACAAGATGACACGGTTTATGTCGATGCCATCTATCATGATCTACAGAATTATGAAGATATCTTGCAATAACCTACCAAACTTAGCCCCATTTTGATAGTGAGGTTTAATAATATTTTTGTCTGCAAGTATTGACATTATTCTTTTCTCATCGTCTACAAATTCGATTGCGGTGTTATCTTCTGCAGGTCGATTTGATGATATTTTAATTCCAATATGGTCGTTAATATAATTACAAATAGTTTTTCTTTTAAGGATTCTGTTATCTCATTTTGGAAATCGGGATTCGGTTCACATACAAGCCTGATTCCATCACAAATGACCCTATCAGAGTTGTTCTTGCCATTGACATCATGGCCGAATTCGCCATTAAGATATAATTCTATGATCATTTTAGGCAGGTTATCATATGTGAGTACGTTGTGGGAAGCAGCAGAGATTTTGATAAAAAAAGCGAATAATCTTTGAATTAACAATCGGGCAGCTCAGCGCATTCCTGAGCTTTGAATAGCAGCTATAAAAATTTCTGCCTGTACATTGGTTACTGTTCACCCTGGAACAGTAACCATACAGTTGCATTAGCAGACGCAGGAGTGGAGCATCCAGGGGACGCCCTGACCGTACAGGCAGAAATTTTTATCTTTATTGCTTATCTGCATTGATGAACAGATACGGCATGCCTACAGAATAATACTGTACGTCTACGATCTGCGGATTCGTCATCATTGCTACGGACTGGCTGTAGATCGGGAAAAGAACACAGTTATCAGCCAGCTTCTTCTCACAGTCGATCAGAGCACTCCAGCGTGCATCCAGATCTAATGCAAGATCGCCCACCTTCGCGGACTTGATGGTTTCGTCATATTCCTTATCAGAGAAGCGTGAATAGTTGGTGGAGCTTCCTGTCACCCACATATCCAGGTCTGTCATCGGATCTGCATAGTCTGGTCCCCATCTGGTAAGACCTACATCATATTCACCCTTCTGCATATACTCAAGACGCGCCTTCTTTGGCAGCACCTGGAGTTCTACCTTCAGACCCTCAAGGTTTGTCTGCCACTCGCTCTGCAGAAACTGGGCAACGCCCTGTGCGGAATCTGTGTCCTCGCACATCAGGGTAATCTCTAAGGAGGATAATCCTGCTTCCTTTAAGCCTGTCTTCCACAGCTCCTTCGCCTTCTCCACATCATAGGTCCAGCTGTCATACGCGTCCCCTGCATCTGCACGGAAATCCGTTCCCTTTGTATTTGCCGCCAGGCCCACTGGTACAAAGTAATCCATCGGTGTGGAACCATCTTTCAGAATCCTTGTTGTTACAGCCTCTTTATCGTAGGACTTTGCAAGCGCCATACGGATGTTCAGATTGTCAAGTCCCTTTTTCTCCATATTCGGGCACAGATACCAGTTATATCCGTCGCCCCTTGTACTGAATCGCTCGTCATCCTCATACTGCTCAACCAGGTTGCCGCTCAGGGTAACAATATCCAGCTCTCCGTTTTCGAAGGATAGGGCTGCTGTCTGGCTGTCTGTAATTACCTGGAACTCTACCCCGTCAAGCTTAACCTTGGAAGCATCAAAGAATTTATCATTCTTCACTTCCTCAATCGTCATTGTTGACGGCTCATAAGCTGAAATCTTAAATGGTCCGTTACAAAGGATTGTCTCTGGCGACGTTGCAAATTTGTCGCCGCATCCCTCCACGAAATCCTGTGAAAGTGGAAGGAAGCAGGTGGATGTCATCAGATAATCGAAGATCGAGCATGGGGAGCTTAATTTTACTTCCAGCGTCTTGTCATCCTTTGCTTCTACACCCAGATCCTCTACCGGCTTTTCTCCGGCTACTACTTCATCTGCATTTACAATACATGCTGTCTGAATAAAGAACTGATAATCACTTGCTGTCTTCGGATCCGCAACTCTGCGCCATGCATATACAAAATCATGGGCTGTCACAGGATCGCCATTTGCCCATACAGCATCCTCACGGATATGGAAGGTCAAGGTCAGTCCATCCTCTGACTTCTCCTCGCTCTCTGCCATTCCCGGCGCAGGCGTCCCGTTTTCGTCCTTTGTGAAGAGTCCCATCATACACTGGGATAATACTCCGCAGGATGTATAGTCATTGGAAAGGGCCGGATCCATAGAATCCACGATCGTGCTTACCTGATAGCGGAGCACTTTGTCTCCTGCCGGCTGGGATTCCTCCTGATTCCCGCTCTCCGTCTCAGTCTTCCCTGCTGTGTCCTCTTTTGTTTCGTCACCGCCGCAGCCTGCCAGCAAGCATACGCACATCGCTAATACAAGCAGACATGCCAGTAACTTGTTTTTGAGTTTCATAATATCTCCTCCTTTTTTGGTAATTCCGGGGAAAGCTCCTCAGCCTATCCCCGCTTTATTTTAAATGCCTCCCTTTCTGTAAGCCATTTAAAATCACTCATGCGCAGACCAGGCCTCGAACTCCTGGTCCGTACAGCGGACATAATGTGTCCCTTCTACCTGGTGCATAGTTCCTTCGCCGTAGTCAATTCCGCTTGTCTTATAATCGTATTGAAGCGCCTTCCTTTTCCGTTCCGCCAGGGGATTGGGATGGGGGATTGCCGAGAGAAGGCTTTTCGTATACGGGTGTACTGGATGGGAAAAAATCTCGTCCGTTGTCCCGGTCTCCAGCAGATGCCCCAGGTGCAGCACTCCGATCCGGTCAGAAATATATTTTACCATTGACAGGTCGTGGGCAATAAACAGATATGCCATTCCATTCTCCTGCTGCAGATCCTTCATCAGATTCACCACCTGTGCCTGGATTGACATATCCAGGGCAGAGATACACTCGTCTGCAATAATCAGTTTTGGATTCATAATAAGGGCCCGGGCGATTCCCACACGCTGCCTCTGTCCGCCGGAAAACTGATGTGGATAGCGGTTTGCATGCTCCGGCGCAAGCCCCACTTTATGAAGAATGTCAGCCACCATCTCCTCCCGCTCCTTTGCAGAGTGATACTGGTGATGGATATCCAGTCCCTGGGCAATAATGTCTCCTACCTTTCTGCGTGGATTCAGGCATGCCATAGGATCCTGAAAGATCATCTGCATATTGACCCGCAGATTACGCTCTGTCTCACCCTTAAGCCTGCCGGAAATATTCATTCCGTCAAAAAGAATCTCCCCCGCTGTGGGCTCATACAGGTGAATAACCGAGCGTCCAATGGTCGTCTTCCCTGAGCCAGACTCTCCCACCAGCCCATATGTCTCACCTGGATTGATATAAAAACTCACATCTTCTACTGCCTTTACTGTAAACTTACGGCTTACCCGGAAATACTGCTTTAAGCCTTTCACCTCAAGGAGAGGGGCGGTCTTACTGTTTTCCTGTTTTGTCATAATGCTCTCCCTCCTTCATCATTCGGTCAATCCTGGCCCTAAGCTCCCCTGGAAGCTCCACCTTCGGAGCCTTCGGATGCAGAAGCCATGTGGCCGCATAATGGGTATCCGATACCCTGAACATGGGCGGCTCCACCCGGCTGTCAATCTTAAGGGCGTATTTGTTCCTGGGGGCAAAGGCGTCGCCTGTGATCTTATGAAGCAGGTTCGGCGGACTTCCGGGAATAGTATAAAGCCTCTCATCCTCTGTCCCCAGATCCGGCATCGCAGAAAGCAGTCCCCACGTATACGGATGCTTCGGTTCATAGAAGACCTCATTGACCGTACCGCTCTCCACGATCTTCCCGGCATACATAACATTGACATAATCCGCCACTTTTGCCACTACTCCCAGGTCATGGGTAATATAGATCACGGACAGTTTCTTTCTCTTCTGAATCTCCTGGATCAGCTCCAGAATCTTAGACTGGATCGTTACATCCAGCGCGGTTGTAGGCTCGTCACAGATCAGCAGATCCGGATCGCAGGAAAGCGCGATGGCAATCACCACCCTCTGGCGCATCCCACCTGAAAGCTGGTGGGGATAATTCTTCATACGCTTTTCGGCATCCGTAATTCCTACCAGCTTCAGAAGATCCAGCGCCTTCTGATAAGCCTCCTCCTTCGGTGTATGATAATGCCAAAGCATTCCCTCCATGACCTGCTTCCCGACTGGAATCAGAGGATTTAATGAGGTCATGGGATCCTGAAACACCATGGCAATTCTTTTTCCATTTACATGACGGCGGATTTCCTTTTTATCCATAGACAGGATATCCCTCGACACCTTCTCCTCCTGTCTGTAATAGGACAGGGTAATATCTCCGCTGTCAATGGTTCCGTTTTTTGCAAGGATTCCCATAATTGCCTTGGCTGAAACGGACTTCCCGGATCCTGATTCCCCTACAAGCGCCACGGTCTCCCCGCGGTATACGCTGAGATTGACGCCTCTGACCGCATTCACCATGCCTGCCGTTGTCTCAAACGAAATGTTCAGGTTCTGAATCGACAATATTTTCTCTCTCATGTCCATCTCCTCCTACATATCCTTCATCTTCGGGTCAAGGGCATCCCGCAGGCCGTCTGCCAGCATGTTAAAGCAGAGCATCAGAAGTCCCATGACAAGCAGCGGAAATACGATCATGTACGGGTGGGAGGTAAAGTTCTGGTATCCGCTGGAAATCAGTGATCCAAGTGACGCCAGAGGCTCCGGAACCCCCAGCCCGATAAATGCCAGGAACGCCTCTGTAAAAATCGCGTGAGGGATGGAAAACATAGTCTGTGTTATTAATGGTCCAAAGATATTAGGCAGAATTTCCTTAAATATAATCCAAAGGCTCTTCGCACCCAGCGTACGGGAGGCAAGAACATACTCCTGCTCCTTAAGCTTTAGGACCTCTGCCCTGGCAATCCGGCTCATCCCAAGCCACCCGGAAAACATAAGGGCAAAGGTAATGGACAGAAGTCCCGGCTTCATCACCAGCAGAAGAAGTGTTACTGTGACCAGATACGGAATACTGTTTAGAACCTCCACGATTCTCTGCATAACCATATCCGTCCTGCCTCCGAAGTACCCGGACACCATGCCATAGGTAAGCCCGAATGCAAGGTCAATGATCACTGCCAGGATCGCCACATAAAGGCTGATCCGCGTCCCCATCCATGTTCTTGTCCACAGATCCCTGCCAAAGGAATCTGAACCAAACCAGTACCAGGTATCCTCTAACTGATTGCTCTCATAGTAATTGATCTCCTTACTTCCTGTTGAGGTACGCATAGTCTCCGAGCCGTCCAGGATTCCAAGCTTCTCCAGTCCCGGGACCCTGGGCGCCATGTTCTGATTTACCGTAATCTGCTGGTCATAGGTATATTCATTCATACTGGGACCGACAAATGCCATCAGGGTTAAAAGCAGGATACAGATCAGGCTGAACATGGCTCCCTTGCTCTTTCTGAACCGCGCAAGCGCCTCCTTCCAGTAGCCCTGGCTGGCAAAGTTCGTATCTACATGTTCAAATCCGTCCTTGTGCTGAAATTCAAAATCATCCTCTCTGAAATCAATCTGGCTTAAATATTCTTCTACTGACAGAACTCTTGCTGTATTGCCTGCTGACTGTTCTTTCTTTTTCTTCATGCTCTCACCTCTCAGTCCATTTTTCCTGCCAGGCGAATCCTGGGGTCAATAATTCCATACACAATGTCAACAATCAGCATCAGCGCTATATACATGACACTGTAGATGAATGCCAGTGTAATCGTCACATTATAATCATTGGACTGAATGGCAGTTACCATCAGGCTCCCGATGCCTGGAATCGAAAAGATCTTCTCAATTACCAGTGAGCCGATCATCAGATCCACAACAAGGGGGGCAAGGACTGTAACAATAGGAATCAGGGCATTTCTCATGGCATGCCGCAGCATAAGTGTGGGACCTGTAATTCCCTTGCTCTCTGCCAGCAGCATATACTCACTGTCCAGTACCTCCAGAAGAGAGGTCCTGGTAAATCTCGCCACCGTTGCTACCGTAAACATGGAGAGTGCAATCATGGGCATCACGGAGGATGCGAAAAACTGCTTTCCGTCATACAAAAGCGGCAGCCACTGCGCCTTAAATCCCACAAAATACGCCAGCGCCAGTGCAAAGACATAGGAGGGCAGGCTGACTCCAATGACTGAAATAAATGTACATAAGGTATCCCACCAGCTGTTATGCTTAAGCGCTGCCAGTATTCCAAGAATCAGGCCGATCACTGCCCCAAATGCCACAGCCTCCCCGCCTATTCCGAAGCTGACAGGAACCCGGTTCTCAAGAAGCACGGAGATGGACGTGTCCTTGGAAATAACGTAAGATACGCCAAAATCTCCCTTGCACAGATTCTTCACATAACGGAAAAACTGTACAGTAACCGGCTGGTCAAGGCCGTATTTTTCTGACATCACGGCAATCTGCTCCTGTGACAGCCTTTCATCATTAAAGGGCGAACCGGGCATAAGTTGTAATAATAAGAATAAGACAAATATTACAATCAACAGCGTAACCAGAGAAATGGCAAGGCGCTTCCCGATATATTTTTTCATGCTCTCACTCTCCTTCCACCTTCTGAATCAGTGTCATGCTTCCTCCATCCACACCCTCATATGCGTCAGCCCTCTGTTGGACCATGCATAATATGGGATTGCTGTAAGCGTGACCGGTTTTTCCGGACACGGCTGTCCCAGATAAAGAGACTCTGGTATCTCCTTCTGTAATGCCGGAATCTTAAGCGCCACGACGCCTCCTAGAAGTTCCGGGTCATAGGGGAGAATCTCTGCTTTCCCTTCTCTCGGAATCCGGAATGTCTGCAGAGCTTCTCCATTATCAATTCCCTCAAATGCATAGACAACCGGCCCTCTCATAAAGGCAACACACCCGGCGTCTGCACGTACCAGGGGATTTGCATACACTCTTCTTACCGGCATGTCCATATGGCAGGCCACCTGATCCCCTGACGCCCAGCAGCGGGAAATCTTCCAGTAGCCGTCCTTTCCAAGGGCGGAATCCGGCACTTCTTCCCCATTCACCGAAACATTCATCCCAGGACACCATCCCGGATAACGGACTGCAAGGGTGAATTCTGCTCCGGGGGCGTCTGGTTCTACTGTGTAGACAGCCTCGCCCTCCCACGGATAGCGCGACTCCAGTAATATCCTTACTCCGCCCCCCATATCAAAAAATACTTCCCCGCCAATAAATAGATGGGAATATATAACATCCTCCCCGGATGACCATACATAGGTTCCAAGAGAGGTCATCAGACGCGCCAGATTCGGCGGACAGCAGGCGCAGTCATACCATCCGATCCTCTCAGGCGTGTACTCCTCATCCCCGTATACCTCTGCCGACATCTCGGGATTTGCTTCTAACTGGTTTATATAGAAAAACTTTGTGCCATCAAGCTGCATGCCGCTTATGGTTCCATTATAAAGAGCCCGTTCCATGACGTCTGCATAGCGGGAGCAGGGCTCTGCCTCCAGCATCTGCCTTGCAAAAAAGCAGACTCCCACAGCCGCACAGGTTTCCGCATAGGCTGTGTCATTGGGCAGGTCGTAATCCTCTGTAAACGCCTCGCCCCTGGCAGTAGAGCCTATGCCTGCCGTTATATACATCCGCTTTTCCACCATATTATCCCAAAGCCTTCTGCAGGCTGCAAGAAGAACCTCATCATCTGTCACTGCTGCAAGATCTGCTGCTGCCGTCAGGAGATACATACAGCGGACAGCATGTCCTTCTACCTTATCCTGTTCTCTTAAGGGCTTGTGATTCTGCATATAAGCCGGGGACAGTTTACTGACATAATCTGTCCGGCTCCATCCTCTGTTTTCTTCCTCTTTGAGGAAAAAATCCGGATCCTTCCCCCGCTCGTCCACAAAATAGGAGGCAAGCTTCAGATACCGTTCCTCGCCGGTCACCCGGTAAAGGCGCATCAGCGCCAGCTCAATCTCCTCATGTCCCGGGATTCCCGTAATCTTCCCTGGCCCGAAGCGGTTATCAATATGGTCACACAGACGACAGCAGATCTTTAAAAACGTATCCTTTCCCGTAGCATCATAATAGGCTACTGCTGCCTCTGTCATATGTCCTGCACAGTAGAGCTCATGACAGTCCGACAGATTCTGCCAGCGTCGTTCAGGCGCTGCTGCGATAAAGTAAGAATTCAGATATCCGTCCGGTCTCTGTGCTCTCCCAATCAGGTCAATAATCTCATCTGTCCGGCTTTCAAGCTCCGGATCCGGCTTTAAAATCAGGGAATAAGCCACCGCCTCAATCCATTTCGCAAGATCACTGTCCTGGAAGATGCGCCCATAATAATCACCCTCACTCTCACCTGCCGCAATCTTCATATTCTCAATCACATGGCTTTTCCTGACATCCGGAACCTCATCATGAAGCGCCTTCTCCTGGTACGGAATCATCACATCCACAACCGTTTTCTGGATTGGCGAAAAGAATGAATCCTTAACCGAAACCTGTTTCATAGAAATAAATTGATTCTTTTTTGACATGTTTTCCTCTCCTCATAGCTTTCGTACTCTCAAGCTTGTACATCTCAAGAAACACTTAATAGCAATCTGTAAATTTTATCCAAGAAAAATATTGACTTGTCTATTATTTTATATATTATTACTATAATTTCAAAAAATTCTGTTGTCATTAAACACATTCCACACAATATATGAAAAAACTATTATATTTTTATAGTACAAAATCAATATTTTTTCTCCGTCCCTTTCTTTTTTTATATAAAAAATAAATTTATCTGTAAATCATCCCCCTAATTTTCGGATTTTTATTGATACACCTAAAATCTTCTGATATAATAAAATTGATATTTGTAAACTGTAACCCTATAAGGGAGAAATTGAATGAAATTTTTAAATATTCCCTGTCCGCCTCTTCCCTATTATATTGTAGGCGGAAAATGTATTTACCGTCCGGGGGACATCCATGAACGGCGTGTTATCCATAACGCCTTTGATCTGATCTACGTACACACCGGGCATCTTTACCTGGAGCAGAATGACTGGGAGGTAGAATTAGGGGAAGGCCAGTTTTTTATTATTGTTCCAGAGCTATACCACAGAGGCAAGCGCATCTGTACAGAAAAGACCATTACCTCCTGGGTCCACTTTTTTACAGACAGTGAGTACACCTTGTCCGAAAACTTTTATCCTGACTGTATTACGAGACGGGCAACCCCGAAGTACTACTATTCGCCCCAGGAATTCGTACTCTCTCTTCCAAGAACGGGGACTGTCTCTGAAGCGGACCGTCCGAATTTTGAACGCTGCCTGAAACGGCTGCTTCTTGTCTCTTTTAATCAGTACACAAAGAAAAAGGAGTTTCCGTCCCACATACAGACTCCCCTTGACCTGCAGTCTGATTTAATCCAGCTCCTTCAGGCTCTGTATACGCCTCTGTGCTCAGATTATGAAAAGCAGAGCATTGCCCGGACATTGAGGGATTATATCGATCTGCACTATATGGAGGATATCTCCCTGAATAATATGGCAAAATTCTTTTCCTACAGCTCCTCACATCTGATCCGCTGTTTTAACCAGGCCTATCAGGTCAGCCCGATGCAGTATCTGAAAAAGCTGCGCATAAAAAAAGCAGCCCAGCTTCTTCTGAACTCGGATGCCTCTATCCATGAGATCGGGGAGAAGGTGGGGCTCTCTACCTCTTCTTACTTTATACGAGAATTTAAAAAAGAAACCGGAATGACGCCGGTGCAGTACCGTACCGCTTATATGGCGGAGGAGAATGCAGATATAGATGCGGATGTCAGTATGGATGTGAATACAGATATACACACAGATACGCATGCCACATAGAGCAGCATATGTACTAGAGTGTGTTTGAAATAAGACGGGAAAAGCTAAGCTATGAAAAGCTTTTCCCGTCTTGCATGTTCAAATTCACCATATAATGTTTCCAGGGTATGCATAAACCTGTGTAGCTGCACTAACGTTTACCCTCTTAATGCCTGCAAACGCATTTTGACACTCTCGTTAAATTCGTCATCTGAAAACTTCGGATCCCTGGTCTTCATCCAAATGTCACAGGGTGCTTCGCTGCATTCTCCACAGCTCTTAAATCCTTTTTTATTCACCGTGCACTCATAAATTGCACATGCCCCGCCCTCCGGTGCATGGAATACCTTTCCGCTGCAGTCATTACAGCCTGTACACATTTTCCCATAGCAGTAACAGACACTGCAGTCCGTTCCGCACACACTTAAGTTTTTCTTTGTCTTGTCAGAAATTCCCATCGTACCTCCTCACTTTCTTACCGTATTCACAGAAGATATACAAAAGATGGCAAAAGCCGTTACAGTCCAGGACTTAGCCGAAGGCTGAGCTGTAACCAGGATTCATCTTCTGTATACGCTGTCTATTTATTCTACCGTAATCTGCTGTGAGTGTATTGTATATTTCCGACATCCTCACAGGCGTATATCCTCGCACTCCTTATATCCATTGTGTGGTACCGCCTGAACTCCCGCATCAGGTGCGACTGGTCTGTGTATCTGTATTTATGGACTGCATCCTGGATATGGAATCCTGGATTACGCAGTATTTCATTCCACAGGCACTGATAGCGCACCAGACTGCAAAGCTTTTTTGGTGTAACACCAATGTATTCGCCGAACAAACGCTCCAGCTGTCTGCTGCTGATAAAGCATTCTTTTGCGAGCTCAGACACCGTCAGTGTACCGCTTTGTGCAGTAATCTGCTTCACTGCGTGGTTTACTGTATCGTTCTGTCGGATCTGACACAGCCGTCCGGTGAAAAATTCCTCTGCTATATGACTCCGCTCCCTCAGGGACAGTATCTCTAAGAGCCGGGGGCGCAGCATCTGATCCAGACTGCGGAATCTTGACTGCACATCATCATATCCATTCAAAGTACCTGCAAGGGAATCCTCCGAAAACCGGTAGGCTCCCCATGCATAAAAGCGGACCGCGAATGTTGAGATCAGATGTCCCGGCTTTGCTTCATCATAATACGTAAAGCTGGCATCGTTGATGCCGCAGAATCCACCTGTAACCGTATGATCTGTATGGTCGATGTGGTAGATAATGTCCGCGCAGGTATCGGGAATAATAAGCTCCGGCGGGGAATCTGTCCCTGTCTTTTGGTATGGTTTTTCACTGCCCCAAAAGCAGCGGATGTACCGGGCTGCCGCCAAACTGGCAGGCTGTATTTCCTTATGCGTATTACTTTGCCTAAAAGGAGCCGCTGTTAACGGTATATAAAAATTCCCCTGTTTTTTTCTGATTCTGCTCTGGTCCATCTTACCTCATTTACAAAAAACGCTCTAAGCTAAAATCTCCGTCTCCCCCACTGATATTTTTTCATATCCACACGGCCATCCGTAACCCCGACTCCTTCGCCCATTAGGAGCTCCGTCTGCCGCCTTCCGCCAGGGCTGTCTGCGCCGCCGAACACCTCTCCGTCTTTTTTCACAACACGATGCCAGGGGATATCGCTTCCCTCCGGCACGGCATGAAGGGCATATCCTACGACCCTCGCCCAGCGGCGGTTTCCCGCAAGCTCGGCAATCTGTCCGTAGGAAGCCACCTTTCCTTCCGGTATCCGCCGCACCGTATCATAAATGAACTCAAACGAACTCTTTTCCATGCCCCTCCTCCTCGCTGACTAAGAATTTGTCCCGAAATAATCCGCACTAGAGCATGTTTGAAAATTCATTCCTGCCACCTGCACGCTCTAAATTCGGAAAGACTTTATTGCTGCAGAAATATCTCCCACATATTCTCCTGATACCCCGCCGTCTTTTCCTGCCTGATCTTAAGGGCAGTCTCCCTTAGTCTCTCATCCGTTATTTTCTCCAGTATTTTAAGCCGTTTCTCCGATATAAGCTCTTTTGATCTGCTCCGCTCATAATCTGCGGCAGACATATGCCAGTAATGAAAGTCCCCTTTATAATACTGTCCTATCTTCTGGGCAATCAGAAGTCCCTCCGGGTCAAGATCCCCGGCATAGTACACCTTTGTCCCGGTCTTTGCCAGCAGATCCAGCAGCAATACAGAACTAAGCCGGGGCTGGCCGTTCATGCACATGCATGCCCTTTTCCCCCGCCATTTCCCTGCAAAAACCGCATATACAGACGGGTTCTCTACGATATACATACACCCGTCCGGACACCTGGCCCACTCCCATCCTGCGATCACGGACAGGGACACCTGAACCATATCCCCCTCCGCGAGGAAGCCTTCCATTCCGGCATGGGCACTTCCGTCCTTTTTCCCGGCCCTGATTCCAGAAACCATGGCGTAATTCGACACATCATCTTTAAGGATTCCGGCCGCAAAATACTGGCGCTGTTCCTTCAGCGCAGGAAAAATACCGGACTGCCCGGCCCCGGCCTCCCTCATCCCGAAGGCACGCCGCACAAGACGGTAAAGAAACTGCCCCTCCTTCGTCCCACTGTCAAAGGCATGGGGATTTCCCGTGATCTCTGCCGCGAATACTGCAAGGTATTCCACTCTTCCCTGATGGCAGGGCAGCCTTTCCAGTATCTCTGCGCCAAGCCTCAGGAGCCGCCCAAACTCCCCGGCATCCTCTCCTGCCTCCCGGTATCTTTTCAGCAGCCAGTCTCTGTCCCCGCTGCCCTCCAGAATCTCCTCAAGCCAGGCGGATGCACGGGAACTTCCCTCGTATTCCCTTCGCACCTCGTCCAACACCTGTGCCCTCGCCTGCTGTTTTTTCTGCTCCTGCTCCCGCTTCCCGGTCATCTCCTCCTGAAAGTAAATCTCCAGGACATCCTGAGGAGAAAAGACATGAAACTTGCTGTCTGCAAGCGCCTTTTCAAATTTTCCTGCTGAGACGGAAACGCTCCTTTTTCCATGGCAGCTTTTCTGTAAAAAGCCCTCCAGCTCCTCAATGTCATCTCCTGTCAGATTCCTTAGCACCACGGTTCCGGAAAATGAGCCGTAGGAAGCATATTTCTCCCGGAAACCTGCAAAAAGCTTCCGGAACACGGCCCGCCCCTTAAAGTATTTCCTGCACTCTGCGGCCAGCGCTTCCTGCTGCCTGCTCCATGTCTTTTTCATCCTCTAAAAGCTCCTTTGCTCTTCCGTTCCACAGATAGGGCATCACGGTCACGAACTTAGCATTCTCCGGGCGCAGAAGCTGGTAAATCGCCAGCGCGTCGAGCGTATCACAGTCTCCCCACAGTACCTGGGAATTAATGATAAAGTCAAACTCGAATTCGGTCATAAGCCGGAACATGTCCCGGATATTCCTGTTATCCACTCCTGCAAAGGCCTCGTCCAGGGAAATCAGCCTCGGGGCATCCGCCCGTCCGCCCTGATACTTGGCCACAACTGCGGAAAACAGCGGCACATACATAGCCATAGCCTTCTCGCCGCCGCTGAAGGTTCCGAACACACTGTTGGTAAGTTCCTTGACGCGCTCGCCGCTTTTCTGTGAAAACAACTGGAATTCAAACCATTTCCGGTAGTCCAGTGTATCCTTCATCACCTGGTAAAAGGATACCATGCCGCCGCTGTCCTTTGCATGCCGCCTCGCCTCTTCTACCTTTGAGCGGAAATGAAGGGACAGCTTCGCTGCTTCCTCCTCCCGCATCAGGCGGTAGTCTTTCTTCAGAAGGTCAACCAGCTCCTTTGTATCAAGCTGATCCTCTGTCTCTGCGGTTCTGCTCCTCCACCTGAGGCTCAGCCGCAGGCCGCTTGAGGTATTCATGGCGTTCATAAGCTTATTCATCTTCTCCACCCATGAATTCGACCCGTTGATCTTTCCCCGGATCTTCCGGCTCACTGTGTTTGCCAGGATGTCCTCAAAGAGTTCCCTGTCCCCTGCCTTAATCAGATCCTGAAGCTCCTTTATATCCTCCTCCAGGTGGAATAGCAGCTTGTGGAAAGGCAGGCGGACGCCCTTGTATCTCGCCGTGATGTCAAGCCTCCTGGCAGAGGGAAGACCCCGCCCTGCTTCCTGGTCGTAATCTGCAAAGAGCTCTGTCTGTGTAAGCTGGTAGTCATTGAGGAATCCCCTGTTTTCAAAATAGACTCTGTTAAGGTCCTGAATGACTGTCTCTCTTTTCATTCCCCGGCAGTCTGTCCCAAGGTAATCCCGCACCTTTCCCGCACCCTTAAGCTCCTTAGGAAGCTCCACATACAGAAGTCCTGTCTCTGCCTCATAGCACTTCTTCAGATATTCCTCTCTTTTCCCGTACTCCTTAAGGCTGGCCTGGTTCTGTACAATCTGTTCCTTTAAAGTTTTAATCTGCTCCCTCTTTCCTGCCTGCTCTTCCACGCAGCGCCCCAGTCTCCCGGGATACTCCTTAAGCCATTCAAGGCACAGATCCAGGCGGTTTTTAATCTTCTCATAATCCGTAAGCTTTAGCTGTTCCCTGACGGAAATGTGCTCTTCCCGGTCTTTTCGAAGTGCCCTTGCCGTATTTCCGGCATCATAGCGGATCTGGTCCATATCCTCGTTAAGCTCCTCCATGCGGTCCTTAAGCTCTTCTAAATGTAAGGTGATCTGCAGATAAATCTCATGGGCAGAACGCACGCGGTAAAAATGCTTCCCGTACATGCGGGACGCCGCCTGTGCCTGCCGGAACACCTCCAGGCTGCAGGTCAGGTAAAGCTTTTCGGCAATCTGTACTGCTTCTTTTTTCATGGACTTAAGCTTCTCAGTCATCTCACGAAGCTCCTCTTCAAGCCTGTTTCCTTCCTCCTTCATACGCTCCGCTGTCTGCTGTGCTCCTTCCAGCATGCGGCAGGCTTCTCTTAAGTCTTCATCCCCCGGAAACGCCTCATACTCAGAGCGGAGCGTATCCAGCCTGGACTTAAGCGCCTCTTCTTCTGAGGCCGCCCTGTCCAGCTCCTCGCGAAGTGCCGCCATTGCTTTGCGGCAGTCCTCCATCCTTGCCTGCCGGTTCTGCTCCCTCGCCCTTGTGCCGAGAAATCCTGCCTTATATTCTCCTGTCAGTGTTCCTGTGACAATGCCGATCTGATAGAAGCCCTCCGGAGAGACCGCCGTAGTTCCTTCCGGTCCATAGGCTATATTTTCCAATATTCCCGTGATTCTCTGATTAAAGAAAATGTCATTGACCGAATCATTCAGATCCAGAACCTCCAGGACACTTTTCTGTGCCCTGTGCTTCTGCACAAACAGATAGCGGTCACAGCATCCGGGATCCGCCTTCAGAACCTGCTCCTTATAGCCCTCCTCCACAATGAGCGCATCCAGGATTCCCATATGGGAAAATGCTTCCTCCAGGCGGTCACATTCTGCTCCCGATAGTTCCGTGCCAAATTCCAGCACCTTATAGAATTCCTGGTAAGGAATTCCCTTCTCCCTCAGACGCTCCCGGTTCCTTATCACAGCTTCGCTCCTTTGCGGCTCAGGCTCCTTTTTGTTCTCCCACTCCTCTAATTCTTTTTTCCGTTCCCTGTACTCCTCTTCCAGCTCCTGTTTTCTGTCCTTAATCTTCCCAAAGACGGATTTCAACCTGCTCTGACCGGCAATCCACACATCCGCCACACTCTTTCTTACCTGGGCGAAATCTGACTGTTCATGATAGGTATCCGCAAATCTTGAAAGCTCCTTCATCTGTTCCGCAGGAAGCTTCAGCTCCCTGTTTGAGGTATTCCATCTGTAGGCAGACTCTTTCCATTCATTCTGCACCTGGTCAAGAACTGCTTCCAGCTCTCCGACACGGCGCAGGGCGCTGTCCGTCTCACGCTGCTTCCTTTCCCTTTTCTGAAACAGCTCCTCTGTCTGTCTTTGCTGGATATCCGTTTCTTGCAGCAGGGCAAGCCCATTCTCAATTCCTTCCTGTGTCCTCTCGAACTGGCTCTGATGGGAGTCAAAGTCATAAGGCTCCTTCCTGTTTTCCTTTAATTCTGCTGCAAAAAGGGCGTGATCCTCAAAAGCCATATCCTCTGCTTCATCCTGCATTTCCTCCAACAGGGAAAATAATTCCTGCTCTTTCTGATATTCCCTGTCCTTCTCTTCCTTTTCCTTCTGCTGCGTCTCCCGGAATACCTCCTGCTTTGCCGCAAGCTGCCGCTCTTTTTCTTCCAGGAGCTGCTCCCTCTCCCTGATCTGGCCGGAAAGCTCCAGCTCTCTGTTTTTCAGTCCCACCGCATCACTCTTACTTAAGGAATCCTTTTCCTTCTCCATGGACTCCTTCTTAAGATCCAGCTCTGTCCGCTCGGTTTCAAGCTCTGCGGCCTCTCTTTCAAGCGTCTGTATCCTGTGCGCTCTCTCCCTCTCCTCCTTTTCCAGGGCCAGGAGCTTTTTCCGGTTTTCCTCATAACCTTCCGCCTTCTCGTAGAGCATAAGACGGTTGTACCGGTCCAGCACCCGGTTAATCTTCTCAGCTGCCTGCTTCCCCTCCTGGCGGGCCTTTAGGTTCATATTCATGGCGTCCATATTTTCGATTGCCTCAGACATGGGACGCAGATCCTCATCCGACAGCGGCTGCAGGGAATCACTTAAAATATCATTAACAACCGATGGTTTGAAATCCTTTGAAAGCTTCGGCGTGCGAAGCTGGATGAGAAGATCAATCATTTCCTTATATTCTTCCACTGTATCAAAACCGAAAATCTGCCGGTTTACATATTCCATGTAGTCTGTCTGGCGGTCAAAGACCTGTCCGCCCTCCCTGAGACGGTTTTCAAGTTCCTTCTTTGAGAGAGTCATTCTCTCCCCTGTCTGCTTATACAGGAAAAAGTCTTTTCCGATCCGTCTTCCGTCTGTCATGCTGAAATACCATTTATCCAGGGGCTTCCCCCTCCTTGCGCGTATCCCCATCCCCACCGTAAGGTACGTCTCTCCCTCAGAACGGCAGAATTCCAGGTACAGGTATCCGGTCCGCTCTTCACGCTCATCGTCCTCCTCCAGAAGATAGCTGCTCATCTTTCTGTCCCTGGAGCCGAATGGATCAAGCCGCTCCGGGCTCATATTCCCGTCTAAAAGAAGAGGTACCACGCTCTGCATGGTCACGGATTTTCCCGAGCCGTTTGAGCCCCGAAGCAGCATCCTCCCTTTCACAAACGGAAACTCCTGTTCATCGTAATACCAGAAATTAATCAGGCCGATTTTATTTGCCTGCCATCTGCTGTTCATCTTTCCCTTTCCTCCTGCCTGTTCTCATAATCCGCCGGATAATGCCCTGTCAGCTTTCCTGCCGACGGCAGGATCATGACCTGCCTCAGGTCAGATATCCTGATAAATGTCCAGCGCTCCATCTGCTCTGTAATCTCCCGTACGAATTCCCCTTCCGGCATTTCCCTGTAGTTTTTCGTAAATCCTGATCCGGACTCTGCCTTTACTTCCTTTAGTATACTCTCAAATTCCAGTCTGTCCACCGAAACCGTCTCGTCCCTTAAGGACTTCCACTCTCCGCCCAGAACTTTCTCCCTGATTCTGGCGCAGCATAAAAGGAGGATGTCCGACATCGCATTATTGGCGGGAAACACCGCGCCCATCCGGCAGTCCTCCCCTGACATCAAGTATGCGCTGCCCCTGTGGATATGCACCTGGCAGTCGAATGTCTGCTCCAGGTCTTCTGAGAGCCTTCTCCCATAATATTTCAAGTACTCAAAATCCTCATCCTGGCCTTCCCTTTTGTACATCCCCACGGAAAACAGCAGTCTCTTGTAAACTCTGTGCCGTCTTGCAATTCCCCGGTCCTCATCCATCTCGAACCATTCACTCTCCCGGAAATCCTCCGGCTTCTGATACTCCATAATGTCCCGGGAAAAATTCCGCATAAAATACCGGGAGGCTCCTGTATTTTCATACAGCACCTCACCGGACTGTGCATCCATAAACACATCGTCATTTCCGTCCGTCACCCGGAGAATCCCCTGGGACACCGCATACCTGAGCACCTTAACCAGCCGCCTGCGGTTCGTATAAAGGGTCCAGTCTGCCTGATGCTCCGGCATATTTACCTCTATATATTCCGTAAGCTGGGACAGGATGAACTGATCCTGGGGTTCCTTATCCTCCAGAAACATCAGCAGAATACAGAGAAATGCATATTCCTCCTTTGAGGAAAACTCTGTGATTCCCATATACTCCTCCGGCAGCGCCGGTATTTTCTCCATCTTTACCAGCAGGGAATTCTCAATGATCTGACATCCCATCTTCTCTGTGGCAAACTTGCGGATCTCGCCGATGGAATCCCTGACTTTATAATACAGCTCCTTTTCTTCGGATTTTAAAACCCACCGTCTGAAAAGCAGAAGCTCCAGTTCCTTCACCCTTTATCTCTCCTCCTGAAATACGATGCTAAGCTTTGGCATCGTAAAATTTCCGTCCTCACAGTGAACGATGCATGTTTCGTCCGCATGTTCCATGTCCAGTGTGTACAGCCGCCCGTCATCCGTCCTGGCCGATAAGCCCCCGTCCTCCAGGGCATCTGAAAGCCATTTTAAAAGTATCTCCCGGACGCCCGCGTCCAAAACAGGAAGCACGGAAAAATCAATCCGCCCCTCCTTCTCCAATGCGGCAAGCTTCTTCCGGTCTTCTTTAAGGCTCTTAAGCATCTGCTGTCTTGCCGCTGCCTTTTCCTGCCCTTTCTCTGCAATGGAGCTGCGCCTTGATTTTTCCCTGTAGGTACGGATCCTTGGCTTCAAGGTAAACAGGACGGGAGCCTCTTCGTACACACCTTTATTCATACTGTCCGTCTCCCGGGCATCCCCGGCCTTCAGATGAAACGGACGTTCCAGTCCGAAGACCACTGCCGACAGTCTGTGGGCTTCCTGCATATCTTTACATTTCATAAAAATGGAGGCAAGTTTCCGGTACTCCTCCCGGCGGTTTGCCCCCAGCGCATTTCTCTCGCTCATCTGCGCCGCATAACGGGTAATCCTGCGGATAATCTCGTTCGTGGCGTCAAAGAGCTTGCCCGCTTCATTTTCCTCACCGTCTCCTGAGACGAACCATCTGTAAATGTTCTGATAGCGTCCCCTCGCCTTCTCTGAAAAAAGCTCCTCCGCAGTCCCTGCGTCCATCCTTGGGATGGACATCTCATAGGAACTGACCTTGTCAAGCACCTGACCTAACAGCTCTTCATCAATTGCCCGCAGGTGCTCTTCAATCACGCCTACATTTTTCTGAAGCCCCCGGATGAAGTTCCGCAGGTATTCCACCAGCTTATCCTTAAATAGAAGAAACTCTTTTGTCCGCATCATCTCTTCTGCTTTCACGCTGTTCAGATCCCGGATGTAGTCCTGGTAATTCTGGTTCAGCCTGATGAAGTCATGGTTCAGGTCATTCCACCAGGTATAAACTGTTTCCTCATCCTTTGACGCCATCTCGGGGAACTGCTCCACGCAGCGCCTGATTCTCTCTAAAAGGGTCGGTTCCAGGGAAGCTCCCTCTACGAGAAGATTTTCAAGGCGCAGTACAAGACGCTCAATCTCTACGCTGTACTCTGACATCTGATAGCGGAATTTCTTATTTTTAAATTCCTCAATGGATGAGACCTTCCTTGTGTCCTGCATGGTGCTCAGATTCTTCCACTCCACCAGCGCCGACAGATCCTGCTGGCACTGTTCCGGCCTGTAATCTAAAAAATAGGGCTCCTGCACCATCTCTGCGTATACCTCTTCCTGATACATCCAGTATTTTAATTTTTCATAATTCTCATAAAAAATGCGCATAATGGCCCTGTAACGGTCAACATTATCCGCATTTAAATATTTTGCTTCTGTCAAAGGCCTGGTGAGCTTTTCTGATACATGCATGCTTTCTATCCTCTTTTTCTAAAAGATCTGTAGCAAAAATGGCTGCTTCTTTGTGCCTTTCCTGTCAAGGGGGGATTCCTGCTCTTATGCCTTCCCCGACAGAACCATCTGTCTTCCAAGCAGATATACACCGGAAGTCTTCGACATCTTCATGATCTGCTCCATAAAGAAGCTCTGCTGCAGATTCTGGTGCATCTTAAGCTTCTCCACAATAGATGCAAGAAAGTTCTCTTTACTGGAGGTGTCCGCACCGGAAAAGGTATCGTCTAGCTTTACCTTCTGAAGCTTCTCATACTGCTCGTCCCTGCGTTTCTGATAATCCGGCCTGTTTGCCGCGATCAGGTTCAGGTTCTTCATTGCCCAGCGCAACGCAAAGAATGCTGCTTCTTGTGCACCGGTCTTTGGAGTCTTCTTAAGCTTCAGATAAGTTTTATACTCCTCAGGCGCTTCCCTCTCCATGGTATAAAGATACTCCTCCATGTTGTCGTCATGGACGTGGTTATTTCCGTCCAGGCAGACGGCATGTTTCACATTGTACTCCATCTTACATGCACTGACGCGCCTGCCTTCCATGCCAATCCGGGCAACGGAACGGATTGCCTCCATAAAGGAGCTCTTTGTCCTGTCATCCATAAACTGGTCTGCAAGGTATTCTGCCTTCTGAACCCCGAGGGAAATTAGTGCCGTCCGGTCATCTTCCGTAAGTCCATGCACATTATGGCGGAGCAGGTCATTCCACATAATATCGTATACATTATCCTTTAATTCCTGGCTCTTTCCGTACAAGGCGTCTGTAATTGCATTATCAATCCGCGCGTAGCCTGTATAATACGGGGTTACATGGCGCAGAACACTGATCGCAGCCTTGCGGTCAGACGGGGCGGCTGCTTCTGTCCCGGCTGTTGAAGGGTTTTTCTTAACTGCAATCGGCTCGTCATTCATTGGTTTTACTGAAGCAAAATTCTTCTTTATGTTTTCCATCTGCGCCTCGGAAATCCGTTCAGCCAATGGCTGGATCCTCTGGCAGACGGAAGCGTTGTAACATGTACATTGATCCATAGCAGCTCCTCCCTTAGTCCTGGTATAGCCCATTTTAAATACCTTTTTATCTTTCTATTATTATATCGGATAAAGTGCAGATAAAATAAGCATTAATATCCATCCGCTTAAGCAAAAGGATGTTTTCAACCTGATAGAGGCTGTTAAAAAAGACATTCACATTACAGGGCTGATCATCTTCGGCAGCGCTGTACGCTTTGACTGCTGGTCAGAGAGTGACCTGCTTTGAATCCGGAATTGACTGACAAGATGAAGGACAAGCTGCGGACGATGTCAGCGGAGGTCAGCGCAGTAAGTGCGCTGACCTCCTGAATAGATTACTCTTATTTCTTTGTACGTATTGTCTTCGATTTGGACCAGTCAGAATACAGAGTTTTCTTTTTTCCGTTCACCTTTACTGTCCTGTATGTCCGAATCCTGACATAATATTTCTTTTTTCCGTTTAATCTGGAAATATTCTTTGTGGTCTCTTTTTTCCCGGCTGCTGCAATCTTTGCCGCTTTTCCTTTAAAATTCCTGTTTGTGCTGTATTGAACCTGATAACCGTCTGTCTGCGAGGTCTGTTTCTTCCATGTCACCCGGATTCCCCTGGATCTTGCAGTGACCCTCTTCAGACTTGTTTTCTGAGGTCTTATCGTAAAAGTTTTCGCCACTTTTCCGCTGTAGTTTCCGCAGAATTCAAGCGTTGCTGTATAGACGCCCGGATTTTTTCTTCCTTTGGAATAAACAAGCCGGTAGTCAGTGCCAGCCGTCAGCTTTTTGCCTGTTATGTCCTCGATCACTACAGAAGGCGTCTTCGCCTTACCATCATAAGTAAAATCTGTTTTACTCCATTTGATTTTTCCTGGTCTTTCAATCACCGCTATATCACTGGCTTCTGCACATACACTGCATACTCTCTGCACTTTTCCATTGCTTATTGTAGTCGCCGGAATACGCTTCTCCACATACTTATGACCCAGCGCGGCTATCTTCTCTGTATATTCCTTACCGCAGCTGCATGTATATGTCTTAATTCCCTCTTCCGTACAGGTCGCTTCTTTCGTTACTTTCATCTCATACTTGTGCTCGTGCTCATCCGGCTTTCCCGTTGCGGGGATGATCTGCTGCTCTTTTAGCACCTTTCCACATACGCTGCAGTGGCTCCCTTCGGTTTTTCCTTCCTCGGTTTCTGTTGGTTCCACTGCCGGATCTATTACCTCCTGATGACCCCGCGCTTTTATCTTCTCTGTATATTCCTCACCGCAGCTGCATGCATATGTCTTAATTCCCTCTTCCGTACAGGTCGGCTCTTTCGT
>CAPEBR010000007.1:80874-118464 GCA_948602995.1 uncultured Dorea sp.
CGCAGCTGCATGCATATGTCTTAATTCCCTCTTCCGTACAGGTCGGCTCTTTCGTTGCTGTCACTTCGTACTCGTGTTCATGCTCCGGCTTTCCCGTTGCGGGGATGATCTGCTGCTCTTTTAGCACCTTTCCACATACGCTGCAGTGGCTCCCTTCGGTTTTTCCTTCCTCGGTTTCTGTTGGTTCCACTGCCGGATCTATTACCTCCTGATGACCCCGCGCTTTTATCTTCTCTGTATATTCCTCACCGCAGCTGCATGCATATGTCTTAATTCCCTCTTCCGTACAGGTCGGCTCTTTCGTCACCTTGCCCTCGTATGTGTGCCTGTGATCCGGATCTTCCGGTATACCGGTATCCTCGTTATAGAAAATCACGCGGCTTTCTGCTTTCACCACATCTTTTAATGCCTTCACATCTGCCACTGTCACCAGATCCCCCTCAAATGGCTCAGCAAGAAACAAAAAGGTAAAGTCACCTGGTACCGCCTGTGCATATGCCTGAAGATAATATCTGCCCGGATTCTCTTCGAACGCCATAAGATAAACATCCTGGAACCAGTCTGTCTTATCCATGACTTCCTCAGAATCATTCTCCCAGTAATCTGTCCGGATCCGTACTACGTAATCCGCCTCGTAAAACCAAAGTGAGTCTATCACATCATTATCACTATAGGGATGCCCATTCTCATCGTACCATATAACTTCAAAGTATGCGTTTTCATCGGGAATAGAGCCATCCCCTTTGTCTGCAATTTTTCTCAGGTCAATACTCTTTGGTGCACTGCGAAGCTCTATACGTCCAACCTTCTGCAAATCTGCCGCCGCTCCCTCAACAGTCCATCCGCTTACGTCATATTTCAGCTTATATCCACGATCTATATAAGACTGCTCCAGCACAAAGCCTGATTCTGTGGCATTTGCAGCATCAGCAATAATATACGTCTTATCTGGCAGAAGTGTTCCCGGAAACATCCGGCTGGATGTCTGGAACTGCGTTGTTCCGGTAACAGTTCCATGAATAATCAATGTCCCCTCCGGGTTAAGCACAAGTATTCCCCGTTTTTCGCCCTCATTACTTACACCTGTAAAATCGCCGGTTATCTCCGCGGCATCCCTCAGGGCGTTAAAATCCAGGCAGGCGCCGTTCTGAAGCGTAACATTGTTCAGACTTCCTGTTTCAGGAGAAAGGTATGCTTCATCACTGAGGACAATATTTCCTACTGTATCTGCTACTGCGTTTTCCATGGTGGCGCGGCTTAATGTCAGAGTCGTGTTTTCATTTCCGTAAAACTCCTTTGCCTTCGCAAGATCCTGATAAGTACCGTCCTTACCTGTTATATTGATTTCCGCCCGGCTATTGCAGTCTGTATGAATCCCTTCCCGGACAACGGTATCTGCATCCAGGTTCAATACAGCACTGCCTTTGTATGCTGTATTATTGTCGCTTCCACCTTCATGTCCCATGTAAATTCCCTTGAACATAGTTTTACTATTAGAGTTCTTCACTGTCAGGGAAGCATGTTCCCCAACAGCAGTTCCGGTATAGCCACCCGCATACACAGTAGGAAGCAGCTCTTTTTCCGAGCCTAGAAGTCCTCCCGGGTCTGAACCTGCTCCTTCAAGGTATGTATTTACATTGTCAAGCGTAAGACTATGTCCTGCAAGGAAAATTTCCCGGTGGGGGACGCTTCCCAGCGCATCACTTGATTCAAAAACCAGCTTAATATCCTGAAAAACGACTCCGTCACCCTCCATCTGAATGGGACATCTTGAACACAATTCTACATTTTCTGTACCCCTGATTAACGTATTAGCCGGGATTATTACGGGCTTCATTCTGCCTGATTCCTCTGCCTGATTTCCGAACGTGATATTCCCGCCAATCGTGATCGGACTTTTCTTCTGACTCAGGGCGCTCATAAACTCTTGCGCCGTAGTAACCGTAATCCCTTCTTCTCCAGACAATCCCACCGTTTCTGTCTGTTTCCCGCTTTCCTGCGTCTCTGCCAGCGCCGGTATCTGCATTCCACTCAGTAGTACTGCAGCGGCTGTAATGACACACAGACTTCTCTTCATCTTTCCTTTCATGTTCTCCTCCTTAATGACATATCACCAAAATTTCAGTTATACTCCTGGCAGATGAAATATGCCGTGAGTATGACGCCAGCCGCACAGCGACATAACTCCTCATGTGGCTGTGTGCATTCCATTATACTAGCGGCAGATTTATCTGGCGCTCAGTATATCCAGGTTTTTTGCTCCGTGCAGAGCTATACTGGCTATTGAATTTGATTATAACAAACAATTAAGGAAAAATCCACATTTTTCCGCCTGTACGGCTCCAATCTGATTTACCAATTTGTTACAATTAATTGCAATGAAATTGGCAAGCCGGATTAGCAGCCTGCCATTAATGAGAAAACGGAACTTTTTAGCAGATACAGGGAGTACAAAAGCATCATAACAGCGCGGATCTGACAGAAAGCACTTTTCAAACACGCTCCAGGTCTACGATTTTTGTAGCCGCCTTTATCAGAAATTCTTCATCGTGCTCCACGAAGATCATGGTGGGCCTGTACGTAAGAAGAAGCTTTTCAATCTGTATCCTGGACAGGACGTCTATATAGTTGAGGGGTTCGTCCCATATATACAGATGCGCCTGTTCACACAAGCTTTTTGCCAGCAGAACCTTCTTTTTCTGCCCGGCACTATACTCTTCCATGTTCTTATCAAACTGTGTCCTCTCCATCCCCATTTTACGGAGAATGGTTTTAAACAGGCTTTCCTGAATCCCGCATTCTGCGGCAAGATCATCAAGTCTTCCCTTAATGCCTGAGGTATCCTGGGGAACATAGGATATCCTCATACCAGAGCCTATATGGCAGAGTCCCTGGTACTGGATGTCTTCTCCTGACAGCAGCTTCAGTATGCTTGATTTGCCGCTTCCGTTTCTTCCCTTCAGGCACACCCTGTCTCCCTGACAGATTTCAAATCCCACCCCTCTTACTATCTCCACGGAACCGGGGGTTCCTGAATGTCCCGGATCTTCGCCCCTGGGCAGGTCTCTTCCTTCTGCCGGAGGATAATAGATACTCAGATCTCGAATCTCTGCAAGCCGCCCAAAATGATATACTGCAGGCGAAAGCTTAAGCTCCTCCGTGTCGTCAATATTTTTAAGAAGCCCGGCCTTTTCTTTTGCTGCCTCAGTCTTCCGCCTTTCAATTACCTTTGCACGCTTCATCATCTTTGCGGATTTATGGCCGATATGCCCCCTGTCCGGCCTAAGTCCAGCGATCCGCTGTCCCTTTTTACTCTTTTCTACCTTGTCCGACCACCCGGAGGCCTGTCTTGCCGACTGCTCCAGACGCCTGACCTCTGATCTCAGTTTTTCATTCTGAAGCATCTCCCGTCTGTCTTCTGCCTCCTTTCCGGCATACCATGTGCTGAAATTTCCTTTCTGCACATCAATATTCCTTTTATTAATGGACAAGACGTGATTAATACAGGAATCCAGGAAATGCCTGTCATGGGATACGAGAATAAATCCTTTCTTCCGGTTCAGGTATTTTGCTACGATCCGCCTCCCCTCCACGTCCAGGTGATTTGTGGGCTCGTCAATCAGAAGAAACCTGTTATCCCCGGTAAATAATGCTGCCAGCAGCACCTTTGTCCGCTCTCCGAAGCTTAATGTGGAAAATGGACGGTATAAAATCTCTGCATCTACGCCCAGCAGATTCAATTCGCGGAAAATCCGCCACTCCTCACTGTCAGATGTGAGTTCCTCTATAATCTCACTGGTCATCCTGTCCTGCCTGGAAACCTCATACGGAAAATACTCAAAGTCCACATTAGAAATTATCCTTCCCTGAAATGGATACTGACCGCAAAGCAGTTTCAGAAAGGTCGTCTTTCCTCTTCCATTTCTTCCAATAAACCCAAGCTTCCAGTCCGTATCAATTTGAAATGACACATGGGAAAATACTTCATCATAGCTGCCCTCCCAGGCAAAACTTAAATCAACAACATCAATCAATGACATATGCATCCCTCCTCATAAGCAGGAGCCCGAACTGGCTCCCACATTTGCGCAGCCTGGCGGCACGCGCAAAAAACCGCAGGAAAAGTCCTCTCCCTGCGGTTCACATGCCAGATCTATACACTGAAAACGGATGAAAGACTTCCTGCTGTCAGCACAGCAAAACAAACAGCCCACGCTGCAGCATATATGAATATATGCTGCGGAGGCTTTCATGTCTGCTATGCAGTTACGTTCGTAATTAGCAAGAAGTATTCTTCATCCTTTCATCTCCCTTTTCAATTCAAGTTTACAACATCATATAATACAAGTGTCAAAGGTATTTTAACACTTCTCATTTAGAATATCATAGATGCTTCTTTTCTGCAAGCAAAAAATGCGTTACTATGGTTACTGTTCACACATGACGTTACTGTGAACGGAGTGAACAGTAACGTGTTGATTTACTATTATTATTTTGATATACTCAGAAAGAAAAATAATGTGAAACACGGGGAACGATTTTATGAAGAGAAGAAGCAAAATCTATCTGTATATGACAGTAGGCTTAATACTTATTTATATCGGACTGGTAGCGCTTTTGTATCTTTCCGAATATACTGACAGCAATGCTACCATCCGGACCCTGGGCGACGCATTCTGGTACTCACTTGTCACACTGACCACTGTGGGCTATGGCGACCTGACACCCGTAACACCTCTCGGACATGCAGTAGGAATTATTTTTCTTTTATTGTCAGCTGGTATTATCATGACCTTATTCGGCGCCGTTATATCTTTTGTGACCAGCGAAGGGCTTCCTTATATTATGCTTGGCTTTCAGCGTAAGAAAAACTGGTATTACTTTGCAGACTACGGCCCGGAAGCCAATACGCTGGCTGCAAATATCTATAAGGAAGATCCGGATGCCGTGATCATTTATGGAGAGAAAAAGGAGGAGCAGATGGAACTCCCCGACTACCCCTGCCTGTTCCTCAGCATCTCCCCGGCGCGGATTGTAGCGTGTAAGAAAAACAAGGGTACAAGATGCAAAATATTTCTTATGAAGGAAAATGATATCGGTGTAAACAGCCGGGCCGTTGACCTGCATAAATTACCGGTAGATGTCTATGCAAGAACCACGAACGGGCAGGATCACCTCTCCGGAAATATTAACTTTTTCCACAGCTATGACTGCTGCGCCAGGCAGTACTGGCGTTCCAGGCCGCTGTGCAGCCACGAAAACACAATTGTAATCTTAGGATTCGGACATTACGGACGCTGCATTTTGGAACGGGCAATACTTACGAATATCATTTCTGTAAACCAGCATGTTGCCTATCACATTTTTGGTAATGCAAAAGCATTCCTCGCCATGCACACACATCTGTCCGAGATGTTTTCAGTGGGAGAAGAATCCGAGACAACAGATTCCCTGATCTTTCACGATGAATTCTGGGAGGCAGACCATACCATTCTCAGCCGGGCAGACCGCATTATCATCTGCACGGATGACGAACCGGAAGGCTGGAACATCTTCTGGCGGCTACATAAATACTATAAGCTGAGCGGACATATTGACCTCCACAGCAACCGGAAGGCGCCCGGCGTGTCCTATTTCGGAACAAATGAAGAGATCTACACCCCCAATCAGATTATGCGGACTTCACTGAACAGAGCTGCCATTACGATCAATGATCTCTTCCGCAAATCAGTCTCATACCCTACTCTTAGCTGGGAAGAGCTGGATGATTTCCACCGGGAATCAAAGATAGCCGCAGCGGATCACATTCTGATGAAAATCCGCATTCTTTTAAAGGATGAATCAATTACAGATTTTGATTCCTGCACAATTGAAAAAGCATACAAGGAATATTGCCGGACAAAAGAAGCAGAATATATACGGGATATGTACCGCAGACTTGACCATATGAGATGGCTCCGCTTTTATACCTTCTACAACTGGAGCTGCGGACCCGTAAGGAATGACGCCGCAAGACAGCATCCTATGCTGTGTCCCTATAACAGGCTGACACCGGAACAGAAAAAAGAACGGGACGCCTCATGGGAGCTCCTGGGTCAATTGGGGACGGGGCATTTTTAAAAATGCCCCGTCCCCAATTGACTACCGGGTTCCAAAGATACGGTCTCCGGCATCCCCAAGTCCTGGAACAATATATTTGTGCTCATTCAGATGGTCATCCAGTGCGCCGATATATAGTGCCACGTCAGGGTGTTCGTTTTTCATCCGTTCTACCCCTTCGGGTGCGGCTATGATGCACAAAAACCGGATATTCTTTACTCCTTTGTCTTTCAGCATCTGAATTGCCGCCACACTGGAGCCGCCGGTTGCGAGCATGGGATCTACTACGAATACTTCTCTTTCGCTGCAGTCTGCCGGCAGCTTGCAGTAGTATTCTACTGGTTGGAATGTGTCTGGATCCCGGTATAATCCTATATGCCCGACCTTTGCCGCCGGTATCATTCTGAGGATTCCGTCCACCATCCCCAGACCTGCCCTTAAGATCGGCACTACTGCCATCTTCTTGCCGCTTAGTTCCTTTCCTGTCATCTCACAGATTGGTGTCTTAATCGTCACATCCTGCAGTTTTAAATCCCGCGATGCTTCATAACACATGAGTGACGCAATCTCACTTACGATTTCGCGAAATTCCTTTGAACCAACTTCTTCTCTGCGGATATAATTGATCTTGTGCTGAATCAGCGGGTGATCCATGATTTGTATCTTTGACATCTCTTCTCTGCCTCCTTCTCCCTGTTTCCAGGCGTCTCTTTTTGACTGCGCAAGTTAGTGTGAATTATACTAATACATCATACTATAATCCTTTCACCAAGACAACCGATACTTATTATGATGTGGCTTTCGTTACTATGAGCGGCCTCCTGGGCCGTGAATAGTAACAATGGCTGTTTTGAACAGGAAACTGTTACAGGTATTTGATTGTGAAATAGCCCGGAATGGGATATAATATAGTAAATCAGATGGAATGCACAGCTCCGTGAATCGTGCCGGATTAGTGTGGCAGGAAATAATCTTCCGGTCTTTTTAGATTCGAAGAGCGAATGAGTAAGAAAAAGGAGGAAATATACTATGTCAGCTAAAAATTTTAAAAAAGTACATCCTATGGAAAACCCACATGCCCGTCCTGAGAAAACCAGCCATTTTACGGCACGTATCTTGTTCTCTCTGCTCCTGCTGCTTTTGTGCCTTCTTATTACTGGGTATACCGGAGAAACAGCGCAGGCGGCAGGCAAAAGCAGCAGGGGCAAAACGGTTAAAATTACCATCAGCGCCGCCGGTGACTGTACATTAGGTGTCGATACAAGATATAACAATTCATTCAATGACTGTTATAAGGCAAAAGGTTCCACATATTTTCTTAAAAAGGTAAGGCCTGTTTTTTCAAAGGATGACATTACTGTCACAAACCTGGAAGGACCGCTCACCAGTTCCTGGCAGCGCGTCCCGGCTCAGTTTACCTTTAAAGGGCCTGAACGTCATGCTTCCATTCTGACAAAAGGCTCTGTCGAAGTTGTAAATATTGCCAATAACCATACTATGGATTACGGAAAATCAGGTTTTGAGGATACAAAAAAGACTTTGAAAAAGAATAAGATCAGCTATTATGGCTATGATGCCATTGCCTACAAAAAAGTGAAGGGCGTCAAGGTTGCCTTCCTTGGTTTCAATCAGCTGAACGGTGTGACGCAAAAGCAGGTGAAGGACAGCATTAACAAGGCGAAAAAAGCGAAAGCGAAAATTATTATTGTAAGCTTTCACTGGGGAGTGGAAAGAACCTATGAACCCACCTCCCTTCAGACGTCCATGGGACGTTACGCAATCCAGTGCGGCGCCTCTCTCGTGCTCGGTCATCATCCCCATGTCCTCCAGGGTATTGAAAAATACAAGGGCAGGTATATTGTATATAGCCTTGGCAACTTCTGTTACGGCGGTCATACGAATCCGGCTGATAAAGATACCATGATCTTTCAGCAGACATTTTGTATCAAAAATGGAAAGCTGAAAAAAGATGACAGCAGGGCAAAGGTTATTCCCTGTTCGATTTCGTCAAGCAGTCAGTATAATAATTTTCAGCCTACTGTTTTATCAGGCGGGAGGAAGCGCACGCTTATTAATAAAATAAACCGGATCAGTAAGGGAAAGCATGTTACGGTCAAGTCAAATGGACAGATAAAATAGACAACTGGGGACGGGGCATTTTTCGCCATAGCGCACCTCAAAAGCTCCTGTGAAGCGTTTGAGGTGAAAAATGCCCCGTCCCAGATTGAAAAAAGGGTGTCCCCAATCTCAAAAAAACTTATAATTGAAAGGAGCTGAACCTATGACATCAGCATTAGCACAGGAAAAGAGCTGCACCATTGATGACATTTATTCCCTGCCAGACGGAAAGCGTGCAGACCGTATGTTTCTCCGTTTGCTGTATTTTTAAATGAGGATGACAAAAATTATGTCGAACCTAATATCCCAGTTATATGTGATCACAATAAGCTTACTGATAAGGGATGTTCTGGCGCACCAGACTGGATCATCGAAATCGTATCACCTGGCAGCAGGCGGATGGATTATTTCACGAAACTTTTCAAATACCGCACTGCAGGCGTACGTGAATACTGGATTGTGGATCCTGACAAAAAAAGAATTACGGTATATGATTTTGAATACGAAGATACCAGGGACTATACTTTTTCTGATTCTGTAAAGGCTGGTATCTATGAGGATTTATATATCGACTTTTCGGATATTGCCCGGCAGCTAGTATAACCCACACTAATTACCGATACGTTTCACGCAGGATAAATTTTCAGCCTGCAAGGCGCAGGAACGAGGAGTAGCGGTGGCTACGCCGATTGACGACAACGCGGCAGATGGAAATCTAGACAAGTGAAACGTACGGTTAATTAGTTTGGGTTATATTCGTATAATAGAAATTAAATGTAAATCTGTGAGAATCCAGCGAATGGTTTTCATAAAGATGATATTTTGAATATATTGAAGAGAGGAGCATCATTCATGAAAAAAATCATTACAAAATCAATCACAGTGATCACTGCGTTGGCAGTCATGTTCACGCTGACCATGCCTATGACCGCGCAAGCAAAATCAACGCCAAAGCTGAACAAGACAAAAATTTCTTTAAATGTAAAGAAGTCATATCAGTTAAAAATAACAGGCGTTTCCAAGAAAGTAGCATGGAAAAGCAACAACAAGAAAGTCGCTACTGTATCTAAAACCGGTAAAGTAACCGCCAAGAAAAAAGGCACAGCTGTCATTACCGCGAAAGTAGGCGGTAAGGCTTATAAATGCAAGGTAACAGTCGGGGGGAACTACAGGCCGGCTAGAAAAGTAAAACTCAACAAGACAAAAGTTTCCCTAAATATGGCCAAGACTAAGAAATGCCAGTTGAAAGTAACAGGCACGTCCAAGAAAGCAACATGGAAAACCAACAACAAAAAAGTCGCCGTAGTGTCCAAGACTGGCATGGTAACCGCCAAGAAAAAAGGCACAGCTGTTATCACCGCGAAAGTAAACGGTAAGGTTTATAAGTGCAAGGTGACAGTAAAAGATACTCGGAAAGCGAATTCAGAAGAAGAACCTAATTATGTAGCGATACACCCGATTAAAATAGACAAAGATGGGTATGTTGAAGGCCCTAGATATCAGTGTACATGTGGAACACCGATCCATGCTGATATTGAAGGGGAATGGGAAAGGCACGTCTGGCTCTGCCGTGAAATCTTAGACATACCAGGTGTTGTGGAACACCAGCTCATACCAATTAAAGAATATAAATATCCAACCATAGCCTGCTCATGTGGATTGGCTTTCTACCTCGTTGGTTCTATGGATGCTCTAGAGGATGGTTATGGAATGCATGACATGGCATATGTGTTTTATGAAGAATTCACCCATGGGAAACCTGGCCACATCCATGAAGATCCTCCTGGTAACAATTGTCACAGCTTTTCACCTATGTGCCCGTATAATGGGAAACATGACGATTGCCCATACCATTCAAATTAATAAAACTGTTATAAATAGTCAAGCAGGGATGTATAGCCTAGCCTGGCTTTTACCTGTTGAAGGGGGACACCCCATTTTCAATTTGGGACGGGGCATTTTAAAAAATGCCCCGTCCCAAACTTGGTTATTTCAGCTTTATTGTCACTGTTTTTTTCTTTCCGCTTCCGTCTGCTGCCTTTGCTGTGATCTTAACTTTCTTTCCTTTGCCTGCGCGATAGGTTCTGACTTTTCCGGATGCTGTGACTTTTGCGTATTTTGTATTGCTGCTTGTCCAGATGACTTTCTTATATGCACCTTTTGATGCTGTTACCTTTGCCTTTAGCTTCAGGCTCTTGCCTGCCTTCAGGGTGGTTTTGGAGCCTGTAATAGTGATCTTCTTTACAGTGCCTTTTACTGATGTGATCTTGTAGGTTCCCTTTACCTGGCTTCCGTCTTTTGCTATGGCTGTTATTGTCACTTTTCTGCCGCCGGTATTCTTTTTGACTGTTACAACGCCCTTGCTGCTGACTGTGGCGACTTTTTTGTTACTTGATTTCCATGTAACGCTTTTGTCTGATGCGTTTGAAGGCGATACTGCTGCTTTCAGGGTGATCTTTTTGCCTGCTGCTATTTTGTGGGAGATCCCCGTTATTTTGATATTTTTTACTTTGATCTTTGCTGTTTCACCTGGATTTTGTGTGGGGGGTTTTTGCTCATCGAACACGATCTTGTGTGTATCTGATGCGGGCCATTTTAAGTGTTCTTTGTTGGCTGTATGGCACACAACTACATGGTCGTTATTCGTTCCGCTGTTGTTTACAAATGCATCAGGCGCCAGGTATTTCAGTGAGGATGGCAGCCGGACACTTTCCAGATAACCCTCTTTAAATGCTTTGGATCCTATGCTCTCTATTCCTTCTCCTAGTGTGAGCTTTTTCAGTGTGATTTCCTTGAAAGTTCCTTCAAAAGCTGACTCCCCGATTTCTTTTACATTTCCAGGAATGGTAAGTTCCTCGAGATGATGGAGATGGAACGCCTTTCTTCCGATCTTTGTCACGGATTTCGGTATAGTAAGGCTCGTAAATCTTGCCCCGGCAAATGCCATGTCGTCAATCTCTGTCAGGGTATCTGGAAGGTCTATCTGTTTCAGGCGGATATTCATGGAGAATACTCCTTTTTCCACCTTTTTAAGGCCTTTCGGCAGGATAATCTCTGTCAGATTATTTTCTGAAAATGAGCCGTTTCCAAGAAATGTCACGCTGTCTGGAATGACTGCTTTTTTCAGTTTGTTGCCATGGAACGCGGAGATTCCTATGGCTGTCAGTATATCTGGCAGAGCAATCGTTTCAAGGTTGTTGTATTCGAATGCTTTTTCTCCGATCTGTGTTACTGTCTCGGGAATGATTACCTCTGTCATGCCATTGGGTGATTCTACACTGTCCTTGAGCTGTGTGATCTCATCATCTGGTATTTTAAATGCGCTGTCTCCAATCCTGGTAATTGCCTCTTTTGTATCAGGGTTACGGTCTGGAATTTTCAGTCTCTTGTTCTTAAGTCTTGTCTGATTTCCTTTTTCGGTCCAGCCGGTAACTGCTGTTCCTTCATATGTAAAATCATCTTCGTCCCAGCCGCTTCCGAGCAGATACTGCAGGACTGCCTCGTGGTATTTTGATGAGTTGAACTTCTTTATATGTTCTTCACTGGATGTGTACAGCTTAACCTTTCCGCCTTCTATACACCCCTGGAATGCATCATCCTGAATATCCGTAATGGTGGATGGCAGCTCTAATTCTGTTACCCCGGCATATTGAAATGCACAGTTTCCGATTCTTTTTACTCCTTCTGACAGAACAATCTCAACTGCCAGATCCAGTCTTGCATCCTGTGCAAATGCATAGCTTCCAATCGTTTCTACGGATGACGGAATCTCAATAAGGCTTAGTCTGGCGCCTTTAAAAGCTTTATCCCCGATTGATGCAATCCCTTTGGGAATCACCAGTTCCAGGATGATTCCATCCATGATCCCTGAATTCTCTGCAAAGGATGCCGGAATCTCTGTCATAGCTTTTGATACCACAATCTGTTTTGCGGCAGCATTTGACGCGAATGCTCTGGTCCCGGCTTTGGTTACATGGTCGGGCAGAAGAATCTGGGAGAGGTTATTGTGCCTGAATGCTCCTTCACCAATCACTGTTAAGGTCTGTGGAAAATGTATTTTTTCCAGCCCGCAGTTTTCAAACGCATAGCTGCCTATACGCTCCAGCTGTTCTGGAAATATGATACCTGCCGGCTTTTCCTCTTCACTGCCAAACAGTCCGCATTTACCTGCATCGGCGTCCCCGATTGCGATGATGACCTTTCCATCCGGTCCTTTACCCGGAAGAATAATATGGGCGTTCTCTGTCCTTTTTGCCCTCCCCTTATCAGAAAGGCCTGTTATCGTACTGCCATTTTCAGAGTAAGTAAAATCCTCTGTTCCCCATGGCTTTAATTCATCCGGCATAGGGCTATCCGTAACCAGTTTTTGTATAAAGGACTGCTGCTCTCCCGTACCTCCCAGATGACCGATATAGACCCCTGCTTCTGTACCTGGAGCTGCATACATATATACGATGCCGCTGTTTTTCCATTCCCCTGGCGCAGAAGGATCTACTTCCTCCATACCAGTATTGTCCTTAAATGCATCCAGTTCCACTCTTTCTATCCGGTCTGGAAGCTGCACTGCCCGTATCTTATTTCCAGCAAAGGACTCTGCTCCTATACTCATTCTGAAATCTGAGCTCTGGGGCAGATCCACGGCAGTAATCTCATTGGATGCAAATGCCCTGCCGTCAATCCACCAAACAGTCTTCGGTACTGCAACACTCACTAACTGATTCCCTTCAAACGCCTTCTCACCGATGCGTATAATCCCCTCTGGCAGCTTCAGCATCGTAAGGCTGTTCCCTGCAAAAGCATTGCTGCAGATTACAAAATCGCCGCGCTCTGTCAGTTCATCTGCCCTTGTCTTCTGTGCTGCATTATAAGGTGTCTTCACATTTTCCGGAAATGTGACTGACTCAATTCCATATTTCTTTTCATTTGCGCTGTCATCAAACGCTCCCGGTGCAATCCCGGTAACCATATTTCCATCCGGATCTGCTGCCGGGATTACCATATCCTTATTCTTTTTTATTTTTTCCCGGCCAAATTCAGATAGTCCGGTAATCAGGTATGGAGAAAGCACCACTTTATTTTCCGTATCATTCACGGAATACATGGTAAGCTCATCTTCATTTACACCCGCATCCTTCCACGATGCATAGGTAAAGTCAAATTCATCCCACCTGGTATCCTCCGGGTCTGCCTTGATCTGATAAGTATGGTAGTCCGAAGCTGGAAATTTCTCTTTATTCTTATATTGTGCCTTGCTTACATATACCGTTGTTACCTGTACCAAAGTCCCGTCTGAATATTGCTTTAAGAACACATCCTGTTTTAAATCCTCTACACTGGACGGCAGCGTAACTTCTTTAATTACCTTATTACGAAATGCCTTGCTGCCAATGGTACGAAGACCCTCTGGAAGTTCAAGCGTACATTCATCCTTCAGATAATTCTTAGTGGAAAATGCAAATTCTCCAATCTCTGTGACAGTAGATGGAATCTCAATTTTTTTGATGTTGTTCCCTGCAAATGCATTGTTTCCAATCTTCGTAATCCCTTCCGGAATTACAAGCTGCGTCAGGTTTTCCATCCAGTTATTTTTATCACTGCAGCCAAAAGCTCCAGCTGCGATTTCAGTCAGACCCTTCGAGATCACAATGGTTCCAAGCTTCGGATTGGTGCTAAACGCTCCTTCTCCAAGCTTTACCACACTATCTGGCAGTGTAACATTGGTAAGACTGTTATTCTGAAATGCCGCCAGTCCGATTTCCTTTAAGGTAAGCGGGAACTTTACGCTGCCTGTCAATCCATTATTCGTAAATGCTCTTTGCCCGATTCGTTCAATGGAGGACGGTAGTACCAGACTGTTGAATTTTTCTTCTTCTGACGCGAATAGTCCAGTTGAAGATGTAGCGTCGGCAAGCTCTGTGATATACTGCCCGGATGCATTTTTATCTGGCAGAACCAGGTCTTTATTCACCGTTCTCTTCTTTATTCCGCTTTCTGACAGGCCTGTAATGGTTGTTCCCTCAATTGTAAAATCTTCCGCCGTCCATTCCCCATCTTCCGCCGGCCTGCTTCCAATCACCAGCTTCTGGTGCCAGGAGTGCTGGGATACTGCGCTGCGTTCTATGTGGTGGATACGCTCCATGTTAGCAAGATTTGCATTATCCGTATACATGTAAACCACGCCGCCCAGTGTCTTTTCTTTGTCAGGAGCATTCGCAGGACATTCTTCTGCGCCTGGATTAAGTATAAACGCATTCTTATCCACAACCTCTGTATAATCGGGAAGCCTTACTGTCCTGATCTCATTTCTTGAGAATGCAAAGCCATGTATCTGTACCTGGAAGTCACAGGTCTTTGGAAAGCCAACCGTTGTAAGCTTGTTGTTATCAAAGCTTGAATTCTCAATCCACCAGATTGTGTGCGGCAGGGACGCCTTGCTTAGCTGATTATTGCGAAATGCTGCGGACATAACGGCAATAACGCCCTCTGGAAGGGTCACTGAGGTAAGATTGTTTTTTGCAAATGCTTCTGTATCAATCACGAAATTGCCGCGTCTCGTTACTACATGGGTCACGGTATCGTCATAGTCCACCATCATTCCTTCCGGAAACTCTACAGATTCAAGCCCCTTCTCATAAAATGCTTTCGCTGCAACGCCTACAAGTGTTTCTCCCTTATCATTTTCAGAGGGAATAACAAGGTTCTTGTTTGTTTTTAGTTTTTCCTCTCCTGTTTCAGAAAATCCTGCAATTGCAGGACCGGAGATCTGGAATTGTCTTGTATAATCACAGCCGTTCAAGGTCTGTGTAAGCGTTGTGTAGGTGAAGTCTTCAGCGGTCCATACAGAGCTGTCTATGGCTTCTTTAAAATTCTCTGTTTCTGCTTCTTGTATATTTTTTATGTCATCTGTCTGTGCTTCTTCGCTATAGCTTTCCTCCGTCTCATAAGACTGAGACTGGTCCATAGCAAATGCGGAAAGTGACATTGATAATGTCAGCACCAGCGACATGATCAATGACAATAGTTTTCTCTTTGTCTGCATCATACCCTCCCTGTTCGAAAAAGCTTCTGCAAATGTCTATTTGTCCAATAGTCTGCAGAAGCTTTTTCTTTTTTCGCTTATTAGTAGCTGTTCAGTACTCCTAAATCTTCCTACGGGTCAATATAGCAAATGCGCTGACCTGCTGATTTAGTTACACATATTATTGCTTTTCTATTCCTCTTTCTGAAGAAGTACTGATTCAGTTACCCCTGATTTGAAATAATCTGTAGTAAAGCTTTCATTATAAGTATATACCTTTATAGCGCAGCCTTTAAATGCATTTGGATCTATGGATGTAACTGTTGATGGAATTCGGATTTCCGTTGCGAGGATATGTTGGAATGCGTACCTGCCAATTTGATCCAGGCCTTCATGCAGTATTACTTCTTCCAGCGTTCTGTTCGTGTCAGCCTGGAAAAAGGCTGATCTTCCAATTTTCGTTACACTTTCAGGAATTTCTATCCTTACAAAACTATTTCCGGAAAATGCATTATCTCCGATTTCTGTTATTCCTTCCGGAATTTCAATTTGTGTGAGTTTCTCTGCAGGAATCTTTCCAGGGCAGCCAACAAATCCTCCTGGTATGGCTGTCATACTTTTCGAAATTACTACCTTTTCTATCTGGTAATTATTTGTAAATGCTCCATTTCCAACCGTTTCCACGCTATCCGGTAAAATAATTTCTGTAAGGTTATTCATCGTAAAAGCAGAATTTCCGATTGTCCTTAACGTATTTGGAAAAGCGATTTTCTCAAGATTACACTGGTAAAACGAATTATTCCCAATTGTCTCCAGTTTTGCTGGTAATACCACACTTTTTACCTTGGCATCTTTCCCAAATATTCCGCCTGCTTCCATTGCTGCATCTGCGATTGCCGTAATTGCTATCCCTTCACAACTCTCGTCTGGCATAACTACATCCATATTTAATTCAAGCTTATCAGCTCCGTCAAGCGAAAGACCTGTGATAGCAGTTCCGTCTTCTGTATAAGTAAAGTCCGCTGCTGTCCATTCCTTGTTGACCGGCCCGTCGCTTCCTGTCACAAGTTCTGTCTTGTGATTCTTTAATAAATCCAGTCCGCCGCCCTTTTGAATAAACAGCATAGAAGGATCAATTCCTGCGTCTATTAATACGGATATGGCTCGCTTTGCCCCGCCTGCTCCTGACTGGCAAATGATAGCAATCGGTTTATTTCTTCTCTTCAGACTGGCAACCTTCTTACGCAAAGCATCTTCTGCTGCTTTTGTATCAACCGGCCAGGAATCAACTTGAATAGCTCCCTGGATATGACCTGCCGCATAGCCTGCGTCTGGTATCTCCGTATCACTAGGCCTGGGAATGCTATCCCGTCGGGTATCTAATACAAGCAGTGTACCCTCTGCCGCTTCTTTGATCACGTCTGCAGATGATTTTTCCTGCCAGCTGATCGCATCATCTTTCCTGTCTGATACAGTTACTTTATAGCTAACTGTATCTCCGCTTTCTAATGTGGCAGTAATCGCAGCTGTGCCATAGCCTGTTGTGGTTACTGTACCATCTGCTGCTACTGTCGCCACCTTTTCATTTGAAGATGTATAGGCTGTAATTGTCGGCGTTGCATCAACGCGTGCCGGTACTGCCTTAATCTCATTTTTAGCCGCTGCAGCGCCTGATGATGTAAGCCTGTTTCCGTCAACATCCTGCATAATCTCTTTCTCTGCAAATTTGAAAACTGCATGACCTACAGCCTCCTCAGGCGTAACCTTCTGGATCGGCCAGTCTTCCGGATTCTCCTCCCATTTAAGCTGCCACAGCCACCAGCCGCCATCGTAGAGACTGATATTTTTGCATCCTGCCTGATAGCAGATTAAGAATGGGATTGTCGCTCTCCATCCGGTTCCACAGTAGAAGGAAAGCTCGTTGTCAAGGGAAGAACCTGATTCTGCAAGTATTTCTTCTACTTTGTCAATGCTGGCAACTTTTCCATTCTGCACATAGTATCCATCGTCTGTATCATGTCCCCATACTGCTCCGAGAGGCTCTCCCGCATTCTCATCCTTGATATATGCGTACCCTGTTTTCTTTCCAACAAACTCGTCTTCAGAGCGGATACTTACGAGACGGAAGTTCGGATCATTTTCCAGGTTTTCCTTTACATCCTCTATAGACATAATGTATTCCGGATGTGCCGGGAATTTTTTTGCACCAAAGTCGTATGATTCACCGCCTGGTGTCGGCTCATTCGCCTTTGTCTCAGTGGGAAGTCCTGCCTTCTTCCAGCCTTCCATACCGCCGTCAATGACCTTAACGTCCTTAACTCCTGCATAAAGCATCGCAAATGCAACTCTTGTAATACTGGAATCGCTTGCAGATTTTCCATAAAGAATAACCTTTGTATCCTGTGTAATTCCTTTTCTCTTAAGGAATACACTTAACTGCTCAGGACTTCTGATATTGAAGTTATCCTCCGGAGCAACGTCCTTTTCATCGTACAATCCGAAGTCATCCTGTCCGTCGCCGTTGGGCCATGGATCACAGTCATCATACTCAACCTCATCTGAGTTAATGTGGAATGCACCCTTTACATGGCCTTCGTTGTACGCTTTCGCATCTTCAAGAGCTCCCCATGACACCTCTGAAATAAAGGCATTGTCATATCCTGCCTGCTTTCCATCCATGGCGCTCTTTACCCATTCAGGAGATACATATACCTGACGCTCTGTTACGGCTTCCGGCGCCTGTACCTTAACCTTATAGCTTGCAGTAAGGTTGGAGCCGTCCTTCGTTGCAGCCGTTATCGTAGCTTCCCCATATTCAACAGCTGTAACCTTTCCATTCTGGTCTACAGTTGCGATCTTGTCATCGGATGATTTGTACTCTACCGCTTTATTCGTAGCATAGGCTGGCGTTATTCTGAGCTTCACACTGCCTGCTGCCTCTTTTGCCCCGATCACCAGCTCGTCTTTTTCAAAGCTGATTTCTGTCACTGCAGCCTCTTTTGACCAGTAAGCCGCTGTACCTGCTGATGCTGTATTTGACCATCTGTAGGCTGACTCTGCATAGTTATATGTATTCTGATATCCAATCATCTGCAGTACCAGCTGCATATAAGCCGAACGGATACCGCCTGTACAATAAGTTACAACCTTGTCAGTCTCATTCAGGCCTGCCGCCTTAAACATAGCCATAAGCTCATCCGCACTCTTTAATGTTCCGTTATATCTGAACAGATCTGTAAAACGGATATGGAGCGCGCCCTTGATGTGTCCGCCGGACTTCTCTCCGTAAAGAACAGCGCCGTCAAATTCCGCATTTGCACGCACGTCAATTATCTTGTAATCTGCAAAATGATCAAGAAGATCTTTCGTTGTAATGTCATGATCTGTGTTAAGACCCGCTACTGTCACTGCCTTTGCAGCCGCTTTTGACGGTCCCTTCTGTACCGGAATCCCTGCTGCCTTCATAGCTGCAAGACCGCCGTTTACCATCTTTACATTTGTGTAGCCGCACTGGAACAGCTGCCATGCAATACGTCCGTCGTCTCCCCAGCCGCCAGATACATGGCCGTCGCTGAACAGTATAATCTGGTCACTCTGACCAAGACCAAGAGCGCCCAGCTTCTGACCCATATCTGCTGCAGGCAGAGATCTTGCAAAGCCTTCATCTCCGGCAGCTCTCTTATTATTTCCGGTCTGCTTGTCACTTAAGGAAATATCCTTCCAGTTGATTGTAATCGCGTTCTGTGCTGTCTCAGCAGCCGCCCCAATCCCGCGTGTGTCAACTAATGTCATGGTCTCTTTTGCATCTATCTTTGTCTTCAGATCAGCCGCACTGATGACATAGTCTCCGCTGAATTCACCTTCTGTTACAAGCTGCTCCTTATGATTCGCAAGCAGGTCTTTACCGCCGCCCTTCTGAATATACATTCTGGACAGATCAATTCCTGCATCCTTCATAACGGAAATGGCTCTCTTTGCTCCTCCTGCTCCTGAACGGCAGATAAAGGCAATGTTCTTATCATTATCCTTAAGCTGTTCAAGAACATAGGAAGCTCTTAACAGATTCTCTTTGTCCGCACTGTCAACCGGCCATGCCGGAACCCATACGGAGCCTTCGATATGTCCCTTCTCATATCCGTCCTCCCCGATTGAGGAATTCAAAGCCTTTGTGGGGCGGAGATCTATAATAACATAGTCTTCTTTATTTGCAATCAGGTCTGCACTTTCCACATACTGCCAGTCAATGTCTGCATTCATACGGTCTGCAACTGTCAGCTTATAGGAAGCTTTCTTTCCGCTTCCGTCTGCTGCAGACGCCGTAATCGTAGCGCTTCCTGCTGCAACTGTCGTAACCTTGCCGCCTGCAGGATCCACGGCTGCAATTTTCGGATCACTGGAAGAATAAGTTACCTTCTTATTCGTTGCATTTGCCGGTGCAACTGTAAGCGTATTCGTATAGGTAGTTCCAAGACCAGTCAGTGTCTTTTCCTTATCTGCAAATGTAAGTCCGGATACCTTTACTTCCTTAGCCGTTACTGTCACTGTACATTTCTTTGTAAGATACTTGCCCTTTTTATTTTTCTCTCTTGATTTTACAGTAATGACAGCCGTTCCCGGCGCCTTTGCAGTCACATTCCCCTTCTGGTCAACTGTGGCTACAGACTTGTTGCCTGATGACCATGAAAGGGGGCAGTATACTCCTGCCGGTTTTACAGTCGCCTTTAAAACCTTCTTATCCCCAGTCTTCATAGCCACTTTGCTGCTCAGGCTGATCTGTGTGGGCTTTAACTGCTTTACCGTAATCTTAATTGTCTTTTTTACCTTCTTACTCTTCTTAGACGTTGCGGTAATTGTTACCTTCCCGGCCTTCTTCCCTGTTACCACGCCCTTTGATGATACGGTGGCAACCTTCTTGTTGCTGGACGTGTACTTAACCGCCTTGCTTGCGCCCTTCGGCGACACGGATTTTACTGAAACCGTCGCTTTGCCTTTGATGTCCACTGTCTTGGAAGTAGTCTTCAAAGTAATCTTTTTCGGCGCCTTTGCCGCTGCTTCTACAGGAATGCTTGTTCCTGCAACCGCTATGACTGCCACGAGTGCAATCACAACTGCAGCCAGTTTCTTCATACCTCTCATATCTTTTCCTCCTTACTATGAGATTTCTAGTATAACCCACACTAGTGAAACATATCGGAAATTGGTGTGGATTACACTGGCAGCCATTCGAATCGCTGCCATCTTTGTTGCTATATCATGACCCGGGTATATGCACGGACTGCCCATTCCCGGAAGAACATGATCAGAATATGCGGGCGGCTTTTGCCCGGCAGAACATCCCCATGCTGCCGCCCCGGATTCAGGCCGGATCTTATTTCTCCACGTCTCCGGCCACTGCCCATCTCCAGTAGGACTGGTCATAGTTCCATGTATTCTCATAGCCTGCCATTTCAAATACAAGCTGTGAATAAGCGGAACGGATTCCCCCTGTGCAGTAGGTCACGATCTTGTCATCCTTTGAGATTCCGGCGTCTGTGAGCACTTTCTCAATATCGGCCTTTGATCTTAAGGTTCCGTCCTCCCGGAACATATCGGTATATCGAATATGGATTGCTCCTGGAAGGTGTCCTCCCTTCGCCTCGTTATATTTCACTGCTCCTTCGTATTCCTCGTCTGTGCGGACGTCCACCACCTTATAGGAATCGTAATTCTCCATCAGCTCCTCTGTTTCCATGACATGGGTCATATCAATGGAATCAATGGAAACCTGCGTTTCTTCAGGCTCGGAGGCTCCTTTTTGTGTCGGCGCGCCTGCTTCTTTCAGCGCCGCATAACCGCCGTCTACCATCTTCACATTCGTGTAACCGGCAGCAACGAGCTCCCACAGGACTCTCGCGTCATCTCCCCAGCCGCCTAATGTCTCACCCAGCAGGATCAGCTCCTTGTCCTTTGACATGCCAAGTTTCCCCAGTCTCTCTGCAAGATCAGAAGGCTCTGGAATCTTACCCCAGCCTTCGTCTCCTTCTTTTCCATAACTGTCATCACAGGTTCCAAGAAGTTTCCAGTCTGTAGCAACGGCTCCCTCAATGGTCTCCTTGTCTGCCGCTTTCGTTCCCCGGCAGTCCACAAAAAGGACGCTGCTTCCTCCCACTTTTTCCTTTGCTGCATCCGCCGTTATCAGCCAGGCGCCCTCAAATGTATCCTTTGATACCAGCTCATCGTCGGATACTCCCTTTGCCTTGCCCCCGCATCCGGTCACAAGCATAGCTGCCAGTAACCCGATACCAAGCCCTCTTATATTCCTCTTCATACTTTTCTTCATATCTGACTCCATTTCTAAAATTACCAGTCCAGTTATACTGCGTCTGAAATCCTTATGCCGTACTTCCCCCGCAGCTTGACCCCTGTCCGGCGGTACAGGCGTAGCAGTGTTTATCAAAGCGTATCTTTCTCTTCTTATACGGCCTGTTCCGAAGATCCATGATCGTTTCCTTCGTCTCAACCGGCATGTCCACTGCCTGGTTAAAATCACAGTCGTACAATGAACCGTCCCACGCTACAGACAACTGGCTTCTGCACATCATTCCAGGAAGTGCGCCCGGATTAAAGGCGTCATAAAGCTTTGTCATATAGCTTTCCATGTTTCCGGTCTTCATAAGGAAACCGCCGAATCTTCCAATAGGATTGTTCGTTATTGTAAACAGATTATTAAATACAATTCCGTACTCCTGCCCCAGATGTTCCTTGTACTCTCTCTCAATGGCGCTCTGCTGCGGCGGGAAAAATGCCCCGCCCGGGTTAAATACCATGTTTAGTACAAGCTCCGGATCCTTTCCGTAGCCCGCCTCATTGAGCTTCTTTAAAACCTCTATGGATTTGTCAAAGGTGCCTGAACCTCTCTGACGCTCTGAATTCTTTGCCTTATAATGCGGAAGGGAACAGATGATCTCCACCTTGTGGGCCGCGTAGAACTCCGGCAGGTCTTCGTAACCTTCCTCCAGCATAATCGTCAGGTTTGTCCTTACCATAACATGGCTGCACACCTTTACAGCTTCCTCTACAAACCAGCGGAAATCCGGATTCATCTCCGGCGCTCCGCCCGTGATGTCGATTGTAGAAAATCCCCAGTTCCTGTACACCTCAAGGCACGCTTCCATCACATCGCGCCCCATAACCTCTGTACGCTTCGGCCCCGCCTCCATATGGCAGTGCTTACACGCAAGATTACAGAGCCTGCCTACATTAATCTGCAGCACAGACATTTTATCTGTCATAAGCAGATCCTTGTTCTCCACAGAATCCTCAAAGTCCGGAATCTGCGTAAGCTTTCCAAATTCTTCTCTTATATCCATCATTAAAGCTCCAGTTTCTTTACAATATTTTTCATCTGTACGCCGTGAACCAGCGTTGCGCCTCCCCTGATGGCTGCTGCAACGTGAACGGCCTCTGTCATCTGCTCCTCGTCAACCCCCTTTGACAGGCAGTCCTGTGTGTAAGAATCAATGCAGTAGGGGCACTGTACCGCATGTGCAACTGCCAGGGCGATCAGTGATTTTTCCCTTGCCGTGAGCGCCCCCTCGGCAAATACTGAGCCGTAATACTGCATAAAGCTGTCCCACAGCTGGGGCGCCTCCTCGCCCATTGTACCGAATTTTGCCAGGTCCTCCGGATTATAATACGTATTCATGTTAGTTATCCTCCTTTTTTTGTTTCTCGTTATATATCTGCCTAAATAAAACGATCAGTGCTGATATTGCAAACAGCAGAAGCAGTCCTGTCACAAACAGCTTTGCCCCTCCTGTCAGCATGCTTCCCACATAAGAGTAAATGATGGTTGCAGGAAGCTGTCCGATTCCCGTGGCCACAAAGAAACTCCAGAAGGAAATGGATGTAAGACCCGCGGCATAGCTTACAATATCAAAGGAGATAAAAGGCAGCAGCCTGGCAATGAGGATGCTCATCCTTCCGTGTTTCTCGAAAAATTCATCAATCTGCTTTAATCCTCTCCTGCTGGTAAGCTTCTCTGCCACGTCTCTTCCGAGAATCCTTGCTATGTAAAAACAGACCGCCGCGCCTGCCATGGCGCTTGACCAGGAAAGGATTGCTCCCTTCCACCACCCAAAGAGGTTCGCGTTAGCAAAGGTCAGCAGGAATGCCGGAAGCGGCGCCGCAATGGACTGGAGAATCATCAGCATAAATGAAACTGCCGCTGCATAGATGCCGTAGGATTCCACGAATTCCTTTACCACTTCAAAGTCGCCGCTGGCAAATGCCGCCAGGATCTTATTCATGGTCGCATGAACTGCCGGAATAAAATAATAAGCAAGAAAAGCCGCGGCCGCCAGTGCAATAACCACAATCTTTCCTGCCCATTTATTTGCTTTTTTTGTACTTTTTGTCTCCATAATCTCTTCATCCCCCAATTATTATGTCACATTTTACTAAAATTAGATCGTACAGATAGTAATTGAATTATATCATTTCGCGATTTAGATGTATAATTGTTTATTTCAATATATTTATAGGTTTTACCTATAAATATATTGAAATTGGGAAAATTGGGGACGGGGCATTTTTAAAAATGCCCCGTCCCCAACAATCCCCTGATTTTTTTCATTCTCTGATTCCAGGTCAGCAGAAAAGACAGCCTCCTGCGCACGCGCCGGAGTGTGTATTTAAGCTGATCCCTGTCCCAGCGTCTCTCATTTGCCTTATGAATCAGGAAGTCTCCCGCAGACAGCTCCTTCATAAGTTCCAGATCCCGGTACATCCACTCCTCCATAAGCTCTTCCCGGGGGCACTGATGAATCCCAAGGGCTTCAAATCCCTCCTCCTTAAGAAATTGATATAACTGCACATAAGCTTCAAAGGATGTCTGTATGTTCAGCGCCCGGAACATCCCCAGCACTGCCTTGTTGCGAAAGCTTTTCTGAAACATCGGAAAGTCCGGATCCTCCTTAAGTTTCCTAAAGGTGTACAGGTAGGACTCATAAGGGCAGGGAAACGTATCTGAAGCCCTTCCCGTCAGGCTTTCCGGGTTGTTCACCCGGTGGTATACAAGCATCTGCCGCACGCAGGTGACCGCCTCTGCCCGGTACATGGACAGCATGACAAATGCCGTATCGTTAGCCTGACGTATCTCCTGAAAGCTTATCCCGCTGCGGGCCAGAAATTCCCGGCGGAACATCTTGTTCCACAGCACATTGGATGCAAAATCAAATAAGTGATCACCCAGATCATACTTTTGAAACACTTCTTTTTCCGGAAGAAGATCTGTCTTTAAGTAGCCGTCCGTCTCATACACCTTTCCCTCGTCTGTAAATTCGCAGACGCCGCACACGCACACATCTGCTCCAGATGACTTTGCCTTCCGGTACAGAAGTTCAGTGGCTTTCTCCCTGAACCTGTCATCCGCGTCCCAGAACAGGACGTATTCCCCCCGCGCTTTTAGAAGTCCCCGGTTCCTCGCAGCTCCGGCATTCAGGTTCTCCTGGGTAAAAAGGCTGATCCTTGAATCCTTTTTTCCAAGACTTTGGATGATATCTGCAGACCGGTCCGTGGAGCCGTCGTCGATACAGATAATCTCAATCTCTTTCAGAGACTGGCGCATGACGGATTCCAGCATCTGCTCCAGGTACTTCTGTGCGTTATACACCGGTATAATAACCGACACAGCCGGTATTTTTTCCATTTTATTTTCTTCTGTTTTTCTCATAAATTCCCCAAATATTGATGTACAATCCGGGGCAGCCGCCCTCTTACAATCTCCCGGTATTGCCTGTATTCTTTCTTATTATAAAAATAATCCTCTTTTTTCCCTGCAACGCCAAGCTCACGAAACCAACGCTTCTTAAGCATCCTGCGCAGTTCTTTTTTCCGTTCTCCCTGGAGCGTATCCAGATTCCACAGGGAAAAGTGGAGTGCATAGTTAATATAATCCTGCTCCAGCTCCTGGTAACGTCCGAACCTTATAAGATTCGCCTTAAGCGCCTTAAGCGCCTCGTAAAAACACTGCCAGGACTTCTCACGGGTATTGGAAAGGGAGGAGGACGAGCCTCTTCTCTGATGGGCGAGCACACGTTCCTCCGTCTCAATCCGCTCCGCCAGGACAATCGCCAGGAACACGAACAAAAGGTCATTAGATGTTCTCTGCTCCTGGAACCTGAGGCCGTGCTTTAAGATGAATTCCCGCTCAAACAGCTTGTCCCAGGCCCAGCCCACAAATACCTTGAATACATTGTCCGTAAATGTCCGGCAGTCCATGGGTCTGTACGGCGCAAGGGCGCGGCTCCTGAGCGTCCAGGGCATGTCCTTTAAGATCCCCTCCTCTGTATGGTACTGGTCTGACCGGAATACAACGATCTGCGCATTCCCTGACACGGCTCTCTCATATGCGCGCTCCAGCATATCCGGTTCAAAGAAATCATCGGCATCCAGGAAAGACAGGTACTCTCCTGACGCCTCAGCAAGCCCTCTGTTCCTGGCTGCGCCCGCACCGGCGTTTTCCTGTCTGATCACATGGAGTCTTGAATCACGCCCCTTATATTCCTCCAGGATCTGCGCCGAGCCGTCTGTGGAGCCGTCATCCACGCAGAAAATCTCAATCTCCCTTAAGGTCTGCCCCGTAATACTGTCCAGGCACTGCCTCAGATAGCTCTGCGCATTATAGACCGGGACGATTACGGAAACTCTTGGCCTGTCCATTACCTTTTCCTCCCTCTCAGCATGCGTTTAAGCCTTCCTGGCAGGAATAGAAGAATCTTTCCAAGCCGGAAAGTCTTAGATCTCCGTATAGAGGCAATCTCTTCCCTAAGCTTCCGGTTCTCCGTCTCCAATGCCTGCATCTGCTCAAACACCTTCTGATTCATCCCCACAGGATAAACCCTTGTAAGGTAATATTTCTCCGGATCCTCCGTAATACTGCGGATGTTGTTCCAGGCGCTGCTGGAAAACGGCTCCCTGATCAGATCTCCCAGGGCGATTCCCCTTTTCAGTTCTTCGCTGAAGCGCATCAGGTATTCTTTTCTGTATTTTTCATCAATTCTCCACAGAGTCCCCATATAATTATGATATTTTTTGAACCAGTACATATGGCGGAAGCGCTCCCACAGCGCCGGATCCTTAAGAAGAATCCCCCTGATGTAATCGTATTCTGCGTTGATGCAGTAGACCTTTTCCTTACTTTTTACGGAGGAATCTGGATTGTCCCGGCGGTTCCTGTAATAAGGCCGGTCCACAATCATCCCCCGCTCCCCGTAAATAAAAGTCTGAAACCAGAAGCCATTGTCCTGAAAGGACGCCCCCGGCGTCTCATTATGCTGTATATGGTATTTCTCTAAAAAGCTCCTTTTATAGATGCCGCTCCATGTATTCATAATATACCGGAGCGTCTCCGGGTTCTCTCCCGGGTTAAAAACCTTATTGTAGTCTGACGGATCCGGCGACAAATGGTTGCAGGCCAGTTCCATGCTGCCGCTTTGCGCCCTCTTAAAACGATAAAAATCTGCTTTCACAAAATCCAGGTCATATTCCTTCGCCTTCTGATACAGTTCCTCATACATATTAAGCGCTGCATAATCATCTGCCTCCACAATGCCGATGTATTCTCCCGAAGCCCGGGCAACACCTTCATTCATAGTATATCCATATCCCCGGTTTTCCCGCCAAATGAGCAGAATGCGGCTGTCCCGCTCCTGGTATTGTTGCAGGATATCATAAGACCGGTCTGTGGAACCATCACTTATGCATATGATCTCTATGTCCTTCAATGTCTGACCGGTAATGCTGTCCAGGCATTCCGCCAGATATCTCTCTGCATTATATACAGGTATAATTACTGATACTTTCGCCATATTCCTTTCCTAAACATCCTCCTGAATATCCGGACCGGCAGCCCGATCAGTCTTGCCAGCCGGTAGGTCTCAGAGCTTTTTACTGCCTCCAGTTCCTTTTTAAGCCGTTTAATCTCAAGTCCTCTGTCATATTTTTCCCCATAAGTAATCTGAAGCTTACGGTTAATCTCTGATTTTTCCCGGTAAGTCCTCTGAAGTGTCGCGTTTATCCCGCTCTTTGCCGCATATGCCCGGGCAAGCTTCTCCCTCATGGCAGCATCCTTTTCCACAAAAAAGCGGTAATAGATTCTCTCTGCCCCAGGGAGGCCCTCCGCAGCCCATCTTTCCTCCGCGGGAAGTGCATTGTAGATGTCCTTTGCAAGATCCAGCACTCCCTGCAGCGTCCCGAAAAGGAGCTCTGTCAGCTCTTCTGGATAAGAGTATTCCCCAAGAAAGGCCAGCATATTGAGAAAACTTTTAAAGTAACCGTAGCTCTCCAAAAAACCGGCCCTTGCCGTCATAATGGAATCCTCCCTGATTCTCCTTATAAACCAGGCCTCCCCCGTATACCCTGCCCGTTCTGCAAGAAGCATGGCGCGGAAGGAGAAATCATTGTCCTCATGGAGAATTCCCGGCGTAAACCAAAGCCCCTGTTCCAGGAGATACTGTCTCCTGAAAAAAGCGATTCCTACATTAGTCCGGTACTCCCCGGTACTGCGCATCTGCCAAAACATCTCTGCCCCTGCACAGGAAGCGGGATATTCCCCTGCCCGGATATAATAGCCGCAAAACTGTGGATGCTGTTCCTTAAGCTTATCGCTGTCATAGAAGTCCCTGCCGTCAAAATACAGTACATCAAGCTCTGACATCCGGCTCCTTTCATACAGACCCTCCAGTCCGTCCCTGCTCAGCATATCATCACTGTCCAGAAAATAGACATATTCTCCCGAGGCATGTCTGAGACTTCTGTTGCGCGCCTCAGATAGTCCCCTGTTTTTCTGCCGGTATACCGTAATCCGGCTGTCCGCCTCCGCATAGGACAGAAGCAGGTCTGAGGATCCGTCATCCGACCCGTCGTCCATGCAGATGATTTCAATCTCCTTTAACGTCTGGCCAAGAATACTGTCCAGGCACTTCGAAAGATATTTTTTCGTATTATAGACCGGGACAATAACAGATACTTTTGGAGGAATTTCCGTCACTCCCCGCCTCACAAGTGTCTCCGGCTCACCGGCCTTTCCTTTCTCCAGCTCCTCCCGCATTCTGACCGCATGGGGAAGACCCTTGATTCTGGCGTAATATTCCGGCATGTCATATCCGGCCGGGACGTTTTGGTATATTCCTTCCCGGGACGGGGCGTTTCCCTCCATTACAGGGTCCTCTTCCCCGGTCATGTCAAGAATCCCCATCCGCAGGAACCGCCCGCTGCACAGGGCATGTATGATCGTCCACCTGGCGCTCTCGCTGCGGACCGTATTCAGATTAAATACACACCCAGACAGCACCAGGTCTGCAAAGCCCTGCCGCACCTCGCCGTAGAGTCCCCGGCGGTTCAGCTCCTCGTACGTATCCTCATAGGCTTTTAAAAAGCACAGGGGCTCCCTGTCTTTGCAATTCTGAAGGCTGCCCTCCCGGTGCACCCTGTAGGAAAGCAGATCCTCCCGCACAATGCTGATCCTCTCTGCAGCCGCCAGGGCCACAAGCACAAAGAATACATCATTGCTGTTAGGAAGATTCTGGAAGCTTATCTGCTGCTCCTGAATAAATTTCCTTCTGAAAAGCTTCGTCCATGGAGTGGTAACCGTAAGGCCGAAAAGCCTTCCGTTCATGTCCTTCCTTGAGAATACCTCTTTTTCCGGAATCAGCTTCCTCCAAAGATAGCGGGGCGCGTCCACTGTCTTTTTCGTCCGGTCGTCATACCTCTTTGCCCCGAACAAGACCACATCCGCCTGTGTGCTCTTTCCCTTTTTCCACGTTTTTTCAAGAAGGGTCGGATCAAAGATATCATCCGAGTCTAAAAAGATGACGTATTCACCCCTGGCTTCCCCAAGCCCTGCATTTCTCGCTGCCCCGGCTCCCTCATGGATCCGGCGGATTGCCCGGATCCGCCCGTCAGCCTTCGAATATTCTTCCAAAATCCCGAACGAATTGTCATCCGAGCCGTCATCCACACAGAGAATCTCAATATTCCCAAGTGTCTGATTTCTTAAAAGATCAAGTGTCTCCCTTAGACAGGCCCTGCTGTTATACACAGGCATGACCACAGAGACATCCGGTTTCTTACTGCTTTCCAAATCTCTGCTCCTCTTATTCCTTTATCTTCTTCATCATTCTTCTAAAAAAACGGACCGGGAACCCCATCACCCTGGCGAGGCGGTAGCTGCGGGAGCCCTTTATGGAAGCCAGTTCTTTTTCAAGGCTTTTGATTCTTAAGCCCCTGTCGTATTTTTCACCGTAGGTTACCTGAAGTTTCCGGTTAATCTCCGATTTCTCGCCGTAGGTGATCTGAAGCTTCCGGTTGATCTCTGATTTTTCCCGGTAGGTTCTGTGAAGCTTTCCGTGAAGCTCTGCCTTCTCCGCCCGGGTCTTATCAAGCTGCATCTTCGTATGATTCAGCTGTCCCTTCACCATATTAAGCTCCGCCTTAAGTCTTTTGGCCTCGTCCCTGTCTCTTCTGTCGGATTTCCTTTCTGACTGCATGCAAAGCTTAAACCGCTGTTTTGCGCTCCCCTTAAGATTACAGAAGGCCTGGCGTTCCTGCCATGTAAGCATCCTGTATTCCTTTCTCAGATTATACAGAATACCCTCCAGGAGATCGTAGATCATCTCCTGGGTCTGCTCCTCACATTCATATAATTCCCTAAAGGCCCACATACTGGTCAGTGCACGGAAATACCCGTACACATGCCCCACTCCTCTTTTCCCTGTCATGATAGAGGCCTTATGAATCCGCCTTTTGTAATAATTTTCCGCCAGATACCCAGTTCTTTCTGCCAAAATTGCTGCGCGCAAAGAAAACTCATTATCCTCATGAAGAACACCGGGGCAGAAAGTAAGTCCTGCCCTCTTAAGAAAATCCCTGTCAAAAAACTGCATCACAACACTGCTTCTGTATTCCCCGGCCCTTCTCATTTTTACAAACATCTCTTCGCCTGTGCACACTCCCGGGTGGCTTTTCTTCCTTATATAATAGTCCGCAAATCCAGAACCATTCTCTTTGTCCTCCGGGCTGTCAAATACGGTCTCTCCATTAAAGTACAGGATATCAAGCCTGTCCTCCCTGCTTCTCTTATACAGGCTCTTAAGGGCATGGGGATCCAGAAAATCATCACTGTCCATAAAATAGATGTATTCTCCCTGTGCTGCCTCCATTCCTATATTTCTCGTTATGGAAGGGCCGCTTCCCCTGAATACATCCCTCTTATTCTCTACAGCATACAGGGAAACCCTGCTGTCCTCTGACGCATATCTCTGCAGAATTGCAAGTGAGGCGTCATCTGAGAGATCATCCACACAGATTACCTCTATCTCCTTTAAGGTCTGACTAAGGATACTCTGAAGGCATGCATCCAGATACTCCTGTGAATTGTAGACAGCGACAATGACCGAAACTTTGGGGGTCCCGGACTTCCCCGTTTTTTCTTTTGTCTCCCTCTGCCATCCGCAGTCCGGGGTATATGCTGTAAAGGAAATGCTCTCCATACGGATTCCGTCTTCCAGGCTTTTGACCAGCCCGGCGCAGTCTTCCCTGTGCTTACGGATCTCATCCGCCAGTTCCTGAAGCCGCGCTGCGCATGCCTCAAAGGAATATTTTTCCCGGATGACGGGCCACAGAGACAGAACCTTTTCCTTTATCCCGTCATATTCTTTCTCTATCCTCTGTGTCTGCTCTACGAATTCCGCTTCATCACGGTAACAGAGCACTGCGCCGTGAAACATCTTTCTTAACACTTCAGAATCGTCTGATATAACCGGAAGTCCGCAGGCAAGAGCCTCCACAATCCGCGTGTTGATAAAGCCGTTTTCAATCATGTCCTCGTAGTGGTCATCCACCGTAACCCGGGCATTCCGGTACAGCTCAGGCAGGTCGTCGTTTGGAATATTGTCCGCTGCCACGTATTTTGAGCTGTCCGGGATGAATCCCTCCCAGTTGGCTCCCCATATCTTCAAAGGGATGCCGTGTTCGATAGACCATGTGACGCTTTTACGCTTTACAAACCTTGAATTTCCCACAAAGATCCAGTCATATTTCTTTTCGCCGCGAGGCGTACTGTCCGGGTAAAAGATCTCCGTATCCGCACACATGGGAAGAACCACAGCGGGGACATGTATGCGCCCCCTCATCTTCTCCATATAGGGTGCGGAACCTATACAGACAAGGTCATAGGCATTGTATTCCTCATCCGATATCTGCCCTGGGTGGCTTAAGTTCCACATAATGTATATACACCTGTCCAGTGTCCTGTCAGGGAAATATTCCCTGTTGCCCCGCAGGACTACAACGACATCTGCGTCCTTTGTGTTCTGCCATTCTTCATAAGCCTCCACCACTACATCATGGCCAGGCCTTTTCAGATATTTTTTCAGCGAACGGGAAAAGGCATATTCCGACCACCATTTTTTCACCGGGGCGTCTGGAAAACCGGCTTTTATCACCCATTTCATATTGATTCTATTCCTCTGACAATATCTCTTCTGTGAGTCCAATCACTTTTTCTACAAGCCCTGGGCAGTAGCTAAGCAGCTTTCCGCTGTCCAGTGCGCCCTGAAGCCCCTCTGGCGTTGAGACATCATAGCCGATCAGCTTCTTACATTCTGCTGCACCAAACTCCTTTAAGAATCTGTCCCTGAACTGAACCGTCTTCCCGATCAGCACATCCTTCTGCTGCATCAGTCCCTCCGGGTTACTGTGCCCGTACTTTAGCCCAATGGCCATCAGCGCGCCTGTGTAAGCTCCGCAGACAGACCCAAGCTGCATCCCTCCTCCGAAGCATGCGGCCATGCGGTTCGCTTCATCCTCACTGATTCCGAAGCGCTCTGCGAAATGCCTTAGAACGACCTGGGAGCAGTCGTATCCCTTCATAAATTCTTCCCCAATCTTTTTTTCATTCATGTTTTTTCCTCCTTATAAATAGTCCTTCACGAGTCTCTTAAGGAAATCCCGTGACAGGTATGCATCCAGTTTTCTGCGGGTGGATTCATTGCAGATGAGCCTGTCTGTCTGCTGATACTGCACCCATGCCATGGCGCACCAGGTAACACCTCTTAAGCAGGTAACCGGGATATAGGCATATACCCGCTCTTCTAAGCCTTCCTCTGGAATCCTCCCGCCCAGCGCCTCTCTATACTGATTAAGGAACTCCCTGACTTCTTTGGTACTGAGTATCACGTCTGTCTTCCAGAAGGTCGTGGTGGGCGCCAGGAAATGTCCCAGATCCTGGGCCGGATCCCCGTAAAGGGGCTTCTCCCAGTCAATCAGGTATGTCCATCCTCCTTCTCCCCCTGTCAGGAAATTGGTAGAATTAAGCTCTGTATTAATGCAGCAGCGGTATACCTCCTGGTTTTCTGCTTTTTCAAGTCTCCTCCATCCCATATCCAGCATTTCCCTGATCTGCTTTTTTGTTCCGTCATCCCCCAGCGGGGAATCCATGTAGGTCTTCACCATCTCTTCGCACTCCTCCAGTATGGCACGGAGGGGATTCCCGGGACTAAGAAGCCCAGTCTGTTTCGGAAGCTTCACACTGTGTATATCCGCAAGGCACTCTGCGGCGCCATTCAGATCCTTCCGGTAATCCAGGCTCTTCCCCGGGAGGTATTCCATAACCAGTACACCATGGTTAAGCTTTTCAAGACTCCCGTCCACATAGTACACCTTCGGGGTTCTTCCTGATTCCTGCAGTAATTCCAGTGCGTGGTACTCATATTCAATCTGATGCTCCAGGTGCATCTGACTTCCGCAGTTTACCCGGAGTAAAAGCTCCTGTCCGGTAACCGGATGAGTAAAACGGTAATTGATATTATATTCCCCCTGGGCAAGCAGACGGTATTCTTCCGTAACTTTCCCAGGAAGTCCCATCTGGTCTCTGTATCCCGGGTCTCTTATATACTCTCTTAACCCTGAAATTCTCTCCATAGCAGCTTCACCTCACATCCTTATACATTCTGGCAATCTCTTCTATGCTCACACCGTCCCGGTATTTCTTGCGGAGGCGGTTCATCTTCCACATTTCCTTAAGCTTCAAAATGGTACCTCCCCGGAATCTCCTGTCCGAGGTGTAGATCCGCTTTTTCGTAATCCCGATCTTCTCTCCACGCTCCTTTAAGCTTAAGGAGAACTGGTAATCCTCCATAATGGGGAGTTCAGGAAACATTCCCATATCAAAAAAAAGCTTCCGGTCTATAAAGATCCCCTGGTCTCCGAACACGACATTTCTGTCTTTGATCCTGTGGTTGGATATGACCCGGCAGGTAAACAGAAAAAAATGTGCGCTGTGGAAGGCAATGCCGAAGCACCCCACCCGGTAGTCCTTCATAACATACCGGATCTGCTCCAGAGGCTTGTCCGGCAGCTCGCTGTCGCAGTGAAGGAAAAACAGGATGTCCCCTGTGCTTTCCTCTGCCCCCAGGTTCATCTGCCGGGCTCTTCCCTTTTCCGAGTGAAGGAGCCTGAAGTCTTCGCCGATATATTCCAGCGTCCTGTCCGTGCTCCCCCCGTCCACCAGGATAATCTCACATCTGTCCCGAAGCCTCCCAAGAGCTGTAAGGAGGGGCCGGATGGTCTTTTCTTCATTATAAATGGGCACAATGACTGAGATGCTCCGGTTCCTCAGGAGGTATTTCCCGGTCTCTGTCCTCTGAAGAGCCCTGCTGCCTCTCATCCTGTCACAGAACGCCCTCAGATCCTCTTTCTGGTCAATATCATGGTGCGTCCTCCCGATTCCTACGGAGATTCCCGCCCGGCAAAGAGCCCGGACTGTATTCTGAAGGACACTCCCGTGTCCGTAGGTCTGCTTCTCAAATACCTCTTTCCTCGGGGACTTCATGCCTACCAGATAATATCCGCCGTCCGCTGTGGGTCCGAATACCACATCCTTCCTGTGAAGAATGTCGAATGCCTGCCGTATGTCCTGGCTTTTCACTTCTGGCACGTCGGTTCCTATAAGGACACATCTCTCGTAGCCGCGTTCAAGAACCTCCCGGATTGCCAAAAGCATCCTCTCTCCCAGGCCGTCCCCGGTCTGTTCATAGTACTCTGCCGTCTGGCCGAAAATCTTCCTGAGAACTCCCGCTGTATCTCCTGTGCTTTCATAAGAACCGTCTTTCCCTCCTGCAGACAATCTGCCGGACTTCTCCGTCTCTAGCGAAGTGCAGCATACAAATATATCCGCGCCTGTCCCAGGACACATCTTTGCAATATCCTTTAAAAAGCACTCATGAAGCCTGGCACACTGCACCGGGGTAAGGTAAGGCATAAGCCTTGTCTTTGTCCTCCCTGGAGCCGGCACCCGCGTAAATATGATCAGTGCTCTCTTTTCCATAGTCTCTTTGCTCCGTTCTATTTCACAAATACTTTGTCTTCATCCTGTTAATCAGCGACTTCACTGTATCGGGCTTTTCCTGGATTCCCAAAATCTCCGGGAGGATGTGGCGCACCTGCCTGCAGCCGTTTCTCGTAAGCTGACCGGCACAGGAGCCGCAATAGGTGTAGATTGTCTCTGGAATATTTTTCAATTTCCCGGCAAAGCCCCTTGAAAGTTCCGGCTCCTCCACCCCTGCACAGCCCCCGAGGCCGCAGCACTGGATCTCTGTGATCTCCACGCAGGGCTCCTCAAGAAACGGAGCGATAGACGCAAGCCACTCTCCCTTTTCCCTGTCCGGACAGGGACGGAACATTCTGCCTCCCCCTGGCGTCTTAACTCCGAGTCCAAGCTCTGCAAGAACCTCATAGATGTTCGTCACTTTAAGAGAGATGCGGTGTTTCAGGTATTCATAGCAGTTGGGGCACATGAGAACCAGTTCCTCCACATGATGGCTCTTAAGCCGCTCTTCGAGCCCCTGTATGACAGCTTTCTCCTGCTCTTCCATCCCCAGGTCCGCAATGGGCTTTCCGCAGCATTCATAGATGACTCCGATTCCTGCCCGCTCTTCCAGAAGCTTCACAAGCGCCTTTGTTGTCTTCGGATACACGGAAGGGAAGTTGCATCCCGGGAACAGTACTCTCTTTTTTGCCCCATGCCTGTAATTCCGATAGAGGTAATCCTGCTTTTCGGAAACCGTTCTCTTATATCTTTTACTGACAAATGCACCTCCGTCCTCTGACACATGTCTGCGCCGCATATCCATAATCACCCCGCGGCCGTCAATCCCTGCGGGGCAGACCTCCGTGCATTTTCCGCACAGGAAGCAGTGGTAAGCCAGCTTGGAAAGCCTGTCCTTATCTTTGATATCTATTCCATATTTCTTTAAAAAGACACAATTTTTCTGGCACAAATGACAGTGCACGCATTTTGATGTATCCAGCGTTCTATTCTTCTGTTCCATCCTTTTCTGACTGTTCCTCCTTTATAAAGTTCTTTTTTAAGTATGCTCCTAGTCCTATGACAGCCACTGCCAGGACTACTGCAATTCCTATGTAAAGTACCCTGTTCTCCTGATCTGCAAGACCTGCCGTCCCTACCGTGTACATAGCAGTTCCTGGAAGCATGAAGAGAAGGGAGCAGACCGAGTAGGTGCTGAAACGTATGTCCGTAATCCCGTATGCAAAATTCTGGAGATTGTAAGGAAAGATCGGGACAAGTCTAGTAATCATGAGGATAAAAATCTCATTTCTGCCTGACTCGTCAAACAGCCATTTTTTCAGATAGCGGTTCTTTAAGACGACTGGTTTTATGCTGTCCTTCAGGAAATACCTTCCTGCGGCGAACGCAAACATCGCCCCGATGGTGGTAGCCGCCGAACAGCAGATGGTGCCAAGCACCGGACCGAATAAAAGACCTGCCGCAATCGCAAAGGTTACTCCCGGAAGCGCCAGTACAACGCACCCTGCAATTGTGACCGCAATGTAAATGATGACTGCAAGAAGACGGTTTTCCTCAATAATGTCTTCCAGCAGCTTCAGGTTGTTCTGGTCGCTGATGTAGGACGACCAGCCGAAAATATGATTCAGAATGAGGATTGCAGCAATAAGCAGGATGAAAATCCATAGTTTTTTATTTTTCATAATTCAGATAAACCCCATTTGCCGCTGCCAGCCCCACAGTCAGCAGCATCTCCATTTCATTGATAAGTATTAAGATATTATATCATTTTACCTGACAGATTCACAATTGATAATATAGATAAATATTTGTAATTATAAATAATTTCTATATATAAAATTCGGATTTAATGAAATATTCTTGTATCTATTCTGTTTTTGTGCTATAGTATTCATTACTATCTTTCATGATCTTCTAAATGATCTGCGCTCCGGTTTCGGAGCATCGGTGTATCTGCTTGAAAACGTCTTTCAAACATATCCGCCATATATTTACTGAATGAGGTGATGCCTGTGATTGTTTTTCAGTAACCCTGACACGGATGAATTTTCAACCACGCTCTAATAAAAAACTAAAGAAAGGAATTATGGCACAGATATGCCATCTATATGCTTATGGTAAACAAATCAAATGATACAATCTTTCAAATCTTTGATCGTACCTTTAAACGCATTCTGACATTGTCTGCACGCTCTGTCGTTGCCTTTATCAATGCACTTTTCGGAACCAGCTACACGCCGGACAGCAGGATTACCTATAACTGGACAGAACACCATGATGACAGACTGCACCGGACGATTGCAGATACGATACTTACAATTAACGAAGAGTATTCTTATCATATAGAAGCACAGATGTATGAGGATGAAGAAATTGAGTTCCGGGTTTTTGAGTATGGCTACTGCCATGCTCTTAAACGCAGAAATGATACTTATATACTGCATTTTCCGGAATCAAGGATTATTTTCCTATATGATTACGAAGGAATCCCGGACTCCAGGACCATCCGGCTTGATTTCGGGACGCAAGGTGTATTTGACTATAAAATACCCGCATTAAAGCTGTTGGAGTATACCCCCGCTGAACTGGCGGGGAAGAACATGATCATCCTCATTCCGTTTATGCTTCTTAAACTCAGAAAAACGATTGCAAAGAAACGTACACCCGAAAATATGGAAGCCTTGCGGACACTGATCTTTGATGATATAATAGGTTTAATCAGACAGAACTGGTCCTCGGGAAACATCACTGCGGCAGACGCAAAGCTTCTCCTGGAACTGATTCAGAAACTTTATAATTATCTATATGCCCATTATAGGGAATGCGCACAAGGAGGTCTGAATAATATGGTAAACGAAGCATTTGTCCTGGAGACTGATGTCCTCATTGCAGAACATAATAAAGAAATGGAAAAGCTAAGCGCAGAATTTGTTCTGGAAACGGATAGCCTCATTGCAGAACATAATAAAGAAATAGAAAAGCTGAGCGC
>CAPEBR010000007.1:118564-170444 GCA_948602995.1 uncultured Dorea sp.
TGGAAACGGATAGCCTCATTGCAGAACATAATAAAGAAATAGAAAAGCTGAGCGCGGTATTTGATCAACAGATTAAAACGAAGGACATGGTAATTAAGAAACTAAAGGAAAGGCTAAAAGAATTATCTTAAACTAAATCTTTTAAACGAATTTATGACTCCAGTGCAAAACGGGCATTTTGCGCCGGAGTCATTTATAGACGATAAGAGCAGAGGGTTTTGTGGTATAGAAGACCCTCTCCATAGTTCAGTGCACTGCTTTTTCTCTCCATCTGCCTTTTTTATAAAAGATACTGGTTATCACTGCTCCCAGCACCCAGGAGAGCAGAAGTGATATAAAGATACAGGCTCTCTGTCCCTGGGGAAGCTCCGGGGTTTTGGTCAGGTGTACAAGACCGTATGCCAGGGGAACGCGGATGATGATTGTGCTCACCATGGAAATCCACATAGGCGTCATAGTGTCTCCGGCTCCGCGCATGACTCCGGACAGTGTCTGTGTCACAGCCACAGCCACGTAGCCTATTGCCAGGATCAGCATCATATTCATGCTCAGTGTTACCAGCTCGGACGTACTCGTGAAGATTCTCATTAGATGCTTTCCGAATATCAGGATCAGCACTACGATCACTGCCGAGGTTCCCATTGCCATGGCTGTCCCCTGCTTTGCACCTTTTGATACACGCTCATATTCCCCGGCGCCCACATTCTGTCCGGCATAGGTTGTCATGGCCGTTCCAAAGGAGAAGTTCGGCATCATGGCAAAGCCGTCCACACGCATAACAATTACATTTGCTGCAATAAACAGTTCCCCGAAGCTGTTCGTAAGAGACTGCACCACCAGCATTGCCATGGACAGAATCGCCTGTGTCACGCCGGAAGGCACACCAAGCCGTATGATTCCAGACATATGCATCTTTGACAGGCGCACATATTTCCACTCCAGCTCGAACAGATCTTTAAGCTTCGTAAGTCTCCAAAGGCAGAGAAGCGCGGAGATTGCCTGTGAAATTGCTGTAGCAAGGGCCACGCCTGCCACTCCCATATGGAACCTCGCGACAAACAGGAGATCCAGCGCAATATTCAGCCCGCTTGCAACCAGGAGATACAGAAGGGCTGACATGGAATCCCCCAGTCCCCGGAGAATCCCACTCAGAATATTGTAATATGCCATGCCTGCAATACCGAGGAACATAATCCTCAGATAGGAGGTGCACCAGTCAATAATCGTCTCCGGCGTGCCAAGGAGTTCCAGAAGCGGCCTCGCCGCCAGCGTCGCCACTACCATAACGAGAAGTGACGCAGCCGCTGTCAGTACAATAGATGTTCCTATGGTTTTCGACAGCGCTTCCCTGTTCCTCGCTCCCAGATACTGGGATACCATGATCCCAGAGCCCATACTGATTCCGATAAACAATACAATTAGGAGATTAAGAATCGGTCCGGCGCTCCCTACTGCTGCCAGTGCATTATCCCCTACAAACTGCCCGACAACAATGCTGTCCACAGTATTATAGAGCTGCTGCGCAATATTGCCGATCAGCATCGGTACTGTGAAAATCACAATATCCTCCCATGGCTTCCCCACTGTCATGTCCACGGGAGCAAATAGTTTCTTTAATCCGTTCATTCCTAAGCATTCCCCTTTTTCAGATGAAATAAAGAGCATTCTTTTTCATGGGAGTATATCACTCCGACCGCCTGCAGATAGGCATAGATAATCGTCGTTCCCACGAATTTCATGCCTCGCTTTTTCAGATCCGCAGAGATCCGGTCTGAAAGCTCTGAGCTTGCCTGTCCCACTTCGTATACTACCTTCCCGTCTGTCCAGTGCCAAAGGTAGTCTGAAAAGCTCTGAAACTCTCTCTGAATCTCACGGAAGATCCTGGCATTCGCAACAGCTGCCTGGATTTTCCGCCGGTTGCGGATAATATCCGGATTCCTTCGAAGCTCCTCCATGCGTTCCTCGTCATACCTGCAGACCTTTTCCAGGTCAAAGCCGTCAAAGGCCTTCCGGAAGTTTTCCCTCTTGTTTAAGACACACTCCCAGGACAGACCCGCCTGAAAGGACTCCAGTATCAGCATTTCGAATAATTTGTGATCATCATACACCGGAACACCCCATTCATTGTCATGATACCGGATGTACTTTTCATTTTTTGGATTTACCCACTGGCAGCGTACTTTTCCGTCCTCCCACTCCATTTTAGAACCTCCTTTGGCCTGCTAATCTATTTTCAAGATAAGTTCTAACACCCTGCGTGCGCAGGCAGCAATCTCTTCCTTAGTAATCAGCCCCTTATCCTGCGCCGCAAGGATGCGTTCCGGATATCCTGTGCCCATCTTAATATCATTGCCTGCCTTTGTCTCTTTATAGTGCTCCCCCTTCGTCCACCAGTCTGTAGTAACCACGCCCTGGTATGCCCATTCGCCCCGGAGTATCCCGGTAAGCAGATCCTTACTCTCGGATGCACGGCGTCCGTTAACGAGGTTGTAAGATGTCATCAGAGCCCATGGCTGTGACTTCTTCACGCAGATCTCAAAGCCTTTTAAGTAAATCTCCCTGAGCGCCCGCTCGGAAACCCTGGAATCGCTGTTCTTCCGGTTTGTCTCCTTATTATTGCATGCAAAATGCTTCACTGTGGCAGCGATGTTCTGGGACTGGATCCCGTCCACCATGGCGGAAGCTATGGTTCCAGTCAGAACCGGATCCTCGGACAAGTATTCAAAATTCCTCCCGCAGAGGGGGCTTCTGTGAATATTCATGGCTGGCGCCAGCCATACGGAGCAGTTGTTCTCCTTTACCTCCTCTGCTGCCGCCCGGCCAACCTCCTTTACAAGCTGTCTGTTCCAGGTGGATGCAAGCATGGTGGAGCAGGGCCAGGCCGTAGTACAGACGCCGCACTCCGGCGCGATACGAAGCCCCGCAGGGCCGTCTGCCGTCATAATGTCCGGCACACCGTATTCAGGAAGATTTCCAAAGCCAAAGGTATTGGCAACTCCGGTATTTGGCTGCCCTCCAAGAAGTTCCGCCATATCCTGCCTGGAAAGCTGCGCCATGAAATCATCAAGTGAGGCTTTTCCTGCTGCCACATCATCCAGCAGAATCTTCCCTGTATCCTCCTCTGCTGACAGCAGATGCCTGGAAACTGCCCTCACTGCCGGAAGCATACCCTCGGTCTCGTCCCCACTCCATCCAAGGCCATTTTCCATATAGTCATCTGGCTCTGTCTGCACAAGTTCTTCGAAGGTACCGTCTGAGCGCATGCGCTTCGCAAGCTGGGCCGGCGCCGACCTGTGGGCCAGTCTGCAGACAATTCTGTCCTCTGAAAGCTCATATGTATAATCTGTCTTAAGGGCGTCCCGCACAGAGTTTCCCACGTAAATCCCGTAAGATCCCTTTTCCAGCACGTATGCGGCGTCCGATATTTTTCCTGTGTCATCATAGGACGCCATGATATCTGCATCAAATGCAATCGTCAGGATCTGCGTCTCCCCGGGCTTAAGAGTTTCCGTCTTCTCATATGCCGCAAGTTCCCTTGCAGGCTTTCCCAAAAGGCCGCCGGGAGCGCTGTAGTATACCTGCACGACTTCTTTTCCCTCGTAATCACCGATATTTTTTACCTGCACGCCTACAGCAATCTGTCCGTCTTTCTCTCCTGCCCATAATACCTCTGTCTGAAAGGAGGTATAGGACAGACCAAAGCCAAAGGGGTAGTTTACGCGCTTCGAAGCCCCGGGTATAGTCTCAAAGTACCGGTAGCCTACATAAATGTCTTCTGTGTATTCCACATAATCCGGGGACTCGTGGAAATTGTATGTGGAGGGATAGTCTTCAATCGCTGCTGCGAAGGTGTCGGGAAGCTTACCTGACGGACTCTCTTCTCCCAGCAGGATATCTGCCATGGCCAGTCCGCCCTCCATACCGCCCTGCCACGCCATGACTACAGAGGATATCTTCTCTTCTCTGGCAAACCAGTCTGTATCCACCATGCCGCCAACGTTGAGCACTACCGCAACATCCGAAAAGGACTGGCAGACAGCATCTACCATGGCTCTCTCGCCATTTGTCAAATAATAGTCCCCATCCTCGAATACAGCCTGATTCTGCTTCGCCTGTTCGGCCTCACTGGAAATCTGTCCTTCGTATTCCACGCTCTGCCTGTCCCATCCCTCGCCGGAAAAGCGGCTGATTACAATTACTGCCATATCCGCATTCTCCCTGGCTTCCTTTAGAAGCCCTGGCGGAAGTTCCGGCTCTGCAGTCATGCCAGGTATAGCGCCGTTCCTGTACTGATGTTCTACATTTTCTTTGTAAAATTGTGCCAGGGGTTCATACAGTTCGGCCGGCTCTTCCCTCATGAGCAGACCGTCGTACAGATTCCGCACATGGGAGACAGTAACATCACCGCTTCCGCCGCCGCCCTTTACATAGTCAAAAACACCCTTTCCGAACAGGGCCAGACGCGTCCCCTTCTTTACGGGAAGCATATGATTCTCATTTTTCAGGAGGACAATTCCTTCCCTCCCCGCTCTCCTGGCAAGCGCCAGATGTTCCTTTGATGCAGTAGCCTTTACCTGTCCTTCGCCCAGCGGCACATTAGGCTGAAACCTTGCCCGCACCCATTTTTTCATATCGCTCATTCTTTGTTCTCCTTTTACTTTATGTTACGATTCATGTACTTTTTCTTTATTCCATCGCCTGCCTCTTTACAAGCTTCAGTGCCCTGTTAACTGGCGGCAGTGATATGATAACCAGCGTGACAGCCGCCTCCGCGCCAAGGTATGTCCCCTGGTACAGGGAAGAATACACCCATGGATTCATCCCCTCCGGTGCATAAGAGGCAAAGAAAACCACACCGGATAATGTAGAGAAGATAAATCTTCCTAAAACACCGGCTATATAGCCGGTCTGTAAACCATATTTCCTGTTGCAGAACAGGCCTGACAATCCCAGCGCCCCGAAAGCAAGCGGGTAGTCGAGGATTACCTGCGGAATCGACAGCATATAGGGATCCATGATAAACTGCAGGATGCCGAACGCGGCTCCGGCAGTGATGCTGCATCCTGCTCCGAACCAGTAGCCTGTCAGGCAGATAAATAACATGGATAACAGTGTAACTGAACCGCCCATCGGCATCTCCCATACTTTTATATAGGAAGTAACTGTTGCAAGAGCGATCCCCATTGCTGAAAAAGCAAGTTTTTTGACGACAGAAAACGTACCTCTGCCTGTGATCAGATTCGTTTGTGACATTATGAAATTCTCCTTTCCTTACGCCGGCATTACCCGGATCAAGTTTTGAGGGTCTGTATGCGAATGTATGCCCTGGTCTGCCCGCGCAGACAGTACATCATGTACATACATCTCAGCCATAATAAGCGCCCCTGTGTACATCTTACAGAATAATTCCATACGCGAAAAATGTCAAGAGTGAACCTCTAGTATAATCCACACTAGTCCCCGAATTCCTCCCGGAGCTTATTCACCGTATCATACATAACGGACAGACATTTTTCAAAATCGTCTTTTGTCACATTATAAAAATCGTCTCCCGGATATCTTGCATCATAATAAAAATCAGTCAGGTATGCCAGACCGATCGTATCCAGTTTTAGTCCTGCTCTCATTGAATTTAACTTTGAAGCAATCTTCTTCATATTATGCTTCCTCAATAAATCGGCCACATCCTCATCAACAAAGATTTTATCAAGATACCCCTTTAAATACTTTTCTGCAACCTGCTGACATTGTACTGCAAGCTGATTGTAAAATGTGCTTCCCGTGGCAAGTACAGACTCCAGATATTGCAAATCATTCCCGGCAATATCCAGATAGGTATTTCTGATCATCCAATCACCTCCAAAATCATCTTTTTTTCATGTTTAACGATATTCTCAAAAACATTCTGCATCTCTTCTGATGCTTCATTTTTATAGACAATATCTGTTTTGACGCCATTTACTGGTTCATCCAATGACCAGCGGATATCAGCAGCAAGAGCTCTGTCACTGATTTTCTGATCTGTAACTACTAAAAGATCCACGTCACTGCTGCTCCTGACATCTCCCCGTGCACAGCTTCCGAAAAGATAGATCCTTTTCAGGCCCTTAATGTCTGCCTCCAGCAGGAAGCGTATATCATGTTCAATTTTCTCAACAAACCTGCCAGGCAGATTTTCATAATTTTCTTTATATATTTTAACATTTTGATTCAAGACGCTGCCTCCAAATATTTATTGCAAATTTTTCCTGCCTACTATTATATCTTATCATATAAATGATGAAAGCGTCAAAATACCTTTTGACGCTTTCATCCGCAAATCCATCCAAAATTCGCTCCGCGAATGGGATTTGCTCACTCCTGAATCACTTTCTTACAGGTCTGTGCAGTAAATGCACAGACCTGTAAGAACAGTAATTTTTAGCACCGTCCTTCGGAATTCCTTTAATAAGCCAGCAGCCCGGCCGCCCCGAGCACTGCGCAGTCTGCGTTACTGGCAATGCAGACCGGGACAGGAATATATTTCCCGATCTCTCCTGTAATATCTACATCTTCCCAGTTTATACCGCCCAGGGAACAGACGGTTCCTCTCTTTTTGTCCACAGCTTCTGGCACTCCGATTCCTGCACCCACGCACTGGTCAACCGGAATCTGATGCTTCTCTAAAAGTGTTAGAGCCTTCCTTGCGATCTCACCGATCAGCTCGTCTGCGGGACGGGCGTTATCCATCCAGACGCGCTCACAGGCCAGGAGCTCCTGCCGGACGTCCACAAGCCCGATCCTCGCTTCATTTCCGCTGATATCAATTCCAAGCTTTACCTGCGCCGCCTGTTCCCGGATAGTTGTAATCAGGGCGTCACAGGTTCCCTTAATCGTATACTTTCCGCTCCCGGCTGACAGGAAAAAGCTGTCGCCCTTCTTATATCCCAGTGTCTCACCCTGATTTGCAATCGTCCCCCCGCCGTCCAGTATGAGGATGCTGGCAAAGGATTCCTCCGACACCCTCCCAGTAAGCTTCTCCATGACCCTGCCGTCCAGATTCAGCTTATCCACTGTAAAGTAATCACAGTCCGCTACATGGGGATAACTGCTGTTGTCCTTAATAATCGGAATCCTCCTGGTGACCGCCAGCGCTTTCTCTATATGCAGATCCCTCTTTTTCCCGTCTTTCCCGACCCTCCCGTAATCATATACACGGTATGTCACATTGGAGTTCTGCTGGATCTCGGCAATCAGGATATTTTTTCCAATGGCATGGATCGTACCTGACTCAATAAACAGTACGTCCCCCTTCTGCACCGGAACCGCATTCAGCACCTCCAAGAGCGTGTCCTTTCGAATCCGTTCCTCGAATTCCTCCCGGCTGATTTCCTTTTGGAACCCATAGTACAGAAATGCGTCCTCACCGGCATCCATCACATACCACATCTCCGTCTTTCCATACTGACCCTCATTTTTTAGGGCGTACTGGTTGTCCGGGTGAACCTGGATGGAGAGATTGTCTTTTGCATCAATGAATTTCGTCAGGATTGGAAACTCTTTAAATCTCCTGCAGTGAGTGCCGAGAACAGTCTTCCCCTCCCTGTCAATATACTCCTGCAGGGTCCATCCTGCATATACTCCGTTTGTAATGACGGACGGGCCGTCCGGATGACAGGAAAGCTCCCATGTCTCCGCCAGCACAGTTCCCCCGTATTCCTTTCCATATTCTTTTATAAGTCTGTCGCCGCCCCAGATATAGTCCTTGCAGCCTGGCTTTAATTTCAAGATACCCATAGTTTTCCCCTATTCTTCCATTCTTTATAGCTGTTTCTGTACCTTAACAAAGTTTTTTTACTGCGTCTGTCATTTCCCGCAGCTTACGATCTGCATCGGCTTCTGCCGCACCCTTCACGCCGATGTAAAATTTTATCTTAGGCTCTGTGCCAGACGGGCGTACACAGCACCAGGCCTCGTTTTCCATCTCAAAATACAGGACATTGGACTTCGGAAGGCCGGTCTGTCCCTTTTCCCCTGTTGTACAGTCAAGGAGCACGCCATTTTCATAATCCCTGAACTGGATAACCCGGGCTCCTCCAATGGTCTTTGGAATCTCTCTGCGGATCCTCTCCATCATCCCGCTGATCTTTCTTAAACCCTCCTGACCCTTCAGGGTAATGGCGGCAAGTCCTTCCTTATAATAACCATATTTCTGATACATTCTTTCCATCTGTCCGCACAGGGAGGTTCCCTGACGTCTGTACCAGGCAGCCGCTTCGCACAGCGCCATCACTGCCGCAACCGCATCCTTATCTCTCGCATGGGTTCCCACCAGGCAGCCATAGCTCTCCTCATAACCGAACAGATACTCATAGCTGTGATCCTGCCGGAAAAATTTAATCTGCTCGCCGATATATTTAAAGCCTGTCAGCGTCTCAATCAGCTCTACCTGGTACTCATCCGCAATCCCCCGTGCCATCTTTCCCGAAACAATCGTGGTGACAACAGCGCCGTTTCCAGGAAGCGTCCCCATCGCCTTTCTTCTTGAAAGAATGTATTCCATGATCAGTGCGCCGGACATATTTCCGGTGAAGCTTACATATTCCCCTGTCTCAGGATTCTTTGCATAGACGCCCAGCCGGTCTGCATCCGGATCTGTAGCAAGAATCAGGTCTGCGTCCACCTCCACTGCCAGCTGAAGCGCAAGGGAAAATGCACGGGCATCCTCCGGATTGGGACTGGAAACTGTGGGAAAATTTCCGTCAGGAAGCTCCTGCTCCTTTACGACATACACATTAGAAAATCCCAGTTCCCCAAGAATCCGGCGAACCGGAAGATTCCCTGTTCCGTGGAGGGGCGTATAGACGATCTTCATATTCCACGCTTCCTCCCTTACAATATCCGGACACAGCACCAGCTCTTTCAGGCACTCAATATACGCGTCGTCTGTCTCAGAGCCGATCACCTCATAAAGCCCCGCTTCCTCTGCCCTCTGCCTTGTCATGGTCTTTACCTGGCCATAGTCTTTAATGGCATTTACCTCCCGGATAATCTCCCTGTCCCTGGGAGAAGTAATCTGCGCCCCATCCTCCCAGTATACCTTATACCCGTTATACTCCGGCGGATTATGGCTTGCCGTCACCACAATTCCCGCCGTGCAGCCAAGACGGCGCAGGGCAAAGGACAGCATCGGCGTGGGACGCAGTGACGGGAATATATACGCCCTGATTCCATTTGCAGCAAGGCAGAGAGCCGCTTCTTCTGCAAATTCCGGCGACATGTTTCTCGAATCAAAGGCAATGGCAACTCCCTTTTCCTGTGCCTGTTCCTTCCGTATATAATTCGAAAGCCCCTGTGTTGCTTTTCTTACTGTATAGATGTTCATGCGGTTCGTGCCTGCCCCGATGATTCCCCGGAGTCCTCCTGTCCCAAATTCAAGATCACGGTAAAACCGCTCTTCAATCTCCTTTTCATCTCCCGCAATATTTTTAAGCTCCTTCTTTGTCTCATCGTCAAAATAAGAATCTGTCAGCCAGAATTCATATACTTTTTTTGCTTCCACTCTTTAAAACCTCCTGTTCACCTTTTCAGTTCCTTACCCTTAAGTGTATCTGTCTCCTGTTCAGGCAATGATAAACGACATCAGATAAAACGGTGCTGCCGCTTTAAGCCGGTCATCAAGTACCTCTATCTCAATCCGGTGTCGTTTTCTCTCTCCGTGCTGCAAAACCGGTTCAAGCTCCGCCAGGTCTCCCCAGTCTGCTTCGAAATTACCGTCCAGAAGAAAAGTATGTTCCCTGTCTCCATCCAGCACAAGCTCTGCGCGCAGGGCAGGCCGCCGGATTGTCTTCCGATACTGTACGCCTATGCAGGAGGCTTCCGTCTCAAAAACGATCCTGTCTCCAGGCTTCCTCCCAATCCAGCCGTTTTTAAAGAGGTCAAGATGTCCTTCCTTCTCCTTAGTATCTGCCCGGAAGCCCTGAAGCTCTGGAGATGCCTCCCGGATCGTCAGTCTCCTGGCATGTTCATAGGCATTCTTTGTCAACGGCTCTGGCAGGGGCGTCTCTTCTCTGTTCTTTTGCGGCAGTTCCTTTCTGATCTCTTCCAATCGTGCTATAATCTCAGATGCTACAAGCCCGTGCCCCTTATCATTGGGGTGAAGTCCGTCCTCTGTCAGCTCCTCCTGGGTATACAGACCTTCCTTCATCCTCTGGTACAGTGTATCCTTCATGCTTACATGGGGAACGTGATACCAGTCTGCCACCTCATTGTGGTATGTCTGTACGTTCCTTCCCGTGTCATAGTATACATTATTCAGAATCAGAACTGCCGGCCTGGTCCGCCACCCGAGAATCCTGCGGATCAGACCCTCATAGGTTTCCTTAAAAATCTCTTCCTCCCTGTCATTCACGCTAAAATCCACAAACACCATATCCGGCTGGTACATCAGCAGATCCTGCACCACCCTGGATACTCCGAAATGGGAGGTGGTTCCTCCGATCCCGCCATTTACATAATGGAAATCTGCCTGTGGATATGTCTCCTGCCACCAGTCAAACACGCGCCTTGCGTACGATTTCTCATGAACGCTCGCCAGGCATCCCTGGGTGATTGAACCTCCGAAGAATCCGATCGTCAGCTCCTCCCCGTCCTGTGCTCTTCTCATGCAGCTTTTTATTCTCGTATTATCAATCTGTCCCATTGTTATCCCCATCCTTCCAATTTCCTGTGGCAGCCCTGTTAGAAATCCTGTTCAAATACATGAAGGTTTTCAATATATGCCGCCAGCTCTTCTGCCATTTCCTCTGCTTCCGGTATCCGCAGGTGTCCGGGAGTTCCTTTCCCATTCCGCTTAAATGTATACTGGGTAACACCCGCATCCCCCATCTCACTCACTACCTGTCCAATGGCCCGGTCCCACGCTTCGTCGTGATACAGAAGCGTTGTGATACAGATAATCCGGGCAAGTGGATATCTGCTCCTGAGGTTCTTAAGAAACCGTCCGTAATGCTGTCTCCACCTGACCGCCATTTCACTGCAGTAATTCTCTGCCATATAGTCTTTCGGATTGCTGTCATTCTGCCCGATCGCCACAATAACTGCCTGGGGTGTATATCTTTCAAAATCCCAGCCGGATATTCCGCCAAGCTCTGGATGATAGTGGATTTTGTCCCATGCTGTCTCCATCCCGATATAATCCGGGGCATGGAACCAGCCTGTTCCGTCCAAAAGGGCAATCCCGCCCTGAGCAATGTCGTGAATCTGTGCCCCCAGTTTTCTGGCGGTCATCCAGGCATAGGAATACCAGCTATTGGAATACTCTCCGTTATGTTCCGGATCCTCACACCCTGCATAGTCCACAGCCTCTGACACCTCCCCTGCGGACACGGAATCTCCGTAGACCTCGATTCTTCTGTCCGGCTTTCCCGGCATGTCGAGAAGCTTTGAACCTTCCTCAAGCTCCGCCCCGAGAAATGCCACCTCATGACAGGCGTCCTGCCGTTTAAAGATCAGTACTTCATGCTCTTTTTTCCCTGTCTCCTCCACGGGAATCTCAAGAACCGCCGTCCCCTCCCGGGGAAGCTTAAGCGCTGACTGCCGCCCGTCCAGAATACAGCCCAGGTAGTTATCCCAGTACGCGCTGCAGTTTCTTACCTGAATCCTTAACATTCCTCCTGTAAATCTCATTCCCACCGAGGTACATGGGAACACAAAAACCGGCTCCTTTGGATTGGTCCAGTCAATTCTCCCACTATAGGATAATTTTCTGTGATCAGGCTTGATTTTCATCTTTATCTTCCTCCTTCATACGAATCCATTTATTAAAAATAACCGTTAACAGGAGACTGTTGATCCATATGATCAGCGAGAATCCTATGATACAGAAAACCGGCGTCACTGCCATTACCACAAATGCCCCGGAGGCGATGCATACCGCCGGAATGCTGTTAAGCCCTGCCATAATCACTGTGAGGGGCAGATTGCGAAGGGCCAGAAATAGTGCATTTGCCAAAGTATTCTTCATGCTGTTTCTGAATCTCGCCTGCAGGGGGAATGCATAGGTGAATACAAAGCACCACAGGACAACCAGGCATCCGATGGCAATGTTCAGAATCCCCGGGAGATTCTTTCCGTACAGCACGTCAAACAGAAGAATCCCGCCTGTGCACAGGAACATAAGCCACAGTCTCGTGCTTTCTTTCCACTCCTCCCGGAAGGCCTGGAAATATTCCCTCGCCGCATAACGGCTCTCTTTTCTTACACGCCTGAGAGCAACCTTATAAATAGCTGTAAGAGAAGCGCCTGCGGTGATCACCGGCAGAGATGTAAGGACAAACAGGACATTCAGTATCATCCAGTCTCCGAGACTTCCCATAAAGTCAAAAAACGGATGCTCAATTGATAGTTTCTTCATGACTCTTCCCTCCTGTATCTTATCTGCGGCCCCTCACCGCACATATACTTCAAAAAGCTTTTACTCTCTTCTGACATCTCCCCGGTCTCAGGAAATGCAAGCAGCAGCTTTTCATCCTGTCTTCCCGTGATTTTTTCCATAAGTCCGGCCTCCCCCAAAAGTACTGCCCTGCACTCACCCTCGTCCATATAAGGCAGGCCCCCTGCTTCTGTTATCTCCCTTTCCTCAAGCAGATGAAAGCTTCCGTCCATTCCTTGGCAGTGCCTGTAAAAGCTCTCTGGCACAATGACTGCGTCCAGCTCCCTGTTTCTCCACTGGAAGAAAAATTTCTCATAGGAGCTTTCATTCGTACCTTCCATCCTAAGATCACCGTAGGAGAAAAGATAGCTGGAATCAATTACAATCCTCTCCTTCTGAATGCCTGCCCATCCGGCAAAGCCATTTCTGAGCCTTAAGTCTTCCTCCCCGTCTGTCACCTGGTTTACAATGACACATGTGAAGACCGGCTTTTTATTTCCAAATCCATAGTGCACTGCAAATAAAAGAAGCAGGGCAGCGGCAGCGGCGATACCCAGCATATGATACCAGTAATAGGTAAAGATATAGGAACATGCTTCCTTCCTGCCCATGCCTGAAGTTTTTTCTCTGATCTCCTTCAAATAATTCCTCATACCCTGTCTGCCGCTCCCCTGATTCTTTTATCCGGGGATTCAGAAAGCAGTGCTCTTTCTTCTGCTTCCTGCTCCCCTTTTATGTTACTCTTACGGTTCCTAAAATACCAGTACAGTTTACTTTAATATTTACTATTCACGGCCCAGGAGGCCGCTCATAGTAACGATTCGAGGCGATATTTAAAGTTTTGCTGCGCAAAAATCGCCCCTCACCCTTGAATAGTAACCTTTAATATTTCCATATTCCTCTGGATCAGCTCACACCTTTGCCGCACGCAGTCTGCTGATCTTTGCGGATCCTCTGGCGTGGCCTGCAGGTACTCCTCCAGCCTGTCTATGGTTGTTGACGCAACATGCATTCTGGTATCGCAGGATGCATAATAGATATAGACGTCGCCGTTTTTCCCTACAGCCGCTCCGTTGGTGAACACCACATTGGATACATCTCCTACCCGCTCGTCTCCGAGGGGAACAAGGAATACACCGGACGGCTCTGCAATCACTTTTGCCGGATCCTTAAGATCCGTCCCGAACACATACAGGACATAGCGCAGGCCCGCCGCTGTGGCCCTCACGCCGTGGGCGATATGAATCCAGTATTTTTTCCCCTTTATGGGCGGAGCGCCGGCCCCATTTTTCGCCTCTGTCAGAGTGTGGTAAATCCTTCTGCTGATGATTTTTTCTTCATCAATCACTCCGTGCCGGATATCTTCACACAGTCCGAAACCGATCCCTCCGCCGCTTCCGGTCTCAATAAACCCGTCCATAGGTCTTGTATAAAACGCATATTTCCCGTCCACGAATTCCGGATGAAGCACCACATTCCTCTGCTGGGGCGATCTGAGTGTCCTTAAGTTATCCAGGCGTTCCCAGGTCTTTAAGTCCTTCGTCCTGACAATCCCGGCCGCTGCCACAGCCGCTGACAGATCTGGATTTTCTTTATCTTTGCTTTCAGAACAGAATACCCCGTAGATCCAGCCGTCCTCATGCTGTGTCAGACGCATGTCATACACATTGGTCTCCTCCGGGCAGGTATCCGGCAGCACTACCGGATAATCCCAGAAGTGAAATCCATCAATCCCTGTGTCGCTCTCTGCTACGGCAAAGAAGGACTTCCGGTCATTTCCTTCCACACGTACAACAAGATAGTATTTACCATTCAGACAGACTGCCCCGGAGTTCATGACTGCATTAATGCCAAGACGCTCCATAAAGTATGGGTTTGCCTCCTGATCCAGATCATATCTCCAGTGAACCGGAGCGAAGTCCCTGGTCAGCACGGGATACTCATATCTGTCATAAATCCCATTATAAAAGCTGCTCTTCTGGTTCTTCCTGGAAACCAGCCTGTCTACCTTTTCCTGTTCTATATAATACTGTTTATGAAGCATCCCTAAGCCTCCTTATTACCTCAAAGCACATTCTTCCATTATGATACGGACATTTCCAGGGGTCTGCGATTGGTTTCCCCAGCGGTTTTCTGTCCACGTCCAGTCCGGAAAACCATTCGGAGCCTTCCCTTTTATCAATCATATAATCCCTGATGTAACCCCAGATATCCTCTGCGGCTCTCAGATACTCACTCTTCTCTGGGTTCTTCTGATATCCATTCAGAAAGCCTACCACAGCCTCTGCCTGCACCCACCACACACGGGTCGTATCCACAACACCGTTTTCCGCTTCATTTGCAAGGGAATGGCCTGTGTAGGCTCTGTTGTAGATATTTTCTGTGATTGCTTCTGTTATTGGAGCCAGCCTTTCTGTAAGGGCCCTGTCATCCAAAATCTTAAGCCCCCGGTCCACAAGCCATGCGGCCTCTATATCATGCCCGTAGGAATACAGGTCAATGAGGGAGTTCCAGGTTCTGTCAAAGAAGACCTCCTGCCGCCCTAGCTCCTGATTATAGATCCGGTCTGCCATGAGGCCAAGCATATACTTAAGCCTGTCTGCCACCTGTTCCTCCTTCGTCACCCGGTAGAACTCCGTATAGGCTTCGAAGATATGGAGAAGTGTATTCATGGTTTTCTCCGCCATCACCCCGTTTTCGGACAGTTTGTCGTTGTCCTCTGGATGAAAATCCCTGGTGAACGCTTCCAGGTATCCGTACTCATCCCTGCATTTATCCTCCACAAGGCGGATGAGACTGCGTGCGATTTCAAGCGCTTCCCCATCCCCTGACGCATCGTAGTAGGAGGACAGGGCATAGATGGCAAAGGCCTGGCTATAAGTGTGCTTCGTATCATCCTCTGGTCTCCCGTCATAAGAGAGAGCCCAGTAGACGCCGCCGTATTCACTGTCTAGAAAATGCTCTTTCAGGAACAGAAAGGCATGTCGCGCTTCCTTAAGAAGCGCGTCCTCCCCCAGCGTCAGGAAGGCATTGGAGAAAAACCACAGAATCCTGCTGTTTAATATACAGCCCTTCACTGCCTTTTTGTCTATGGCAAGGTCATATCCCATATAGCCGTAGAATCCGCCGTATTCACTGTCCTTCATTCCCCGCCAGAACGGGATCAGATCATCTGTCAAATGCTTTTTTATCTCTGAACCAAACATTTTTCACATTACCTCATTTTTACTGACTTCACCTTAGAATACCTGCCGTATGCCGTATCACCGGAAATCGTTTTATAGCTTCGAATCTTAAAATAATACTTTGTGTTCTTCTTAAGCTTTTTGGTTGTATAGCTGGTTGTGCCCTTTTTCTTAATCGTTTTCACCAGCTTATATTTCCCCTTGCTTCCTGTTTTCATATAGATCTTGTAGCCTGTAGCTCTGGCTGCCTTTTTCCATTTCAGTACCGCCTTCCTGGATTTTACTTTTACGCTTGTCAGGCTGGCATTCTTTGGCGCTGTTACAATTGTAATTTTCTTCTCACCAGAGTATTCTCCGTATGCTGTCTGCCCCAGGGCCGTCTTATAACCGCGGACTTTAAAATAGTAGGTTACATCCTTCTTTAATTTTCCTGTCTTAAAGGTCAGTGTACCATTCTCCCTGACTGTACCGAGCAGCTTGTAGGTTCCCTTTTTACCTGCTTTCATGTAGATCTCGTAACCGGTGGCGTCAGATGCCTTTTTCCATCTCAGAACCGCTTTCCGGGATGTGTCTGATTCTTTCTTTACGCTTGTCAGACTGATCTTTGCCGGCGCTTTCACCTGTTCCGGTTTTGGGGGAATCTCCCCGCCCGGCCTGTCTTCACTTCCAGTGAGAGGGGCATCACTGACAATCAGACCCTGCTCATTTACCTTTGACAGATCACTGCTGCTGATTTTTACGGCTTTCATATCATCAAAGAGGATTGTTCCATCTACCGTGTAATTGCCATTTTCGTCTTTTGTTCCTTTGTAATTTTCCGGAACCGAGTTGCACCACAGCTTAAAGCTTGTAATATTGCTACTGTCAACAGATTCTTCTGCATTTCCCTTCTTCTTAAAGCTGGTAAACGGAATCGTTACATATTGCGCCTTCGTCCCCTTTACAAATTCTGTCAGGTAGGCTTCGTAATTGTCATTTATCTGAATTACCATCTTCTGCCCGTTTCCATCCGGCTTCACCCACATGGAAACAGCATTGTATTCACTGAGATCTGTCTTGTCTTTGTCAAATGCGCGTCCAAGTCCTCCTGTCCAGACTTCGGAACCCTTGTAGGAAAGCACATAATGAAATGCCCCGCTGTAATCTCCTTCTGCCTTTTCCTGACGGTTCAGCGACAGAGAAGAGCTGCAGTTGGCTGCTGAATTATGAGCGCCATATTTACTCTGCAGCAGCGCGTCGTTGCCGTAGTAGTATTCGAAGTTTTCAAACACTCCCTTTTCCAGTATGTCTGCATCTTTACCAAAATTAACGAAGCTTGCCCTTCCCAGCTCCTGGCCTGCTGCAGACAGGATAATAACGCCTGTGCTGGTCTTTCCAAGCTTCCCAAGCACTTCTGATGTTACTGTACTGGTATAGATATTACCGTCCTTTTTGGCCGGAAGCTGAATCTCCTGCGCGTTTTCTGATGCCTTTAAAATGAATTTCACCTGATCCTCTGATGCGTTTTTCACGTATCCTTTCAGATCGCAGGGTTCTTTTATCACTGCGTAGTTTTTCGGTGTGATCATATAGCCGCTGATCCCGGTACTGTACCCGCTAAGCGTTACGCTGTCTGCCTTTTCAAGCGCTCCCCCTTCTGTATAGAAATTCGTGCCATTTCCAAATATAGATTTTTCATTGTTGTAAAAGCTGATGAATTCATTGATCATCTCATGGCCTGTTGTCTCTGACGTCTTATAAGGCACAAAAAAGTTTGCCTTGTCAAAATTCGCCCACAGGAGGAAATACGGTATCTGATTCTCTGCCGCTGTATTTACCACCTTGTTATACCAGTCATGCCCGGTTGTGGGATTACCGGATACCATCAGACTGTCCTTTCCGGCTCCTGTGATCCGGATGCCGGTCTCTGCGATTGCCGGAATTTTCCCTTTCTCTGCCGCCAGTTCCTGAACCACCTTACAGCTCTTTGCAAGATTTTCAAAGAAGATATCCCCTGTATACACGCCCGCATCTGCATAGTCATCATAAAAGTCAAAGGCAAGGATATCTACATATGCATCTCCCGGATAGCGCTCCAGGTATACATCCTTATCCGCGAAAGGCCCGTTTGGAGAATAAACATATAAAAGGTTATGTACGCCCTGGTCTGTCAGATAATGAACCATATAGCGCCAGATTGCATGGTAGGACTCTACGCTTGTGGATGTCCCCCACCAGAACCAGCCTCCGCTGTTCTCATGGAAAGGACGGAACAATACCGGGATTCCTTTCTCCTGGAGGGCTTTTGCGTAATCTACAATGATATCCAGGTATGCCCTGAACTGCGGGTTATACTCCCCGCCCTCCAGGATATAATCTGCACAGGGCGTCAGATCTTTCGATTCTGTAAAATCACATGCCGTAAAATCATAAGGATACTGCGTATCCCCGGTTGCCATAATCTTTTCATTGGTGAAATTCGGCATATGGCAGGATAAGCTGATCAGGGAGCCTCCCTCATAAGCCTTAAGGGAAGCGTCTATCGAAGCATCCAGCGCCTCCTGTCTCGTCTTCTTTCCTGTCTCACAGCCTGCAAGAGCTAGCGTGTCAATCCCGAAGAGCCCGGGATCCGCACCGGTAATATCCTTTGCATCCGAAGTGACGCCGTTGTCACAGACCGATTTAAATGAGGCATTCTGATGTCCGAACACCACCTGACCGCTCTCCTTTAGCCCCAGAAGATATGCTGCCAGCACCTTCGTGCTGTCTGTGGCCTCTGCATCTACCAGCTTAACCGCCCCTGCCATGTGGGTAAGATCCGCCGTATCTACAGTATCCTTTACCGTTTCAGTAATCTCCACATCTTCCTCTTTTATTTCAGCTCTCGTTAAAGAAACACCAGAAAAGTTCACCTTCCCCTTAAAGCCTGTTCCTACGCCCCGCAGCCACAGAGAGTGGAATACTCCCAGGTTACTCTCAAAGACCATCTTTACTTCTGTGCTGTAGGTACTGTCTGCATTCTTCTGGAAATCTGATGCCTTGAACACAGGCCAGCCAAGCTTTCCAAGAGTATCCCAGTTATTTTCTGCCTGGAAGAAATCGGCCTCCAGCTTAATATAATCATCTTCTCCCATGGACATATAGGCATCGCTGCTAATTGTCATTGTAAAGTCCAGCTCTGACTTTGAGGCAATGGCCTGGCCGTCACCCGGAAAGGTAACCATCAGCGTGTTATCCCAGTCCTCAGCTGCCCCGAACTGCACCTCCTCTGACTGTGCGTCTCCGAGAGATAATACATTTCCCGTCTGATTACTCTCCGATTCTTCCGCATACACGGTCCCACTGCCTGAATACCCTGCACCGGCTCCCACGCCAGAGAGCATGAGCGCCAGCGCCGTACACACAGCTATCGCTTTCCATCCTCTTTTTCTCATTGACTCTTCTCCTTTTCAAATTATTTTCATCTGGCCCGTGCAGTAAATGCACGGACCTGATGAATTGTTACTATTTACCTCACTTTTGATCTGTCATGACAGATCCTTACCGGATTCCAGTCTCTGTATCTGATTCTGTGACAACACTATGATCCTTAATGTAAGCCACGACCTCATCCACTTTTGTAAATGCAAGCCCCACATAGGTATCGGCAGCGCCGTAATAAATCGCAATCCTTCCGGTTTCCGAATCGTGTATGGCAGCGCAGGGGAATGTCACATTGGGCACAAATCCCCTCTCTTCATACCACTCCTCTGGCGTCAGAAGAAAAGTATCACACCGGTACTTCACAACCGACGGCTCCTCAAGATCCAGGATTGCCCCGCCTATACTGTAGACATAACCATTGCAGGTTCCTGTTACCCCATGGTAGAAAAGCAGCCATCCCTCACTGGTCTCAATGGGCGCTGCCCCGCCGCCGATCTTCACATTCTGCCACCATTCGTTTCCTTTTCCCATCACATGGCGGTGTCTGCCCCAGTACACCATATCGGCGCTCTCTGAAACAAAGATATCTCCAAAGGGCGTATGCCCGCTGTCACTTGGACGTGACAGCATAAGGAACTTCCCATTTACCTTTCTCGGAAACAGCACTGCATTTCTGTTAAAGGGAAGGAACGGATTTTCAATCCGCGTAAATGTCTTAAAATCCTGTGTCGCGGCAACACCTATGGAAGCGCCGTAAAAATCCTGACACCAGATGATGTAATAGGTATCCTCCACCTTCACAAGCCTTGGGTCATATGCATACAGGGGCATAAAATCATTCCCCGCTTCATCCTGAAAGGGTATCTTATCCTTCTCGAAATCCCAGTGAATTCCATCCCCGCTCCTTCCAAGGTAGATATAGGGAATTCCGTTCGTCTGTTCCCCACGGAATACGCCGATAAATTCTCCCTCATATGGGATGACCGCACTGTTGAAAATCCGCGCGACGCCTTCGGCCGGATTGCGGCCAATCACTGGATTGTCACTGTATCTCCATACCGGCATCCATGTTCTCATGTTCTCCGGTCGTTCCTGCCAGGGCACGTTTGGTACCGGCGCCCCGATTATTCTGACTTCACTCATGTATTGCTCCTCCATAATCTGTATAATATACTCACGGCCGGTGAAATCTGCCGTGCAGTATAACTTCCCTATCCCTTTACAGCCCCTGCCGCCAGTCCGCCGTAAATCTGCTTCTGACAAAGGATAAATACAATCAGCGCCGGAATCATAGTAATAATTACGCCTGCGCAGATGTAGTTGTACTGATTTCCCAAAGGTCCTGTAAACTTAAACAGGGAGGTCGCAACCGTAACCAGCCTGTTCTTATCCTGAAGATAAAGATTCGCTGTGTAGTACTCATTGTACACGCCGACTCCCTTCAGAATCATAACTGTCACGATCGCAGGCTTTAAAAGTGGGAACAGAATCCGGAAAAACACGCCAAAGTAGGTACATCCGTCCATGATCGCCGATTCATCCAGTGAATCAGGGATATTTTCAAAGAACTGTATAAAAATGTAAATCGAAATAATATCTGTACCACACATCATGATAATGTAACCCGGCAGAAAGTTAATCCACCCGAGACTGTACATGATCTGATATACCGACACCTGCATGGCAATACCCGGAAGCAGCGACGCGAACAGGAACATGTTCCGTACAAGTCCGTTGCCTCTGAATTTAAAACGGCTGAGCACATATGCCAGCATGGAGCCGGTCAGGATAGAACCGGTCAGCACACATACCAGGATAATAATGGAATTCCGGAAAGCAATTCCCATATTCGCCTGGGACCATGCCTGAATGAAATTTTCAAAATACACCCAGCTCTCCGGGAGGGTCATAACATTCGTAGATGCATATTCCTCTGGCGTCTTAAACGCAGTAATGACACATACTACGATTGGCAGCACAGAAACAAATGCCCCGAAAACAAGTGTAATGTATTTTAAAATGGATATAACAATCCTTTTCGACTTTGCCTTTGACATTACCGTGCACCTCCTCTTGCTTCTAATTCGAGACGTTTCTTACGTTTTCTGATCTCACGCAGCGGTTCTGCATCTCCCACGCCAAAGTAATATTTCTCAATACCCTTCTGGATCAGTGTCGCAATCATGATCAGTATGAGCAGCACCACAGCCATCGCCGAAGCCAGTCCTACCTTCTGGCTTTCATGTGCCAGCTTATTCATAATAACAAAGTAGGTTCCGGTTCCGAAGTCACCGCCTGTAATAACGTATGGTGGTTCGAATACGCTAAGTGAGCCTGTAATCGAAAGAATCATGTTCAGTACAATAATGGTCTTAATGTTTGGCAGGATGATATAGATAAATTTCTGGAAGCTGTTTGCCCCGTCAATATCTCCTGCCTCATAAAGGGATGCGTCTACTGACATAATCGCTCCGATAAACATGACCATCCCCTGTCCCATGTACCTCCATATGGAGGTGGCGGCTACCGAGATATTATTAATGCTGGTATCCTTAAGCCAGTACGGAAGCTGGTCCAGGTTAAAGCCGCACCACTGGAGCACCGTATCCAGCACGAACCCCCTGGTATAGAAGAATTTGAAAACAAAACCCACCGCAATACCGCACACAAGATATGGGAAAAACATTAGTCCCTTAAATACCCCGCTGCCTTTTACCTTGAAGCTTAAAACGGATGCAAAGTACAGAGCAAGGGCAAGCTGTATAAAGGACGCCACAATGTAGTAAAGGCTCAGCTTCAATGCCTGGAAGCAGTCCTTTCTTGTAAAGACCTCCATATAATTCTGAAGGCCGACAAATTCCCGGTCGCCAATGTATTTCATATCGTAAAAGCTAAACCCGATCATTTTAAAAAAAGGGATATAGGTAAAGACGACAAGCAGGGTTACAGGTATCAGCATAAATACGAAGATACAAAGCTTCCGGTTTACCTTTCCTGACTGGATCCATGACTTAAAGTTTTTCTTCTCATTCATTCATCCCACTCCTTAATGTGTCACTCCATTTGATTCCTGGGCTGCCGTCCACTTTTCATTCCATTCTGCAGACATTTCCTCTATTGTCTTTGAGCCTGATACTGCTTCCTCTACAATCTGTGTCGGAACCGCGCCTGATACATTGATTCCAAGCTCTGAGTCATTGTTAATATCATTAAAAAGATTCTCTTCTCCTGCTTCTGCCGGGTTATTTACTACAAGCTCAATTCCGTCCAAAGCCTTAAGAGCCTCCGGATACTCATCACCGATTACGACCGAGAGACCGCCCTCTCCCTGGGCAAACCCGGACTTTTCCACAAGCCATTTGATATAACACATAGCCGCAATCTGATTATCCTTTGAACTGTTACAGTTAATACCATAATTGTAATCTGGTCCTGCTGCTGCATACTGCTTTCCATTAACTGTAATCGGGAAGGTCATGTATCCAATATCGTCTGCATGCTCTCCTGCCTGCTGTATCTGCACAACAGACCATGAGCCTAATGCCATACATCCGATCTCTCCGTTGTTAAGCTTGCCCTTGCTGCCTTCCCAGTCTGTCGTAGTCGGGTCTTCCTCTGTAAGCCCCCTCTTTACCGCCTCGTATAGAGTGTTATAAACTGCATAAGGGCCTGTTCCATCTCCCCTGTCTGCAAACGGGTCTTTGCCTTTTGCAAGTCCTGTATTCGCAAAATCCGGATCTCCTGTAGCGCCGCCGTCTATATACGCATCCCATGCTGTCATTGTCCATCCTGCCGCAAAGTTGGTATATAAGGGAGCCTCTACATCTGTTTTGTCCTTGATCTTCTGCAGGTCATCCAGAAACTCCTCCGGTGTTTTCGGAAGTTCTGTAATACCGGCCTTCTCGAACACTGCCTTGTTATATATAATTCCCTGTACATTCGCCATGGACGGAATGCCGTATACAGTATCCTGGTATGTAAAATTATTCAGCATATTTTCCTCATAGCTCTTTGCCAGTGTCCCTTTGTCCCCTAATTTTGTGAAATAATTTCCCAGTTCATCCTTATCTACTGTTGTGGGCACCATGCAGATATCTCCCCAGTCTCCGGTAGTAAGACGTGTTGTGATATCGTTTGCATAGTCCGTAATTCCTTCATATTCGATATTTACCTTCGGATACAGCTTTTGGAATTCTTCTATGTATCCCTTAAAGGTCGTGTCAACCACATCTGTTTTGTGGGTCAGAAACTTCAGATCTGCTTCAATGTCCGTATAGTCCTCACCCAGTGTGATCTGGTCAATGGTTACATCCATCTCCTGCTTTTCTACCGCTTTTTTCTGCCCGCATGCAGATAATGATGTCAGCATAACTGCCGCAAGTGATGCCGCCAGCATCCTTTTCATAATTTTGTTTTTCATTGTTTCTTCTCCTTTTTCTTTTATTTTAAGGCTCTGTGAGCCTTAATACCGTAGCTTTCACAGGCTTTTGCATCTCTGGCACAGCCTTTCATTAATCTTCGAGTAAAATAAAAATGCTGTACCAAATAATTATCTTTGCTTATCCTGCTGTCAGAGCGCCGGATTCAGGGAATCTCTTCACTGTATTCCCCTCTGCATGGCAGCACTCTTTTGTATGGATTGCTCCTCTTCCCGTCCGGCCTTCAAGCCTCTCCTTAAGGATATCCACCCCGCCGTATGCCAGTACAGCCTCATCTTTCTGATAACCTGTCAGCACAAGACCTTCCAAAAGAGCCGGGCAGAAACATCCCGCCCCGGCAAGCGATACATCCTCTGGCACTTTTAGTCCTTTATTTCCAAGAGCCCTAAGCAGACTCCCTGTGTAAGATTCATCACTAATGATAATTGCTGTCGGCAGCTTCCCCGGCTGCGGAAGTACCACCTCACTTCCCGCTTCCTCTTTAGACGGGATAATCTGGCCTTTATATTCCCTTAGTCCATTCAGCCACAATGCTTTGCAGTATCCCATATACTGGTCCATCCGGCTCTCCCCACTATATGGGTCTCCTAAAAATGCGATATCACGATGCCCTGCATCTATTAGCTGCTGCGTAATATGCTGTGTCCCACGGAAGTGATCCGGTATAATGTAGTCTATTTGTACATCCAGATCATAAAAATCAATTCCGACTGACGGTACTTCCAGTTCTCCCACCACTCCACGGAGAAAATCTGTGCTCATCCTGCCGATAAATATAATGCCGTCAACCGCCGCATCCTTATAATAGCTTCGCTTCGTTTTTCCACCTTCTTCATCCTCACTAATTACCGCAAGGAAAGTGAGACCATTCTTTTCTGAGATCAGCCTGGCAATGTGTTTATAGATATTCATATAAAAGGATGAAGGCTCCTCTATATATCTCTTTGCAATCATGATGCCAATACAAAAGATCCGTTCTTCCTCCAATGCCCGCGGAATCTGATATCCCAGTGCATCAGCCATCTCCTTTACTCTCTGACGCAGCTCTGTGCTTACTCCTTTTTTGTTTCTCAGGGCATTCGATACGCTGACAATACTGATATTCAGTTCCTTTGCAATATCTTCCATCCTAATCTCTTTTTTCTGTTTCATGTTCGGCATCTCCGGTTTTTTAATTTATCCCAATTGTTTTATTAACTTATTTAGATTAATTTAATTATATACTTATTAATTTTGTTAGTCAATATAAAATTAACTAAATATACATTTTTAGCTTAATTGCACAATTAATCAATTATAAATTGTATGGTATATCTATTTTTATTGTGAACATCTCCCAATTTCTAGTTTTATATTACATTTATAAAAAAATTATTACACAGGTTTATAAATATAAACCCATGTAATTTCTTTAAGAAAGCAAAATCTCTCACATCATCCTGTATCACACAAAAAAGAGCCCCTCTTCAAGGCTCTTTCTAAAACAAAACTAAATCCGGTTTTTTACTGTACTTTTTTCAACAATCCGTCCTGTAACAATCTGAATCCCTCCATGATAATTCTGACGCCTGATTTTCTTAATCAAGGATCCAACGCAAACCTCCGACATCTGCTTCATATCTACACTGTATGATGTAATCTGTCCCTTGCCGGTCCGTACACCGGCCGGCAGAAAATCATCAAAGCCGACAACCGACACATCTTCTGGAATCGAATATCCCATACTCTCCAGGTTCTGAATCACCACATGGGCAGAAAAATCACAGTTACACACATACGAATCCAGATTATATGTCTGCCGCAGGATCTGGTCATAGATCTTTGCATACCGGTCCCGGTCTGGTATCTCCCATCCATCCTCAAATTCAATGTGATTTTTCCTTAGCGCCTTACGGTATCCCCAGAACCGGTCCGCAATACTGTCTGTAGCAGCAATATTTCCTACAAATCCAATCCTTTTATGTCCTTTTCTAATCAGATAGTCCGTAAGCAGATAGGTTCCGTAATATCCATCGGAAATGACAGTGTCAAGCTCAATTGACGGCATATACGTATCAAGAAAAAACACCGGAAGCTCTGACTGGCAGACGATTTTCTGTATATAGCTCTCATCCATCTGTCCCATAAGAATCAGCCCGTCTACTTTTCCGTCCTGCAGAACTTTTGGAATGTTCCCCTCCTGTTCATCTTCCTTTGTAAGCAGCTCCAGAATCCCGTAGTATCTGTGATCGTAAAGTGCTTTTACTACCTTTTCATATAGCTGTCCGTAAAATGAAATTGAGTAGCCGTAGTAATCCTCCGGTACAATTACGCCGATATTACCGGTTTCCACGGGAGCAGACCTTCCCGAAGAGCTCGTCCTGTATCCCATCCTGTCTGCCACCTGCCTGATCCTTGCCCGGAGCTCATCGCTGACTCCAGGCTTTCCGGACAACGCCTTTGAAACCGCAACGTTGCTTACACCCACTTTTGCTGCTATATCCGCTAAAGTAACATCCTTGGCCATGTCTGCCTCCATTCAAATAAACCAAATTAACTTCATTTAACTTTAATCAAATTAAATTCAATATACCGGAATATTGAAGCATTGTCAAGATGTGCCTTGAATCCACCGCCGGCTTATATCATCAATATAATCTATCCTCGCTTAAGTCTTCTTCGCTGTAACTGTTTCCAAATACACCTTGCGTCTGCACATATTTTCTGTCCAAATCCAAGAACATTTATTTAAAAACTTCTTATTTCTTTTGCCAGGCTAAAAGGAATAATCTCTCCCGCATTCGTCTCCTTATATGCCTTTTCTTCATGCATATAATCTACAATATCCTTCGCCTTATAATTTTTGAATTTCTCAGCCACCTTATCCAGAATAGCCTTTTCTCTATCACTTAATATAGAATAATCCATTCCAACATTGGGATAAACATGAAGCATCGTATCATAGTTATAGCTCATCTCTTCTTTAATGTTGAGATTTTCAAGATTCATCAAACTATAATGTCCTACAGGCAGGGCTCCCATTGGTTCATGTCTATATACCATACCAGTCATAGCAAAGCCATTCTCAATGAATGACAGAACATCCGAATACCACAACATTTTCATCAGTTTTACCTTAAATAAGTTTGATACTTTCTCCGCAATATAGGAAATCACTGCCTCTATCTTATCAATATTCAAAACCGTAAAACCATTTGAATCAGACGGTTCTTCAAAATTAGCATACTCACCTTCAAAAGTTTGGCGTGTCAGATATTCCTTTCCATATGAATCAAGCTTTTCAACGGTTTTTGACTTTATTTCCATTCTCTTCATTGGAGTAAATTTATCCGCATTCTTTTTTAAGAATTCTAATGCCTGAAGTGGATTTTCCTTAATTAGACGAAGCATGGTATCATAAGCCTCATCTTGAATCGCTTTACTCTCGTAACGAGAAATAGTAGCTTCTCCCCATCCCAGAAGTTTTGCCAAATCAACCTGGGACAGCCCATAGCTTTCTCTTATCTCTACTATCTCATAAGATGTAAGCAAGCCTTTCTTAATACGGTATGCATTTCTAGCATTTAAGAGATTTTCATTGGTCATAGTTCCCGTTTCAAATTCATTCTTATCTTCGTCCGCATTGGCACAAAAATAAAACCTCTCCTCGTAGGTTACTTCTTCTCCCTTTAATACAATCGATGTAACACGTTTTCTTTCTTCAACTTCATGTGTCTTGTCGCATAAAGGGCAATTCATATGAACCTTTCTTAATAATATGCCGGCCTCCATTTTTCTTACCTCCTTTGCAATTCCATTATGCGTAAGGAAATGTCATTTTCTCCTTCGCATAGTGGAACGACACGCATAATACATGTCTCTGCTGATCTCCTTTAATCTTTAACTTCACATATACAAGCTTACTATTTATATCCTTCCCAAAAACAAATAATAATGGCGGGTTCAAATCGTCTTTATCTATTTTGGTCTCAGAATACTCTGCTACGGTAAGTTCTTTCAGCCACTCTACTACATCTTCCGTATCGTAATCAAGATCCAATAAAGTATATGGTGTTGAACAGAACATCCCTACTATCAATTGATAGTATACCCGTCAATTGATAGTTTGTCAAGCAGGCGTCAAATCTTCCCAATCCTCATCATCCTTTAATCCATAGACCACCGGATAAAAGGCCGGATCTGAGCCCCACGACCTGCACTCTGGTATTCATCTTAAAGAATTCTTAAGATATAATCTAGTTTTTTATTAAGAATTAAACCCTATAATAGTAATATGCGCAGGAACCATACGCCAGGCTAGTTGCTATGAGCAGTCTTTAGGTTATCCTGATGCAGACTGGGACGACATCTTGCAGAAAGCAATTTTCATACACGCTCTAGACAAATGAATGATTCTGCGTTATAATGCTTTTAAATAAGAAAGTAAAGAGAAGCCGAAAGGAGGTATGATCTATGAAGGCTCCTAAAAAACAGATCACAGTGGCTGCAATGGCTGCAACACTTACACTTACGACAACCGTTACGGCTCCGCCTGTTCTTGTCTGCGCACAGGAGAGCCTGGATACGACCCAGCAAGATGTATCTGCCACATCAGATACAACGCAGGCAACAGCAGCAGAGACTTCAAAGGATAATATAAAAGATGCTGTATCTGCTGATGAAAAAAAGGCAGAAGGCAAGGAAACGAATGACACTACCAAAGCCGACAAAGAGGACGGTAAAAACGACAAAAAAACGAATGCTGTAAAAAAGGCTGCTCCATCCAAAGAGCAAAAAGAAACTGCACAGAAAAAAGAAGTAAAAAAGACAAAACAAAAAGCAAGAAAGAACACGCAGAAAAAGGCGGCCAAAAGCACTCAGAAAAAAGAGGAGAAAGCCGCACAGAAAAAGACAGAGAGTACCGTCAGTAAGAAGATGAAAAAAGCTGTTCAGAAAAAGGCCGAAGAAATGACTGAGATTAAAATCAGCGAGAAGACCTTCCCGGACAAAGCCTTTCGGAACTACGTATCAGGAAAGTTTGATACAGATAAGAATGGTTCTCTGTCACAGAAGGAAATCAAGGCAGTCACAAAGATTGATATCAGCGGCCAGGCCGGTTCTTTTACAAGTCTAAAAGGAATTGAGTATTTTACTTCACTGACAGAACTGAACTGCTCCGGCGCCGCAATTACCGGGCTGGATGTCAGCAAGAATACTGCCCTTTGCAGTCTGAACTGCAAGAACACAAAGCTTGCATGGCTTAATACCGGAAATAACACCAGCCTTAAAAAGGCAGAGACAGAGATCAGCCTGACTGCGGACAGTTCTTCCTTTGACCTGGAAGATGAATTTGCAGGAATTGATATTAGTAAAGTTAAAAATATGACTGGCGCCACATTAACTAAGGAGACAGTCAGCGGATACTCCTATGATACACCGGTTACCTATGAATATAGCGCTGCTAATAGCAAAAAAGAGGAACCTGTATTAAAGGTTACTTTAAATCTTAAGGAAGAAAAGCAGACTGCAGAACCGGAGAAATCAGACAAAGATACTGACGCCAGGGTTCCAGAATCTAAAGATTCCGACAGTAAAACTTCTAAGGAGGCTGCGGATTCTGACAGCAAGACCTCTGAGGAACCCACTGATTCTGGCCGTGAATCCACTCCCGAATTACCAGGGAATCTGAAGGCTGTTTATGGACAGACACTGGCTGACATTACACTTCCAGAAGGATTTTCATGGAAAGATAATAAAGCTTCTGTTGGAAAGGCTGGGGAGAATACTTTTACTGTAATTTATAAAGCAAGTGATGCTGCTGACCCTGAAGAACATGAGGTTACGGTTACTGTTGAAAAAGCCACAAACACATGGACAAAGCCTCTTGCTATAATTGGATGGACCTACGGCAAAACAAAAAATGATCCGTCCGCTACCGCAGCGCATGGAACCGTTACCTATGCGTACTCCTCTTCGGAAAACGGCACTTATTCAGCAGATGCTCCGACGACAGCAGGCACATGGTATGTAAAGGCTTCTGTAGCAGAGACGAATGATTATACAGGACTTGAAAGCCAGCCTGTAGCCTTTACGATTGCCAAGGCTGTGCCAGATTACCAGACGCCTTCCGGATTAAAGGCAGCCTATGGGCAGAAACTGAAAGAAGTATCCCTGCCAGATGGTTTTTCATGGGACAGTGCTTCAAAATCGGTTGGATCGGTTGGAAAGAATACTTTTAAGGCTACTTTTACCCCGACCGATACCTCTAATTATGAAACAGTGAAAGATATTGATGTTACCGTCAAAGTAGAGCAGGCAGAGAACAGCCAGACAAAGAAGCTTACAATCAAGGACTGGACCTACGGCGACAAAGCAAATAAACCGGAATTTGAAGCAGAGTTCGGGAAAGCTGAATTCACATACAGCGATAAAGAGGACGGCACCTACAAGAGTGATGTTCCGACGACAGCAGGCACATGGTATGTAAAGGCAGCGGTTGAAGAGACAGATAACTACACCGGTGTGGAAAGCAAGCCTGTTTCCTTCAAGATCACACCGAAGGATGGCACTAAGCTCACCATACCGACCATTACCTCGACTACAGATACAACAAAGCTAGTCATCAAGGATGGTAATACGACACTGGTATCTGGCAAAGACTACGATATTACCAAGAGACAGGTTGGAACTACTGTAACCGTTACAATTGCATTTAAAGGCAACTATACCGGAACCGTTACAAGAACCTACACCTCTACTAGCAGCACAACTAGAACAACTACTGGAACTGCTCCGAGAACGGGCGACAGCACGGATGTAGGTTTATGGAGTTCAAGCCTCCTTCTTTCTGGAGGACTTCTGGCATTCCTTACCAGAAAGAGAAGAAAAGAAGCGAAATCTGAAGAAGAATAAACAAAAGCTGGGGACGGGGCATTTTTAAAAATGCCCCGTCCCCAGCTTTCCTTTGAACTCCCGCTCTGCTTCCCGCTTCTGGTCTTTCTTTGCGATATCCTGCCGCTTATCATAGAGCTTCTTTCCCTTTGCAAGGCCAATCTCCACTTTTACAAGACTTCCTTTAAAATAAACCTTAAGGGGAACGATTGCCATTCCTTTTTCCTTTGTCTTGCCTAGCATTTTATGGATCTCCTGCTTGTGGAGAAGAAGCTTTCTCACGCGGAGAGGATCTTTATTAAAGATATTTCCCTTCTCATAAGGACTGATATGCATACCGTAGATGAATATCTCTCCGTTCTCAATACGGATAAAGGATTCCTTAATACTGCATTTTCCCATGCGCAGGGACTTTACCTCTGTCCCGTGAAGGGCGATTCCCGCCTCATAATTCTCCAGGATAAAATAATCATGGTAAGCTTTTTTATTATTTGCTGCCATTTTACCGTTCGTCTTCGCCATCTGCTTCTCCTCCCTCTGAAGCGATCTCAAAATCAATGGTGCGGAGCATCCGGTTTGTATCAATTACACGGACATGAACCCTCTGCCCCAGTCTGTATGTCTTATTAGTATGCACTCCGGTCATCTCATAGCTTCTCTCATTATATTCATAATGGTCATCGGGCATATTGGCCACATGGACAAGCCCCTCCACTGTATTGGGGAGTTCCACATACATGCCCCACTTCGTAATTCCCGAAATAACCCCTTCAAAGACCTCTCCCATATGCTGCTGCATATATTCTGTCTTCTTAAGTTTAATCGTTTCCCTCTCTGCTTCTTCGGCGCGCCGCTCTGTCTCGCTCGCATGCTTTGTCACCTCCGGCAGGATATTCTGGTAATGTCCGATCCGCTCCTCTGTCATCCTGCCCCTCAGGTTATCCTTGATAATCCGGTGAATCTGCAGATCCGGGTAGCGTCTGATCGGAGAGGTGAAATGCGTATAATAATTTGCCGCCAGCCCAAAGTGCCCGGTATTTTCCGGCGTGTATTTTGCCTGCTTCATAGAACGCAGGGCAAGGCGGCTGATCATGGCCTCCTGGGGCGTCCCTTCAATCCTTGCAAGAAGTTTCTGGACCTCCTTGGGGCGTATCTCATTTACCCCGATATGCATGGAGAACCCAAAATTATTAATAAATGTAGCCAGTGCGCGGAGTTTTCCTTCCTCTGGAGCTTCATGGATCCGGTACACAAAGGGAAGCTCCTGCCAGTAGTAGTCCTCTGCGACTGTCTCATTTGCCAGAAGCATAAAATCCTCAATAATCCTATGGGCTGCATTTCTCTCATAGGGCATAATGTCCAGCGGATGTCCTTCCTCGTCCAGTATAAGCTTTGTCTCTGGAAAATCAAAATCAATGGATCCCCTTCTTTTTCTCCGCTCCCTGATTATGCCGGACAGCTCGGCCATCAGTTCAAACATGGGGACAAGCTCCTGGTATCTGTCCCGTTCCTTTTCATCGTGCTCTGTGATGATCTTATTCACACTTGTATAGGTCATCCGCCGGTCTACATGAATGACTGTCTCTGCAATCTCGTGGTCAGTTACATTTCCTTTTCTGTCCACTGTCATGATGCAGCTCAATGCCAGCCGGTCCTCCCCTGCATTCAGAGAACAGATACCGTTAGACAGGGTGTGGGGAAGCATGGGAATCACACGGTCTGCAAGATAAACACTGGTACCGCGGTTCTTTGCCTCTCTGTCAAGGGCGCTGTTTTCCTGGACATAATTGGTCACATCCGCAATATGGACGCCCAGTATATAATCCTCTCTGGACCTTACAACAGAGACAGCATCGTCCAGATCCCTGGCATCCTCTCCGTCTATGGTTACCATCTGCCAGTCTCTGATATCCTTTCTCCCGGCCATGTCCGCTGTACTCACCGGCCCGGATACCCGTTCTGCCTGGTTCAGTACCTTTTCAGAAAATTCCGCGGGAAGATCATACCCCTTGACAATAGATAGAATATCGGTTCCTGGATCATATATATGACCAATGATCTCAATAATCCTGCCCTCCGGCTTTTTACTGTCACTGCCATAGGATGTAAGTTCTGCCACCACCTTATGCCCGTCCACTGCACCCTTTCCGGCTTCCTCGGGAATGAATACATCCTTTCCCATGCGCGGATTATCCGGGATCACAAAGCCATAGCTTTGATCCGGCTTCTTCCGGTAGAGTCCCACAAGCTTTGTAATACCCCTCTCCAGAATCCGTACAATCCTGCCTTCCCGCCTTCTGTCCTGCCCGTCCGGCTCCTTTGTAATGACAACCTCTACCTGGTCTTTGTCAAAGGCTCCGCCTGTATTCTCTTCCCCGATATAAATGTCAGACTCCTCTTCTGGCAGAATCACAAAACCGAAGCCTTTCTGATGTGCACGGTATATACCTGTGATCCGTTTCGTCTCTCCCTTTGCGTATTTCCCTTTCCTGGTCAGGTGCACCTTTCCCTCTTGCCCGAGTGCCTCACAGACCTTCCTAAGTTCATCGCGTTCTTCCTTCTGCACCTGCAAAAGGTTCGCCAGCTCCTTAAACTTCATGGGTACATAGATCTCATCACAGATCAGATCGTATACCACCTTTTTTCTTTTCTCAAATGTATCATCCATGATCTTGTCTCCTTGTCTGCACGGGCGGTTACTATTCATGGACTAACCGTCGCTCATAGTAACGCATCCAGCCCATTTGCACATCTCCCAAAAGCATTAATGCCTGTATCAATAAAAAGACACTCCCCTACAGGAGTGTCCCGCCATTTTCCTTTACTGACTAAAACTTAAGCGAATACCTTCAGATTCAACACTGCTGCCAGAACAATAAACAGAATCGCAAGGAACTTCGTTGACTTAACCAGGGCTCCTTCCATAGACCGTCCCTTGTTCTGTCCCCAGTATGAGTCTGCCATTCCGCCGATTGTACCAAGACCTGCGGACTTTCCCTCCTGAAGCAGTACAATCGCAGATAATGCGATACAGTCTATTGCAAATATAATCATTAATATTGTTTTCAGAATGTCCATCTCCTATACACCTCCTGCTCATAAACATAACTATTTTATCATAACCCGGAACAATTTACAAGGGTTTTTGAGCATTCCTTAATATTTCTATTTTACAAGTATGTTTTTTCGACTCCTTGTCATAAGCGATTCCAACACCCAGTACGCGTCCGGTATACGCAGGCCGTTCTCCAAGCTTCCCCTCAAACTTTAAAGCATACTTTTTATCCTTAATTTGCCGAAGTGCCTCATCTGCAGTATGGTTAACCTTTAGCTCAAGGATAATTCCGTCATTATTCCGGTTAACTTCTGGATAAAAGATAAAATCAACGTATCCTGTCCCGGCTTTATCTTCTCGCTCAATGCGGTAAAAGTTTCTTGCAGACAAATATACAAGATTCACTACAGCCGTAAGATCCGTCTCATTATTATAAGTTAATAATGGAACCTCTGTGTTATGCGCAAACTCTAGAATTTTCAGCATTGTGGCAGTATCATTCTCCAATGTTGCCTGAAGCATCTTTTCAGATTCCCGGGCAAGCTGATGGATATATCCTAAGGAAGATTCCTTTCTGAGCATATCACTAAATTTATTCATAAGTTCTTTGTTTGGAATACTTACACAACCATTCTCGCAGCTAAGAAAACCATATACAACCATTGCCGACAAGATCTCGTCCTGATTGTGCAGGGTCATGGATGCAGCGGCATATTCCTGAATTTTCGCCTGGACCGGAATGCCGGAAATCATTAATCCAAGAGTTTCCCGCAAATCTTCCGCGCCATGTCTGACATAATAAAAAATCTCATCATATGGGCCGGCGCTTGTCCAGTAATTACCAAGATTATTGTTGGTCAGCGCCGCAACGACAGAACGGGGATTGTAAACACGTCCGCCGCCTTTTATGTGATATCCGTCATACCACGTCCGCAATCCCTCCCGGGTTATATTCTGATCTTCTGTCAGCGCCTGATATTTTGCAAAAAGTATATCTACTTCCTCTTCAGTGAAACCAAAATACTGACTGAATCGTTCTTCTGAAGTAATCGTGTACTCATAAAACATATTGAGCTCTGATCCACTGGAATATTTTGCAATCGGCAGAATTCCGGTCATATATGCAAATTCTACATAGGGCTGGTCTTTCAGCAGATTACTTAAAAAATCCACGTATTCTTCTTTATCCTGTCCTGTCACAAAATCCCTGTGAAAGATAAAATCCCATTCATCCAAAACGAAGATAAACTTTACATCTTCTTCCTCTGATTCCAAAATATCATTCAGCGCATCCCATACAGCATCATCTTCATTAATTCCAACAGCAGGGTATGCCTGTATCAGATCGCGAAGGATCCGCCTGCTGATCCGGCTGATATACTGACGGTAGGAAGTACAGCCTTCCGGTATGGAATTGAATGAAATGAATATCACATTATGCTGATTCAGGTGAGCCGGATACCAGCTGCGGGAGCTTATAGCTAATTGATCAAACACCGGGCGGCAATCCCGTCCTTTACCGAAATAAGCAGCAATCATATTCGCCGCAACTGATTTTCCGAAACGTCTGGGACGGGTAATACAGAGATATTTATTACTCTTTCCTATGCATTTTTCTTCTTCAGCGGGAATGTTTTCACGCTGTTCCCGGGTCAGTACGAGGGGAATCAGCTCATCAAGCAGCGCGCTCTTATCGACAAAATAAGTGGATTCTGTCTCATCCTTATACAATAATGATGCTTTTTTGCCATTTAAATATAATCCCATAGCTGCCCTCCGTATCTTTTCTATATTTATTTGCAGCATGCTTCACACTTATCTTCCAAAGCTATGTTCTAAAGCAGCGCGGTTTCTCCCCATTTCTTTTTTACTATTATATGATTATGCGGAAAAAATATCAAGTATATCTGCATTTTTGAAATCATTGACATTTATGACCGTTACTGTTCACACAGGTCTGTGCATTTACTGCACAGACTGTAAGAAAGTGATTCAGGAGTGAGCAAATCCCATTCGCGGAGCGAATTTCAGATGGATTTGCGAATGTTACTGGTCACGGAGTGAACAGTAACTTATGACCGGGATGTTTGCCGAGGACGTGCAGGAGCTATCCCAATGCCACATCCAGTATCATCATTACAAGGAAACCTACTATGAACCCCAGTGTCCCTTCCTTTCCTTCCTCTCCATTCATATGCGCCTCTGGAATCAGTTCTTCTACAACGACATAGATCATCGTCCCTGCCGCAAATGCGAGACAGACTGCTATGGCGGCTTCTGCGATTCCTGCAAATGCTGCTGCCAGTATGCCGAATACCGGCTCCACAACAGCCGTCATACTGGCAATGAAAAATGCCGTCTTTCGTTTCATCCCTTCCTTCACAAGCGGCAGCGCCACTGCTGTACCTTCCGGAAAGTTCTGAATCGCAATCCCGATGGTCAGGACAATTGCCCCTGAGAGGAGCGCCAGTTCTGACGGCTTCTGCGCCGCCAGTGCAAAGGCAAGCCCAACTGACATTCCTTCCGGAATATTATGTGCAGTAATTGCAAGTACAAGCATTGCCGTACTTTTTCCCAGTGTTACCGTCCTATCCTTCTGCTTCTCAAACCATCTTTTCAGGAAATAGTCCGTAATCAGAAGTACCGTAACGCCAAGCAGAAACCCGCCTGTCATAACCAGCCATCCCGTCTGCCCGTTGTCCTCTGCAAAGTCAAGCCCCGGAAGCAGCAGCGACCACACGGATGCAGCGATCATCACGCCTCCTGCGAATCCCAGGAAACCGTTCTGAAGTCTCCCGCTTATCTCATGCCGTACAAAAAAAATTCCCGCTGCACCTAATGTGGTTACGGAAAATGTACCAAGTGTACCAAGAAATGCCCACAAAACTCCATTCATATCTATCACCTCTGTTGATAGTATATGAAGGAGTTCAGATTTTGCCAGTAAATACACCGGCAATCAGCAGCAGGAATTCCCCGCAGATTGTCCTCTGCCATACCTGAAACAGGCTTTGCCATACGGAAAACTCCTGATGCGCGGCAAGACTTTGGATCTGCGCTGCCTTTTCCTTAAAAAGGCTTCCAAAGAATTCAAAATCAGACCAGTATGCCGGAAGGTAATCGCATCCAGGATCCGCCAGCCTGGCTCCCAAAAGGACAGCCAGAACCGCCCCTGTAATACAGATAAGGCAGATGAGCCTTTTCCCCACCCTTGCAAATCCTGTGGTATACCATAAAGATATCCTTTGAGGAAATATGCCCGTAAGGCATGTATTCTGGCATGCCCTCCCGGCTCTTCTGGCAAAGAGCAGCAGAATCAGGGCATTCGTAAGTCCATACAGCAGACATGCTGTCACAACATAAAGCTTCCCGTCGATCCTCTGCCCGTCTGCAGCGCCCACCACGGCCTCTATGCCGCTGGCCATAAGATTCGAGGAGCGTCCTGTCTCTTTTTTACGGACTGTAACCGCATCATAGCAGGCGTCCCTTTCGGCAGGCAGGATCATAAGCGGGATATCTCCCTCTAAAATCCCCGCCACCTGAAAAGTCTCAGTCCCAGTTTCTCCCTCCAGCATAATCTTCAGTCCTTCTGCATGGTCTGAGCCGAAGAGCTGCCAGGCCGTATCCCGGCCGATCAGACAGACGCCCGCCTCTCCCTCTGTAAAATATCTTCCACGAATCAGTGCCCTGCCGAATATAGCGCCAGGCTGCCCCTTCACCTTATAGCAGGAAACCTTTTGCTTCCGTCCCGTAGTTTCGGATAACACAGTCCCTTTTCCGCAGTCCTTCCATGCCGCTGCCTCTCCTGCACTATTCCCTCCTTCATTTTCTCTCCACTGTGTAAATGCTGTCTCTGTCACTGCCCCCGGCGAATAAGACAGGGACAGAAGGCCTTCATACTCCTTAAGTTCCCCCAGGTTGTATAAAAGCCATAGATTCAGCAGCACAAATAACAGTCCGGGCAGCAGGATTCTAAGAGCTGCTGTAAAAGCTTTTCCTTTCTGCTTCATTTCTAGTCTTCACTCCTTTATCCTCACCCGGTCTCCTTCTTGTACATATTTTTCCGAGGCTGTAATCAGCTTATCCTCTTCCCTGAGTATTGATGTTACAGCAGCCTTTTCCCCGTCCTTTTCAAGTACAGTGACCGGAACCCGCTTTGCAGTCTGAATAGTTCCCAGCATATGCTTTTCCTCAGAAACAATAAGGCAGTATGCCTCCGAGACATCCTCACGGAGTGCACTTAAGGGAATGACCTGCCCGTATTCCTTTTCCGAGGCAGTCTCCGTATTCCATGTAAAGGTCTCTGTCCCCTTCACCTCTATGTTGTCTGGAAGAGGTGCATACCAAAAAAGTCCGGCGGATGAATCTGTCTCTCCCTGATCTAAACCAGTTCCATTCGTCCCTGTACTGCCCTCTCTGCCCGGTTCAGATGTAATGGTCTTAATCACTGCCAGCTTCTTTGCGCCAGATGGAAGCTGCACGGATACTTCTGCTCCTGCTTTCAGCTTCTCCTGATCTGCTGTCTTTACGCTTCCTCTTAGGCAGAAGCCGCCGCTGCCAGTCTCAAAGACCTCTGTCCCGGCTGTAATTGTTCCCGGCTGCACGCCAGACGAGAGTACCACGCAGTCTCTTTTCGCACAAATCTTTCCTTCTGCCGCCTCATACTTCTTCAACTTCTGCAATGCTTTTTTTGCCGTAACCACCTGGAGCTGCGCAGCCTCGGCGCTTAACCTGGCGGCTTCTGCCTGACTGGCTGAATTCAGGTCATGGGCCGCATCCTCCTGACAGGCCAGATCATAGGCATTCTGCGCCTGATTAAGAACCTGCCCTGCATCCTTTACTCCCTGTTCTGCCTCACTGAGAGATGCTTCTAACTCCTGTATTTTCTGCTGCTCCAGAGACTCTGAGGTCTGATTTAACTCCTCCTGCTTCCTGGCTTCTTTAGCCGTATTCTCTCCCTCCTGCTTTCTGCCTTCTGCAGCCGGATCCCTGCCCTCTTGTTTTCCGTCTTCTGCAACCGGATTCTCTCCCTTTTGTGCTTCTAGACCTGCGGCCTGTCTTCGTGCCCGGGACTCTGCGGCCTGATCTGCCAGTGCTCTCTTTGCCGCTTCCTCCTTTTTCAAGGCGTCATTAAGTGTCTGCCTTGCATCCTCCAGAACCTGGGACGCCCCCACAGTCTGGGGGACACGTGCGCTTTCTCTTGCAGAGATCTTCTGCTGGGCTGCCTGAAGCTCTAGCTGGGTAATCTCGTCTTCTTTCTTCTCAATCTGCTCCTTTAAGTATTCCATCCTGAACTGTACCAGGCATTCCCCCTTTTTCACAAAAGTTCCCGGCTTTGCCGTCCGCTCCACCTGCTGATCCTCCCACAAAAAAGTCTGCTCTGTCCTTACCGGAGTTACACAGCCCTCCCCCTCACAGGAGTAAGAAAGCCGTCCGCTCTGCACTCTTCCTGTCTCCACTTCCGCTACCAGTATGGAGGCTGCCGCTCTTGAAAGTACTGTCGCAAGAACCATAATTGCAAAAAAGCCTGCACATAACTGCGCTGCCCATTTCTTTTTTCTATCCATTCTCTCCTCCTCCACTATATCCTCCAGACATTGCAATCCCCCTCTCCAGGCTGTCCTGGCCGCTGAAAAACAGTAAAAGCGCCGGAAGCAGGGTCACAATGGATGCGGCAAATGCTGCCGCTGTCTCTGTATTTGCCATCTGTGGAAGATAGAGTGACAACGGCCTCAGTTCTTCTGCTTTTAAATAGGTCATGGGCTGTTCAATTGCATTCCAGTATTCTAGAAATCCAAGAATTAATATCGAGAAGATCCCAGGTTTCCCCAAAGGAAGACCTATCGTAAAAAAGATCCGAAGGGGACCCGCACCATCGATCTGCGCTGCCTCCGTCACCTCCTTTGGAATGCCTGCGAAGGTCTTCTGAAGGATAAAAACGGGAAGGGTGGAAAAGGCTCCCGGCAGGATCACTGCCCACCGGGTATCCAAAAGGTGCAGGGCGTTAAGCACAAGGTAGCCCGATACCATAGTCACCTGAAAGGGAAGAAGCACCAGAAGCAGATAGAGCATCCAGAGGACTCTCTTCCCCGGAAACCGGAACTGTGCAAATGCCCATGCTGCCGGAACGGCTGTGAGCAGCTGCCCGGTCAGCACGCCAGCTGCCTGAATTAAGGAATTCCAGAATGCCGTAAAATATTCTGGAGAGTCTAGAAGCAGCCTCACATATGCACGAAGAGTAGGATACATCGGAAAGAACCTGAATCCCGCCTGTCCGGACTGACCGGAAAATACTGCACCGTACAGCTCTGACAGCTCCTGTTTTCCCATAAGTGAACCGGAAATCAGTATCACGAAAGGAAAAATCATGGCAAAAAGGAAAAGAACTGTGACGATCCATAATATCCCTCTTTTATATCCTTCTCTCCTCCGCTTTCCTTCTGCGGATCTCGTACCATTCTCCTGCACCCAGTATCCCTCCTGTCAACAGCACCAGCATAACTGCTGCAGCTGTCATTTTCTGTATATCCAGGCTTACAAACCAGTTGTTGAAGAGATGCTGCAGCATGTAAATACTTTCATGGGGATAATCTCCGGCGAGGAGATACGCCTCCCTAAACACCCGGAATGCATTGACAAAGGACAGAAGTGCTGTTACAAATGCCGTCTCCCTAAGCTGGGGAAGAGTGATATACAAAAAGCATTTCCACTCTCCTGCCCCCTGGACCCTCGCCGCCTCATACTGCTCCTCCGGAATCGACAGAAGCCCCGAAAGCCACAGAATCATATCATACCCCAGATTCTTCCAGATATAGCATGCCGTCAGTATCCAGAATGCCGAACCCTCCCCGAGCCAGTCCTTACCCGTTCCTCCAAAGTATGTCACCACACCGGTAAGCCATCCGTTCCCGGCGAACATTAGTTTAAAAAATACCACCACAGATGCCGCAGGAATTGCCATGGGAAGGAGAAACCCCGCCTTCATCTGATGTCTTAGGACTTTGATCCTCCCCACAAGCACCGCAAGAAGAAGGGATATTCCCAAAAGAAGGGGAAGGCACACTGCCATAAAGCCCGCCGTGTTTCCCGCGGCAAGGAGGAACGCCTCATTTTCCAGTACGTGCCGGTAGTTCTCTAATCCTACAAATCCATTTCCTACTGCCCGGAGAAAGGATCTGCGGATAACATCCAGAAATGGAATCAGGACAAACCCTCCTGTCCCGGCAAGGCTCGGGATCAGGAACAGATACCCGTTCCTGATCTCCCTTTTTCTCCTTGCTGACATTCTTGTTCTGCTTTCCAAAATCATCCCTGTCCTCTTTATTCTGCACGGTATGTGTCAATCTTCTGAGCAACATTTTTTGCTGCTGTCTCTGGATCCAGATCTCCTTTCAGGCAGCTGTCCGCCTCGGTCTGATATATATTCCAGATCACATAATCCTGGATAACCGGATTTTTAAGCGTACTGGTTTTTTCAATGAGGTCCTCTACCTCTTGTCTGTCAGGATAAGTCATCTCGAACTCAATATCTTCTTCTCCGTCAATCTTCCAGCCAGTCATGCCCGTATAGTTCTTTGCATATTCACTGTCTGCTTCCTCTTTAAGACCATCCAGTACAGATGTGAAGACGGACAATCCGTCATCAAGCTGTGCGCCCTGCGCCTCCTGGGAGAACAGATATTTTACAAATTCCTCTGCAAGCTCCTTTTCCTTTGTACTCTGATTGATGCCCACAATGCCATGGGGAACATAATAATCCCGGATAGTCTCTGGCTTAAGCGAAAGCTGCCGCATTAATGCATAGGGAATCATCATGCCCGGAAGACTTCTGATCTGATCCGTGACAGCGCTCTTCGGATGGTTTACAATTGCTGCATTTCCTCCATTGTAGAATACCCCTTTTTGAAGGATGGAGACGGATGTGCCCATCCCGGTCTCCTTCTCATTCATCTCTTCAAAAGCCTCTGCCCTTGCATTAACCATAAGCTTTTTCTCAATCTCTAAGAGAGCGGACAGCTTCTTTTGGTTTACCTTTCCGTCCTCTGTAAATAAATCCTCCTGGAAGATCTGAAAGAGGAAATCCCGGATGTAACTCTGGTCTGCCATTCCAAAAACAGGCTCCTCAGGATTCTTTGTGAGATAATCTGACAGACTGTCAAGTGACTCCAGCGCCCCTATTCTCTCTGCATCACCAAAAATGATGGGAACACTGAATTTTACCGGTATTCCGTAGAGCTTTCCATCCTTTTCCACTGTATTCTTAAACACTGTCTCAATGCAGTCATTCTGCTTCATAATCTCCCCGGCCAGATCGGTCAGATCGGTCAGAATGCCTTTTTCTATATAGGAATCTGCCGGAAGACCGTCAAGCAGAAGAAGATCCGCACCATTTCCGCCAAGAAGCTCTGTGTTCAGCGTCCGGATGTCGTCCGCGGAGACATTCCCCTCATTTCCCGGCGTCTGAAATTCCACTTTCACATCCGTGTGGGCTTTCTGAAATCCTACAACTGCATTCTGTACTGTCTGATTGTCCATGAGTCCGAATATTCGTAAAGTATGTTCAGGAGCTGCAGAAATATTTTTATCATAGATATAATGCATCAGGCTTACGCTGCCTGTCTTCTCCTGCCTGTAAAGCACGTAGAAGTCATCCCCCTGTCCTTTCACAGCCCCGGACAGGACGTCAATTGCGGATCCCATTGTCCCCATGCCGCCATCCATCAGAACCTCGCTAAGCTCATTGTTCAGCGTATAGCGGGTAATGCCTGCCTCTGAGAAGAGATACCAGTTATCTCCGTCTCCGCACAGATTCACCAGGCCCTCTGCATCTGTCTTAATCTTTCCCTTCTCTTTCAGGTCCGGGTCATAGACCGTAAATACTCCCTTCTCTGTATTGACTGCCATATTCCCCTTCCCATCAGTGAAGATAACCTTCTGAGTGTTGCTAAAGCACTGTACACTGTTGATTTCCTCCTGAACCTCCAGGTTATCCGGGGAAAGCACCAGAACCTTTGACTTGTAAAAATCATAGAGCCAGTAATTGCCCTTTTCGTCCTTCTGGATATTCGTAATCATCGGGTATCCCAGGTCATCCTTCTGCTCCAGCAAAGACGCCTTCAGCTCTTCCCCGTCTTTCCCGTCACTGCTTGCAGCAAGATGGGGCTTCATATCTGTTCCATTAAGCTCTGAGCCTTTGAATATCCAGGAACCGTCAGACGCCTCCAGAATCTCCTCCGGATAGATCTCTGTGCCTTTATACAGGTTATTGAGCCAGTCCACGGAAGTCTTATCCCATTTCCCGTCCTGATACTCATACCGGGAAATATCCGTACCGGCGATATGTGAAAAGAGAACCGGGTTCCCGTCCTTTGATCTGGCCAGATTCAGAACCTCCTCATCCTCAGATACGGGCAGTTCAACATTTTCCTCCACATAACGTCCCTTTACAGAACCTCCTGCATCGCCGCCCTCTTTTTCCTTTCCTGTACATCCGCCAAGGAACCCTGCCGCCAGAATCAGCGACATACAGACTGCTGCAATATACCTGCACCTCTGTATTCTTTTCTTACGTCCGGCATAATCAATAGCCGGACAGGCATGAATCATTTCTCTCATTTTCATAATACACGTCTCCTTCCTGTTGCTGCGCTGTAACTGTTCAGATCCCTGAACGGTTATCTTTGATTATCACTATACAGAGTTTTTCTCAAAAAAACTTCCAAAATTAACACAAATTTTTAAAGATTTCTTTGAGATTTATCTGCTATACTATAAGAGACAGGCTATGATCATCCAATTTCAGGGGGAAATGTAATGCATATTCTTATTATTGAAGATGACAGAGATCTTTGCAATACTTTAAAAATGCAGCTGCTTTCTGAAAATCACACAGCGGACTGCTGCTATACAGGAAGTGAGGCGCTGTACTTCGCCATGACAGGCTCCTATGACCTGATTCTTCTGGACCGCATGCTGCCGGAGATCGACGGGCTCTCTATCTTAAGATCCATCCGTCAGAGCCGGGTTGACACTCCGGTCATACTGGCCACTGCCCTTGGCACTGTGGATGACCGGATTGATGGTCTGGACTGCGGGGCGGATGACTATCTCGTCAAGCCCTATGACATTAATGAGCTGCTGGCACGAATCCGGGCCCTCTCCAGGCGTCCAAAAGTCTTCACCGGGCATCAGTGCCTCTTTTACGAGGATATTCGTTTTGATCCAGACGCCCGGATACTATCGGCACAGGAAAGGGAAGAAAAGCTGACCAAAAGAGAGGCGCTTCTGATGGAATTTTTCCTGCGCAATCCCGAAAAGACGCTGACAAGGGAACAGCTTTTCTCCCGCGCCTGGGGACCTGACGGTGCAGTGGAAGAGGGAAACCTGGACACCTATATTTATTTTCTCAGAAAACACCTGCGTACACTTAAAAGCCCGGCTTCCATTACAACTGTGCATGGAGTCGGATACCGGCTGGAGGTAAATCATGTTTCCTAAATTACAGAGAAAATTCGTCCTGCTCTATACAGTAACTACGGGGCTGATCACCACACTGGTTCTGTCCGCCGCTTTTTTGTTTTACCTTTCTTCCCAGAGGAATCAGCAGAAAACGGCTTTTCAGGATCAGCTTTTTTCGCTGACCTCCACGCTTCAGAGCGGAAACCAGTTTGCTGATTCCTTTCTCGCCCAGGCGGAACAAAAGCATCAGCTTCTTATTTATATAGAAGAAAATGATATCCCTTTTTTCTTTTCCGGCTCCTATCAGCCTGCCACTGACCGGGAGGTTCTCTTTTTGCGTGCCGGTTTAGAAGCACAAAAGGAAGGCATCTATCCCTCCTCCCATCCGTTTTCCTCGAATCTTTTGCAGTCCTCCATCTTTGAGATCGCCGGAGATAAGGGGGATGCTTATTTAGGAAATGTACTCCTTCTTCAGACTGAGAACAGCTGTAAGAAGCTGGTTCTCCTCCAGGACATCACCAGAAACCGTCTTAAGCTTGCCAGAACTGCCTGTTCTTATCTGCTTATAGACCTGTTCGGAATCCTGCTTCTCTTTTTTACCGGACGGTGGTTTGTGCGCCGTTCCTTAAGGCCCATGGAGGAAGTGTATAAAAAACAGCAGGATTTTGCTGCCTCTGCCTCCCATGAACTGCGTTCTCCTCTGTCCGTGATCCAGACCTCTGCAGATGCCGCCTGGGGCATGTTAAGCAGGCCGGCCAGGGCTCCTCTGGGTACTTCCGCTGCAGATGTCCTAAAGCTCCTTGAAACCATAAAATCCGAGTGCCGCAGGGGAAGCTCCCTCATTAAAAATCTTCTGCTCCTCGTATCCGCAGAGCAGAATCAGTGGGCAGTCAAAAAGCGTGCCTTTGAGATTGACACGCTTCTTTTAAATCTTCTGGAGTTGTATGAGCCCCTCTGTTTTTCAAAAAATGGAACGCTTCTTCTGGAACTTCCCGGGGAAGACCTCCCTGCGGCATACGCTGACCCGGATCTGTGCAGACAGATTCTTACTATACTTCTGGATAATGCAATCACATATGGCCTTTCGGAAAACTGTCAGCACAGACCATCTGACTCTGAAGGCGATTCCTGCGGGAAGATCATACTCCGGGGTGAAGCTGTACACTCCAGAGTTTCCGTCTCCGTTATAGACCATGGCCCCGGTATTCCTGATAAGGAGAAGTCCCTTATCTTTGACCGGTTCTACAAAAGCGACAAATCCAGGAATAGTAAAGAGCACTTCGGCCTGGGTCTGTCCATTGCCGCCGCACTGGCAGAACTGCAGGGAATCTCCCTAAAGATAACAGATACACCAGGAGGGGGGACAACTTTTGTATTGATTCTACCGTAAACCGTACTCTCCCGCCTCGCCCAGTTTTTCTTCTATACGGAGCAGCCGGTTATATTTCTCAACTCTTTCGGAGCGGCACGGCGCTCCTGTTTTGATCTGCCCGGCGTTAAATGCCACCGCAATATCTGCGATCATGGTATCTGCAGTCTCTCCCGAGCGATGGGAAATGATAGTATGGTATCCTGCGTTTTTCGCCATCTCTATGGCTTCGAAGGCTTCCGTCAGTGTTCCGATCTGGTTTACTTTGACCAGAATTGCATTTGCCACTTCCTTTTTTATACCGGTCTTAAGTCTCTTTGTATTCGTTACAAACAGGTCGTCTCCTACCAGCTGTGTATGGAGTCCAAGCCTTGTAGTAAGAAGCTCCCATCCGTCCCAGTCCTCCTCATCCAGCGGATCTTCGATGGATACCACCGGAAATTCTTCGATCAGCTCCTCATAGTAATCAATCAGCTCCTCCACGGAACGGATCACATTCCCGCCGTTCATTTTTCCTTCACCCTCAAAGACATATTTTTTAAATTTCTTATCATACAGCTCTGACGCCGCCACATCAAGGGCAATCTGAATGTCCTTTCCTGGCCTGTATCCGGCTCTGCGTACTGCATTTATAATAAATGTCAGTGCTGACCTGGCGTCCGGGAGATCCGGAGCAAAACCGCCTTCATCTCCTACGGCTGTGCTAAGGCCTTCTTCTTTTAGAAGGTCTTTCAGTGCATGGTAGATCTCCGCACACATGCGCAGTCCCTCACGGAAGCTTCCGGCCCCTGTTGGCATAATCATAAATTCCTGAATGTCTATGGTATTGTCTGCGTGTCTTCCGCCATTCATGATATTCATCATGGGAACCGGGAGCCGCTTTGCACTGACCCCGCCAAGATAAGAATAAAGGGGCAGGCCCAGAGCCTCTGCCGCTGCCCTTGCCGCTGCCATAGAGACGCCCAGCATGGCATTGGCTCCCAGGTTCGATTTGTTTTCTGTACCATCAATCCTCTTCAGGCACAAATCAAGGGCTGTCTGGTCAAAGACATTCATTCCGGTAAGCTGGGGCGCAATCTGTGCATTCACGTGGTCTACGGCACGCTCCACGCCAAGTCCTTTGTAACGCTCTCCCCCATCCCTTAGCTCCAGTGCCTCAAAACGGCCCGTAGACGCCCCGGATGGCACGCTGGCACGCCCAAGATACTTCTCACCTGCCAGTACTTCAACTTCTATAGTAGGATTCCCGCGGGAATCTAAGATTTCTCTTGCGTATATGTCCGTAATCGGTAAATACTTATCCATCTTTTTTCATTCCTCCTTTATGCGCATCTTAAGCACATTCCTGATCCGTGAATTATAATTATTATGTGTTACTGGACACATATTAAACAGTAACTATTATGTGTCATTTCCCGGTTACTATTCAAAATTCCATTGACTTTTCTACACCTCCGCGTTACAATTGGGGACGTAATCAAACAAGTTACTTTCCACTGTGCCTGTGGAAAAATTTTTACGTTGGGGAATGTATTATGAAATCACAATTGAAAAACTTTTGTCTTTTGACTGGAAGCACCTTGATCATGGCTGTAGGTATTTACTTTTTCAAGTTTGCCAACAACTTTACCTTTGGAGGAATCACGGGTCTGGCTGTACTGGTTGCAAAGTCCGGTATCATCTCTGCCAGTGACTTTACCTTTGTCACGAATATGATCCTCCTTGTCATTGGTTTTTTTATCCTTGGGAAGAAATTTGCGGCGAAGACAGGCTATTGCAGTATCCTCCTGTCAGTTTCCCTGTCACTGCTTGAGAGAATCTTTCCGATGAGCCACCCACTTACCGACCAGCCGATTCTGGAGCTTGCATTTGCGATTGCACTTCCGGCGCTTGGCTCTGCTATTCTCTTCAATATCGGAGCATCCAGCGGCGGTACAGATGTGGTTGCCATGATTATGAAGAAGTATTCAAGCCTTGATATTGGAAATGCCCTGATGCTTACTGATTTTATTATTACCCTAAGCGGATGCTTTGTATTCGACATTGAGACAGGGCTTTATTCCTTCCTCGGGCTTGCCGCACGTTCTTTCATGATTGACGGTTTTATCGAAAGTCTGAATCTGTCCAAATATTTTAATGTTGTATGCATCGACCCAAAGCCAATCTGTGACTTTATTAAAGAAAAGCTGCACAGAAGCGCATCCATTGTCCAGGCAAAGGGGGCATTCTCCGGAGAGGATAAGTATATTATCTTTACTGTACTGAACCGCGTGGAGGCCGTAAAGCTGCGTAATTTTATTAAGGAAAATCATCCGGACGCCTTTTTACTCATTTCCAATACAAGTGAGATTATCGGAAAGGGGTTCCATTCTATCTAATAAAACGGTCCCCAGGCCGTGTACATCAATCAGTAAATAGTAATGAATAAAACCATATACTAATATAAGTACATAGATGCAGCCGTGCAAAAGTCTGCACTACTGCCAGGAAGGAGAACTCTATGACAAAGAAAAAAATAGCTGTATTATTCGGCGGGCAGTCCTCCGAACATATTGTATCCTGTATGTCAGTTGCCAATGTAGCTGAACAGATTGACACCAGTCTTTATGATCTGCTCCTGATCGGAATAACAGAAGACGGCCATTGGCTGAAGACCGATTCCATCAAAGCGATCCGCTCGGATGAATGGAGAAACAGCGCCACAGAGGCTGTCATCTCTCCAGACGCCACAAAGCAGTGCGTAATCCTCAAGGAAAACGGAAAGATAACAGAAGAAAGGATTGACGTCGTATTTCCGGTACTTCACGGACCTTTGGGTGAAGATGGCACGATCCAGGGACTTTTGGAGATGGCGCGCCTTCCTTATGTAGGCTGCGGGGTTCTGTCCTCAGCGGTGTCCATGGATAAGCTGTACACAAAGATCATTGTAGATGACCTGGGGATCCGTCAGGCCGACTATGTGCCTGTCATGAGCTGGCGGATGAAAAAGGATATGGAAGGCATCATAAAACAGATCGAGGACAAATTTTCTTACCCAGTATTCATCAAGCCCTCCAATGCAGGCTCCTCCAGAGGAGTAAGCAAGGCAGAAAACCGGGAACAGCTCATTGCCGGGCTCGAAGAAGCCGCAAAGCATGACAGGAAAATCCTTGTAGAAGAGATGATCTACGGCCACGAGATCGAATGCGCGGTACTGGGAGGCGGGCAGAAACCAGTCCAGTCCTCCGGAGTAGGCGAGATCCTGGCAGCAGCCGACTTTTACGACTTCGAAGCAAAATACTTTAACGAAGAATCCCGCACTGTAATTAACCCGGAACTTCCCGGCGAGTCCGCAAAGAACGTGAAAAAAGCAGCAGAGGCAATCTTCAACGCTGTAGACGGTTATGGCCTTGCCCGGGTGGATTTCTTCGTAACAAATGAAGGAGAAGTCATCTTCAATGAAATCAACACCATGCCCGGATTCACGGCAATCAGTATGTATCCCATGCTGTGGGAGGCAGCCGGAATCAGCAAGAAAGAGCTGATTGGAAAATTAATAGAACTGGCATATGAACGCTAACAAGTTGGGGACGGGGCATTTTTAAAAATGCCCCGTCCCCAATTTGTTACTCTATCATTAGTCCTTCTGCCTTGATGACATCTATGACTTGTGTTACGTATTTTTCGCAGAGCTCATCGATGGATGCTTCTACCATGACGCGGATGACAGGCTCTGTTCCGCTTTCTCTTACGAGGATGCGGCCATCATCGCCGAGTGCTTCTGCCACGGCGTTCACTGCTTTTATGACCTCAGGATTCTCCCGTGCGGTTTTCTTGTCTAATACTCTTACGTTCCGAAGAAGCTGCGGGTAGATCTTCACTGGTTCTGCAAGCTTTGAAAGACTCATCTTTTTCTCAAGTATGACTTCCATAACCATAAGAGATGTGAGGATTCCGTCGCCAGTTGTGGCATGCTTACTGAATATAATATGCCCGGACTGTTCTCCGCCGAGGCAGAAATCATTTTTCACCATGTTCTCGTATACATATTTATCTCCCACAGCGGTCTTCTCGTATTTGATGCCTGCTTTGTCACATGCCTTATAAAGACCGAGGTTCGACATGATTGTTGTTACAATGGTATTGCCGCTTAAGCGGGCGTTTTCTTTCAAGTATCTTCCGCAGATGTAGAGAATCAGGTCACCGTCAACTACTTCGCCGTTCTCGTCCACAGCGATACAGCGGTCTGCGTCCCCGTCAAATGCGAAGCCTACGTCCAGCTTTTTCTCTTTCACAAACTTCTGAAGCACCTCGATATGTGTGGATCCGCAGTTTGTGTTGATATTGAGTCCGTCCGGCTCACAGTTAATGACATAGGTCTTTGCACCAAGGGCGTCGTATACGCTCTTTGCAATGGCAAATGCACTTCCGTTTGAACAGTCCAGTCCCACTCTCATATCTTCAAAGGAACGGGTTGCAAGGGAAATGAGATAACCAATATAACGGTTTCTTCCTGCTGCATAGTCAATGGTTCGTCCGATATTTTCCTTCTTCGCAAGAGGAAGCTCGGAGGTCCCGCCGTCAATATAGCGCTCAATCTTCTCTTCTATCTCAGCCTCCATCTTGTGTCCTTTTCCATTAATAATCTTGATTCCATTATCATAGAAGGGATTATGGCTTGCGGAAATCATAATTCCACAGTCAAAGCCCTCTGTTCTTGTTACATAGGATACACTCGGGGTTGTGGTTACGTGAAGAAGGTATGCATTTGCTCCAGATGCAGTAAGGCCTGCGGCTAAGGCATACTCGAACATGTAGCTGCTTCTTCTTGTGTCCTTTCCGATAACGATCCTTGCCTTATGTTCCTGTCCGTAATACCATCCCAGATATCTTCCCACCTTAAATGCATGCTCAACGGTCAGTACTTCATTGGCTTCTCCACGGAAACCGTCCGTTCCAAAATATTTGCCCATAATTCATCTCCTCCATGTCATCTGACATTCTTCATAACAGATCCGGCAGGCTGCCCGGTTATACCTGTAACTGGGGAGTGCCTTTACAGTTATTTACATCTTTACTATTATATAGCGTTTTATTTTAAGATACAACCCCTAATATTAAGCCCTTTATAAAAGCGTTACCTGCTCGTTACTGTTCACACAGGACTTTGCATTTACTGCAAAGTCCGTAAGAAAATGATTCAAGTATGAGCAAATCCCATTCGCGAAGCAAATTTATCTAAAAAAATACAACTTCGCATTTTGAAGGTCTTTAGACAAGGAGGCTTCAGACAATATAAACAGCAGGGCAGCAAAACAGACTGAATCTCCGGTCCATCTGATGATTTGTACTCTGATTTCCAGATGGCTCCTTTTATGTCAGGAACAAGCTCTGCTGCTCATACTCCTGTTCCCGCCAAAGCTCTGGCGGAGTTTTATGCATCGCATATTCCGTGAACTTATCATCATAAACCCAGTCCTCCAGATCGCTCTCTTCCAAAATCACCGGCATACGGTTATGGACAGGACTGGCAGAAACGTTCGCCTGTGTTGTAAGAATTATAAAGCGCTCCTCTTCCTGAAACTGGTTATAGAAGCCCGCCATAAATAAAACCGGCCTGGCCTCTCTGAAAAATGTTACCTTATTTTTATCAGAATCCCACTCGTAAAAATGCTTTGCCGGGATAATGCAGCGTCTGTGCCGCACACTGTCACAGAATGTCCTTCGTTCTAACGCAGTCTCCGCCCTGGCATTGATCAACAGCACTTTCTTCTGATACTGCGGAAACCCCCAGTACATTTCTTTTAATTCAAATGCCGATGCATTTGGGGTTACCAAGTCCGGTGCTAACAGCTCTTTCTGCCGGCTATGGCAAGTCAGGATACCGGCAGGCTGGGACGGGTAAATATCCCCTGTACGCATTTTCTGTATCCGCAGATTTATGCCGCGAATCACCCGTTCAATCTCTTTGACTGTCCCCTCATCTATATAGAACCGTCCGCACATAATTTTTCTCTCCTTTTCCTGTCGCAGAGTATCCATTCATCCAGTGTAAGCGGGGTATAGTCTGAATACATGCAGAAACAATTAATCATATTCGACGGAATTGCCCTTCTCTCCCCGTCCGGATTCTTACGGATACTGCTCCTTGTTATCTCCTGGAACTGTTCCAACAGCCGCTGGTCATAGGTATCATGCACATGGCCATAGAGCATATATACTTTAGGATTCCCATTTCCGTCCCGACGATACTGCCCGTTATAGCACATAATAGGATAGTGGCAAAGGATGACTTTCCGCTTATTATCCTGTAGTTCCTCATAGGGCCTGATCCAGACAAAACGGCTGGAATTATAATCCTTATTCTTCAGGAACCGGTCATGGTTCCCCTGAATCAGATATAGCCTCCCATTCAGCTTCCCTAACAGTTCATTGGTCTCTTCCGCCTTTCCCCATGACAGGTCGCCTAGAATCACCACCTCGTCATTCTTCCGTACTTTTGCGTTCCATTTCTGCAGCATATATGCATTCATTTCCTCCACATCTGCAAATCCCCGGTGATCCATTCTGGTATTCAAGTTCCCGTGAAAGAAATGCGGGTCTGCAATATAATATCTCAATCTATATCACCTGCCTATCCTTTCATCTTTTCCAATTTATTAGGCGTTTGCGAAACGCTAGAACCCGTATAAATACGGGATTCTCTTTGTT
>CAPEBR010000008.1 GCA_948602995.1 uncultured Dorea sp.
CGGATTTTTACCCTGTTGGAATCAAGATTGCAAACTTGTTTCGCAATTACCTATTAAAATTGTTTTTTAATGTTTCGTCTATTCGGACGCTGAAGATGGTCTGTGCCATAACCATGCCTCTTTAGCATCTTTTCTAAGTATAATCGAAAAGATGCAAAAAAGTCAATCTGTAGTAGATAAAACATATTATTCATGTTATTGTTATACTGAAAAAACTCACAAAATTGCTATGGTCATCAAAAGAACTTTTCCGGGTTATCCGGGTTAGGAGTGAGAGAATGAGACAGTTACAGATTACATTATGGTGCCATAAGATGATCCGGTCATGGGTTCCTAAGGGAGGAATTTATGTGGATGCTACCATGGGAAACGGTAATGATACCTTGCTGCTCTGTAAGTTGGCAGGAAAAGAAGGAAAGGTGTATTCCTTTGATATTCAGGAGACTGCTTTGCAAAGAACCAGGGAATTACTTGGAGCACATCAGGTTCTGGAATGTGCGGAACTGATTTTAGACGGTCATGAGCATATGGATCAGTATGTAGAAGAAGGCAGTGCAGATGCGGTCTGCTTTAATTTCGGTTATCTTCCCGGGGGAGACCACAGGATTGCCACCATGGCCGGTACGAGCGTAAAGGCTGTCAGGAAAGCCTTGAAGATCCTAAAGCCGGGAGGCATGGCAAGTCTGTGCATCTATTGCGGCGGGGATACGGGATATGAGGAAAAGAAGAGGATCCTGGCAGATCTTAAGGAACTTCCGGCGAATGAATATACAGTAATTGTAAATGAATACTACAACCGGAAGAACGATCCGCCGGTGCCGGTGTTTGTATTTAAATCAGACAGACAATGAATAAACCAATTGTGAGGTGCTGTATGCTTGTCTATTATCGTTTTAATAATTTTTGTTCATTTAACTGTGAAAGTGAATTTTCCATGAGTGCACCGGCTGGAAAGGTGAAAAAGCCCGGTGAAGTCTGTTCGCCCATATGTGAATGCCGCAAGCCTAAATGATGAGAAAAATCCTGTTCAGAAATTCGAACTGTGCTTTAGGGCTGATAACGGAAGAGTCTATGTTTATCATCTACATTTGGATGAGTCTGGGATTGTATATGAAGAATTACAGACTTTCAAGAAAAAAAATGCAGCGGCGTCAAGTCTTTTTAAGGTGGAAAAGCAAAAAGGGGGAACCTGGCTTGCCAGTGCGAAAGAAGCGACTGGTTTAAGCAAGAGAATGGATAAATTTCTCGCGGGAGACAGTATTGGCCTTCTAGTAGCTAAATTTGCGTTGCTGGGTGATGAAGATGCGTTAGCAGTTGTCGAATGGATGACAGAAAAGCTATATCCAGAGTCTTTAGCTTCTGATACGGCAGATGATGTTATCAGGCAGGATGCAGATCTGCGTATTTTGGATGATGAAAAATATTTGGAAATCTTCCGTATGGTTGATTACAGTATCTGTGGGATCGAACTTGATAAGGAAAAACCATATAGTAAGACAACCATTATCCGTAAGGGAGAAAACGGAAATTATTTCAGAAGGGAACTGCAGATGGACTCTACCGGCGTCCGTGAGTTTTTTGCATGGGCGGTACACATTTTCCGCGTGGTTTATGAAAATAAAGTGGTGTTTGCAGATGAGATGGATCGGGTATTGAATCCGATTCTGTCTGATAGAGTGATTGCTTTTGTGAACGGAGCTGAGCATAACGGACAGTTTATTTTCTCTACTCATAATGTTTTGCATCTGGACTTAAAGACCTTCGATGGTGAGCATACGCAATGTCCTCATAGTAGAACGTTGCTTCATAAGAATTATTATAGCAGCATAAAGAATGATAAGAAAAACGACATGAAGGAAAAGACTCTTATGGCGATATGTGTGGGGATGAAATTGAATTCACGCCTTACTCAGGAACTGTTTAAGAAGTCGGTAAACAACTATCAGGTATATGTTGATCCCTATGAGACATATACACTTATTATGGAACAATTTCCAGGCCTTCCGATAGATGATTTTAATGAGATATTATCCCGAAAGAGGTCTTTTTTTATGCTCATTTTTGAAAAATGCAAGTAAATACAGGGGTTATTGTACAACTTAGCGAGTTGCGCCTGATCTTTAAAAATGTGCGATAACAGTAATGTAATTATTTTATATCACAAAGACTTAGTGGCCACGAGGACGGCGGATGCAAATAGGAGTTTTACATCGGACAACGTAATGCTGCCGGTGTGGATAATCCGATGCATCTACCGTTGCTTGTCATGCCATTTTGGTGGAGCCGGTATGCCGTCGGGTTACCGGCTCTTTTTGTTTCCTGCCGTCCGGCTCAGGCGGAAAGGAAACGAAGATGTCAAAGGAAAAAGAAACAAAGTACAAATCACACTACAATTCCAACCGTGATTGCTACATCTCCGCAGACGGCAAATATCTCTGCTACCGCACGACCGATTTGGATGCCAGACGACCTGCCACTCTTCGCTTTGAGATTGGCAAGGGAGGCTTAACGGAAGAAGTGACATTTGAAATTGATGAGATGTATCACGATGAGGATTTAAACGACCGTTACCAAGATGAATTGCACCATCGCTTGTTTGATGCCAAAGTTGCAAGTCATGCCGCTGATCCAAACGGTGAGGATTCAGTCGATCCCTGGGACACGATTCTAGACAAAAGCGGTAGCACAGAAGATGTGCTGTTCGCTGAGCTGGAGCCGGAAAATCCACAAGCGGCAACAGTACGCCGCGTCCTTGAAGAGGAATGCACCGAACAGCAGCAGGATTTATTCTTCGCACATTTCGGCGAGAGGAAACAGCTTGAGGAAATCCGGCAGGCTGAGACCGAGCGGACGGGCAAGCTACCGTCCTCCCAAGCGATGACGAATCGCAAGAACAAGATTATCGATAAAGCCGCTAAGGTTTTGGGTGTGGAGCGTGTAAAACGCCGGAAATAATTAGAGAAAAACCTCTACCATAATGCTAATTATTGACATCGGAATGCTGTATCCATGCAGCATTTCGATTTTCTGATAATGCGCTAATTTCTTGTAACAAACTTATGCAAGAGAAATCGTAATACGGCTTTAGGATGGTTACATCCTGCACATCTTCAAATTTCAATTCGTTTTTGTAGTATTCGACCAGTTTATACACGGGCTGTGAATCTTCCTCATCATCTATTTCCCAATCTCCCGGATACAAATTGGAGACTTGCATATACTCCTGTTCACTATTATCCGCTGCAAACAGATAAAGGTATTGGCAACCTAAAATGGATGCAATATATAATACTTTTTCGACCACAATTTCCCAGAATACATAGAATCCAACAGGAAAAGATAAGTGTTCTGGAAAAGAATAACTGGCATTTTTGCAGAAATGGGTAAGGACAATGCCAGGGAAAGTTTCTGAAACCTGCTTTATGTTAATAGAATTTTCGGATTTCTCTAAATCTTCTTTAGCATCCAACTTGAATTGTATCCTCTCATCTATAATCCTGTGCAGTTTCTCCTTATCTATGTCATCAGTGTCCGCATACCAAGAGAAAACCACGTCCGGCGTGATGTCATCGTTCTCTTGCAGACGGGCCTCCACGCAAAGGTCGAGGATCTCTTTTTCAACCTTTGAAAGATTCACATCATCCGAGTTGATTTCCTTGTATAGCAAACCTGCGGCCAAGGCAAAAAAGAAGACTATGTTATCAGAATCTTTGACTAAGTACACTTTTGTGATGCCTTGCTGATCCTCTCTCCATGCGTCTTCTTTCAAGTATCTTTCCAGACCTTTGCCTTTTTTATCAGAACGAAAATTCTTGATAATCTCTCTATTTGCTTCATCTGACGTAAGCAATTCGATTTTTAACTGAGAACGTAATAATTCACATTGCTCCTGTATATTAATGTCAATCACCATCCTAATAGTCAGGCACTTTTTCTTCGTAATAGTTCCCGTGCCGCATCTAATTTCATGTCAGCTAATTCTAATTGGCGTGATCCATTTTCATTTGCGCTCAAACCTTCGCGGGCGTGCTTCCACGAAAATTCCCCATGGGATAAACTGCTCAATTGCCAGGAGGACATCTTGTTATAACGTTGATAAACATGCTTTACAAGCTCCTGCGCATTGGTGGAAAGATTATCCGGAGCAGACTTGAACATATTCCCGGTGCTGTATTCATTCCTCACCTCAACCAAAACAGGTCCGAATTTCCAGCCTTCAAACTGTGCATCAAACAATGGCTTCTTGTTGTACATAAGGGACTCTCTCTGAACAAAATACATCATCTTGTGCATTCTCATCTGATCCATATTTGTCCCATTTTCTGAAAAATACAAAGTATTAAACATTTTTGCTACGCTAAGCACATTATCCATAGTATGAGTCTCCTTTCTGTTTAATCTAATAATTATACACCACTTATACAGCGACGTCAATCAGGATTTGATATTTTCCAATATTTTCTGTTGGTCCTCCGCAGCAATGCCATTCAGAAAAAGGAGGACAATTCATGAAGCTGAAACACAAAGTAAAAATTAACATCGCCGACAGGGATGGCCACAAGCAGGAAGTCCTGCAGAGCGAACAAAGGGGCCTGCCGAAACGGCTTCTCAACTTTCTCTTCGGAGAATTCTGCGAAATCCTCGTGCTGACACCGGGGAAAACCATTGAGGGCATCGAAATCAAGGAAACGCGGGGTGAGAGCCATGAATGAGGACATCGGACTGATGATGCCGGTAAAAGTGGCTCCGTATGACCACCAGAAAAGAGCCTTTGCGTTTGCCTGCGATAAATTCGGTGTATTCGATAACTTTTGCAGAAGGAGGCGAAAAGTGCTGGACTCCCCATGTCACGGAGGAAGAAATCAAGGAGGCATTCGTCTCGGCATACAATCAACTGGTCACGGAAAAAAGAGATCATCTGCAAAACGCTCTGCGTCACAGATGCCCTGCAGGAAGAAAAGAGCAAGCTGGAGGTAGAGATGGCGGTGCCTGTGGAAATGACGCAGAATATCGTGGCGGAGAATGCCCGCGTTGCGCAGGATCAGGACGAGTACTAGAAACGATACGATGGGCTGGTCAGGCGTTACGATGAAGCCAAGGCTCGGTACGATGAGGTGGTGACCGCCGTCTCCGCCAAGGAAGCGCAGAGCGAACGGCTGGCGCACTTCATCAAGGTACTGAAAGCCCAGGACGGAGTCATTAGCGAGTTTGATGGCAGTCTTTGGGGCAGCATGGTCGAGTTCGTTACGGTAGGAAGGAACAAGGAGATCACGGTCACCTTCCGGGACGGTTTGGAGATACTGGCATAAATAATACACAGACAGAATTGACACTCGGCTACGGTCGGGTGTCTTTTTTCGCTAAGGGGTAGAAGAATTCATAAATCCGTGATATAATAAATTGTAGTGTAAGTGCAATATATGTTACTACAGCAAAGGAGAGTCGGAATGCTGAAGAATAACGTGGAAGTCGATGTAAAAGTGAAATGTATAGAGGGCGTTGTTACCCAGGCGAAACTGGCAGACAAAATTGGAACTTCAGCACCATATGTCAGTCGACTCATAAAGAATAACGAAAAAATCGTCAATAAGACTTTTCTCCAGCTGATGGAAAAGTTGGGATACGATGTCGAGTTGACCTATATAAAACGTGGGGAGGAATATGGTAATGGTTAATTTGACACCAACCACGACCACCTTGGCAAGCTGATAACCTATGCGTCCGGCAAATCTGCGGATGTGATCATATGGGTAGTGAAACACGCTCGTGAGGAACACAAGGCTGCCATCGAATGGCTGAACAATCATACCGATGAGAAAATCGGATTCTTCCTCTGTGAGATTAAACTGTATCGCATTGGTATTTCTGAACCTGCGGTGAAATTTGAGGTTATTGAGAAACCGAACGACTGGACGAAAGAAGTAAAGAAAAACGAATCCGCCAATGCAACGCAGCAGCAGAGATATGATTATTGGGTGGCATTCCAGGATCATGTTTTTCAGAACGCACAATTTGCAAAAGAATTTAAGCGGAGAAAGCCTTCAATGGATCATTGGATGAATTATTCCATTGGTTCCTCGGACTGTTATATCTCAGTAACGCAGCTGGTAAACCGGAACGAAATCAATGTTTGTCTTTATATACCGAATAATATGGAACTTTACGAATCGCTTCTGGCGAACAGGGAAAGCATCAACAAGGCAGCAGACATTCCGCTTAGTTGGTGTGAACTTCCAGAGCGCAAGGCGAGCAAAATTATCATAGAGCGTCCGGCAGAACTGTCAGACCAGTCAAAATGGAAGGAGCAATTTGACTGGCTGGCTGATGTTATGGTTAAGATAAAAAAGGCGTTTAAGAAATACTTATAATTGTGAAGAATGTAATTCATGGGTTATGGAAAACAAATTATTTGTACTTACAGTAGCAAGACGGTTTGTGCGTAAGTACATAGGTGAGTCGATTGATAAAAAAGAGCGAGAATATCGTAAATAAGACGCTCATTCAGATGTTAGAATTTCTGGGATAGGATGTTGAACTGACCTATGTAAAGCGCGAGGAGAAATAGAGTATGGACACAGTTGATTTGATTATAAAATCTGCAGCCATCTTTTATTAATGAACTGCGGGCAGATTCAAATGGAAGATATCGTTCGTGGGAACATTGCTACAAATGCTTTCATGACGCAAGGAATAATTCTGCACCGGATTTGGATTATCTGAGTTTGCAGCTTGCTTTCTATCTTGCCAGTTGGGGTATGTATAGAGGGTCATCATTTCTTCTTCAAAAGGACTACAAAGTTCATGTTCCTGTAGTCGAGGAATTGCTGAAGGTACACTACAATGGACTGTTTGGCCTTGAGTGCATTGAGTTAAGGAAGAATGACGTGCAAAAGAAACTAACTGAATTGAATTGGTTCATGACGGTATATTACGACAAAATCCGTAAGAGCGTAAAAGAAACCGAAGTAAAGAATAAACTGTCAGCAACATTAACCACGAAGATCCTGATGGGCACCCTTGGGTGTGTGCCGGCATACGACAGATACTTTATTGACGGCGTTAAGGGGCAGAAAGTAACAACTGGAATTTATAACATAAAATCCCTTCTCAAATTGGTGGATTTTTATGACACCAATCGTGTCAGGCTTGAGGAAACAAGAAAAAGGCTTAAGGTATATGACCTACCATATCCACAGATGAAATTGCTGGATATGGGCTTTTGGCAGATCGGTTTTGAAAGAGATGCTGACAAAGGATTACAGGTGGCATATTGATTGAGCAGATTGGAGGTCTGTAATGGATAGGGTTAAGCAGTATGTTGTTCAAGTTCCATTGCAGTATCAAAAAGCACTGGATGAGGGATCCGTGTATGGGTTCCGGCTCGCTTCTTCTGAATGCAAAGAAATATGCGGCAGAGCCAGGCTACATTAAGTATTATGGACAGGAGCTGATGACCTCTACATATAATCTCGCAAGAATGAATATGTTTCTGCATAGAGTTGTGCCGGAGAATCAAATTCTCCATAATGGGGATACTTTGGATGGAGACTGGCCTACCGGTGAAGAAACAAGTTTTGACATGGTTCTTATGAATCCCCCCTACTCGGCAAAGTGGAGTGCGGCAGCCGGATTTTTGCAGGATGAAAGGTTTAGTGATTACGGTGTGCTGGCGCCTAAATCAAAGGCAGCCTATGCGTTTTTGACGCATGGTTTATATCATTTGAAAAACAGCGGTACTATGGCTATCGTATTACCCCACGGAGTTTTATTTCGCGGTGCGGCAGAAGGAAAAATAAGAGAAAAATTACTCCGGGCAGGCAATATCTATGCCGTGATTGGACTGCCCGCTAATTTGTTCTATAATACATCCATTCCTACGTGTATTGTTGTGTTGAAAAAACACAGGGAAGGAAGAGATGTGCTGTTTATAGACGCTTCCCGGAAGTATGAAAAAGGTAAGAAGCAGAATTCCATGACCGATGAACATATAGATTCCGTCATTCAATTATATGATTCGAGAGAGACAGTAGATAAGGAGTCCTTTCTTGCCAGCTTTGAAGATATAGAGAAGAATGATTTCAACCTTAATATTCCAGGATATGTAGATACTTTTGAGAAGGAAGAAGAGATAGATCTGAATGATCTTTTGGCTGATATGAAGAAAACCGATAGAGAAATTGAGCAGGTTCAAGGGGAATTTACATCACTTCTCAAAGAGCTGACTTCTAATAATGAAACAATTATGTCGTCGCTAAATGAGCTTATTGGAATGGCTGAGAGGGGATTGTTATGAGTAAGCCTGAGATTAGATTTAAGGGATATACAGATGATTGGGAACAGCGTAAGCTGGAAAAACTTCAAAAAATTAAAAAAGCCTGTCTTGAAAAATGTTTGTTTAGAAAGGAAGGGTATTATGGCACTTGAAAACAAACTTGGAATAATAAATCCAGCAGAACTGGCACGCGAGGAAGAAAAAATTAGTAAGAAAAAGGCTCTTGAATTATTTGAGACAGGTTTTCTTGATAATTTGGAAGCAGGAACGTACAAAGCGCTTGAGGATATCCACGGTTTTTTATTTGGAGAAATATATGCTTTTGCAGGTAAAATGAGGACAGTTAATCTTGCAAAAGGAAATTTCCGTTTTGCACCGCTTATGTATTTGCAGGCAGCTCTTGATAATATTGACCGGATGCCTCAATCAACATTTGATGAAATAATAGAAAAATATGTGGAAATGAACATTGCGCATCCTTTTCGAGAGGGAAATGGCAGGAGTACCCGAATTTGGCTTGATTTAATGCTGAAAAAAGAATTGCATCAGGTGATTGACTGGAATCAGGTGGATAAAGAAGACTATCTTTTGGCAATGGAACGCAGCCCCATAAGAGATATTGAGATAAAGTATATATTGAAGGCAGCTCTGACAGAAGATATCAATAATCGCGACATTTATATGAAGGGGATTGATACGAGTTATTACTATGAAGGGTATATAATATATAAGACAGAAGATTTAAAATAGAAATGGATTGGGGAGGGAGATGAAAATAATTGAAACATTGATTTGAAAAACGTATAGCATGCTATCTGATTCGGGACTGGAAATATAGGGATTTGGGGCTCCGGCTATCGCACACAGGAGTGGATTTTTCGTGCAACTGGCTGAGAAAGGAAAGAGGCTATTTGATACAGTATTTTGTATAACCGCGTTGCATTTTGTGCATAATTCTGTTATAATAACGCACAAGAAAGGAGGCGTATAACATGCCGCAGATCAGACCAATTACAGACCTTAGAAATACTACCGAAATTTCCGAGCTTTGCCATGCAAGGCGCGAGCCGCTTTTTATTACAAAAAACGGCTACGGCGATTTAGTGATTATGAGCATTGAAACATACGAGGAAATGATAGAAACAGCGAGGACAGACGCAGCAATCAGCGAAGCTGAACAGGAATACGCCGCTGACGGCGTTTTACTGGATGCGAGGGAAGTTCTTTCCTCTTTACGGAGGAAACACTTTGGATAAATATGTTGTAAAGCTATATACACGCGCTTACCGGGATTTGGACGATATTTATACTTATATTGCCGAAACTCTCCTAGAACCCGTCACAGCTTTGAATATTTGAATATGGTTGATGAACTGGAAGAAGCGATTTTCAGTCTTGAGCAGTTACCGGAACGTGGCGCAATTCGCTGCGTCGGTGTTTATAAAGACGGAAATTACCGTCAGTTATTTGTCAAAAATTATTGTATTATCTACCGTTTGATAAAGAAAAAGAAAGAAGTTCATATCGTTGCAGTACGGTATACGCCGGGCAATTTCTAAAATTGAATATAAGTTAAATGGGAAGGACTGTCCAAAGCGGGCAGTTTTTTCGTAAAAAGGAAAGGGGGATTTTCTCCAAAATTTTAAATATATTCTTGAACAAAACAACAAAGACCGGTTAAATGGAAAAGATCTTTCCGATACAGAGTTCGAACAGGTAAAGAACCAGTCACAGTTTTCTTCATTTTATAAGGCCGGCGAATGGTTGGTGGGGGAGAATGGAAAGGTGCAGGTGCATATTCAGAGAGGAACAGAGCGTCTGCATCTTGTCGTGGTGAATCATGAACATATCGCAGGCGGAAGCAGTGTCTATGAGGTAATCAATCAATATAGCGCATTAAAAACAGATGAAGAGTGCAAGGCTTCTGCGAGAGACAGAAGATTTGACGTTACACTTCTGATTAATGGACTTCCAATGATACATATCGAACTGAAGAATAAACAGCATTCTTATATGGACGGTTTCTGGCAGATAAAGAAATATATTGGTGAGGGCAAGTTTGCCGGAATTTTCTCTGCTGTCCAGATGTTTGTCATTAGCAATGGAGTAAATACAAAATACTTTTCTGCTGCCAGTGACACGGAACTTAATAAGAAATTCATAAGCGGATGGCTGGATGCAGATAATAGCCCTGTGACGGATTACATTGATTTTGCGAAAAGTGTGCTGCGTATACCAGAAGCTCATGAGATGATTGCGGGATATACGGTATTAGATGAGGAGGCTAAGCGGCTGATCTTACTGCGTCCCTATCAGATCCATGCAATAGAATCCATAAGAGAAGCTTCAAAAACAGGAAAATCAGGTTATGTATGGCATGCTTGCCCAGCTTAGATCATTTACAAATTATGATGGCAGGGAGCTTTCAGAATACGGAATTACAGAGGAAGAATATATAGATTATGCCGGGCATTACCAAAATGTATTAGAAGAAATCAAAGAGGAGAAATCAGACATAGAAGACGAAGATCCGGATGCGCCAAAGGTTAACCCGGACTATGAATTGATGGCATACAGCAATACGAAAATTGATTATGAATATATCATTAATCTGATTCAGAATATTGTCACACCAGGTGATGATGCAGAAGATATAACCCCGGAGGAACGGCAGAAACAGATTGATGAGATGCAGCGGCACATTACAGAGACGGTGTGATTCCAAATGAAAGCGCGATTAAAGCAACGGTTGATTATACGAGCTATAAAGCAGCGCAGGAAAGAGCGCTGCCGAAGTTTAAGTATTACGCACAGATGATGGCAGAATTAAGAAATACTTTAGATAAAGAGATCAGGCCGCTTATGAATCATTAATCCATATATAAGTGAAGGAGGAAATCTAAAGATGACAAATAATACATCTGAATTCCGTTCCTTTGGCACGCCTGCTGCAGTAGTTAGCCAGGTGCAGGAGGCGGTCGTTGGGAAAACGGATATTATAGAGCAGATTATGATGGCAATTCTGGCGAAGGGACATATTCTCATTGAAGATATCCCCGGGACTGGAAAGACAACAATGGCCCTTGCATTTTCCAGGGCAATGGGTCTTAAGGCAAACAGGGTACAGTTTACCCCTGACGTGCTTCCGGCAGATCTTACCGGATTTACTATTTATCAGAAAGAGACCAGGAAATTTGTATACCAGACGGGTTCCGTGATGTGCAACCTCCTGCTGGCAGACGAGATTAACCGGACCTCACCGAAGACTCAGTCTGCCCTTTTGGAGGTTATGGAGGAGCGGAATGTAACAATAGACGGAGTAACCCACAGTGTCGGGAATCCGTTTATCGTCATTGCGACGGAAAATCCCGCCGGCTCTGCGGGGACACAGCTTTTACCGGAATCTCAGCTTGACCGTTTCATGATCTGCGTGAAGATGGGATACCCGACCATCAAGGAGGAGGTGGAAATACTTAAGCATAACCAGTTCAGCAGGACGGACAACCTTGTACAGCGCGTATTTTCGGCTGCGGAGCTTCTGGCTGCGCAGGATGAGGTGAGCAGTATCTATGTCCATGATGTTATTTATACGTATATTGCCCGGCTTGCAAAAGCAACCAGGGGCCAGGAGATGATCGCTATGGGATTAAGCCCACGGGGGACGATTGCCCTGACCGCAATGTCAAAGGCATCCGCTTACTTAAACGGCAGGGAATATGTGGTTCCAGAGGATGTGACATCCGTATTTCCCGCAGTTGCCGCCCACCGGCTCCAGTTAAGTACAAAGGCAAAGGTGGGACATATCCAGGTGGATGACCTGATTCACCGGATACTGGAGGACACAGCGGCGCCGACGATCAATAATAAAAGGGCATAAGACAAGAAAAAGTCTTTAAGGAAGGAGCCGGTAACATGGCGGGACGGGTCTTGGGATATGTGCTGGCTGTAGTACTCGGCATTTATCTGTTTTTTATGTATGACGGACAGATTTTTACAGGCATCTTAATTTTGGAGATGCTTTATCCGGTCTGCTCCTTCATATATCTTTATAATATCAGCAAAAAAGTAACTGTACAGTTTGGCAGATTCCCCTCCATGGGAGAGAAAAGAAATCAGTTCCGGGGCGAAGTAGTCCTAAAGAACAGCTCCATTCTCCAAAGTGTAAGGTTCTGCGTCCGCCTGCGGGTGAGGAATCATTTTTCCAAAGCCGGACTATGGCAGAAGATCCCTGGAACCCTTGCACCTTCAGACAGGCTGATACAGACAGTCACACTGGAGTCCCAGTATGCGGGTATGCTGGAATGTGAGCTGGAATCCCTGGTCTTATACGACCTTTTGGGAATTTTCCGGAGGAAAATCCCGCTTCATGACAGGAGGTCTGTGGGGATTATGCCGCCATTTGAGCTGGTTTCCATGGAGATCACAAGGAGAACACGGGAATTTCTTGCGGATGCAGATGAATACTCTACACAAAAACATGGGGATGATCCGGACGAGATCTATCAGGTCCGGGAATACCGTCCGCCGGATCCCGTCCATGCCATTCACTGGAAGCTGAGTGCCAAAGAGGATGAGCTGATGGTAAAGGAGTATGGGTTTCCATTAGGATGCGTGGTGCTTATCTGGATCCATATGCCGGATACGGAAACGGACAGCGCCAGGTTTGACCGGCTTTTAGAAAAGGCTGCGTCAATCTCGGTCACGCTCCTGGAAGAGAACTGTATCCATATGGCAGCCTGGTTTGAGGAAAAGAGCGGGCAGGTCATAAAATGGAAGGTGGACAGCGCAGAGGCGGTCTATGAGTGGATCTGGCGTCTTCTGTCCAGTGAGCCATTTTCGGAATCCGCCCCCTGGAAGATCTGCTATGAGGATGCCTTCCGGGGAGATCATTTCAGCAGTATTGTCGTTCTGAATGGAAATGGTACGATTACGGTAAATGGAGAGACGCAGGAATTTCTGCAGCTTTAGTGGATAAGGAACTGTCACGGATTACCTTGCATGTATGTGCACGGACTGTGCTGACAGGCCGGACGGTTACAAGGAGTAGATGATTGTGAGACAACGAAAAAAGAGCAGGGACGGCATTCACCTGTACCAGCCGTCCAGGAAAGAATCCCATACATCACATAGAAAAAGGTACGTATTTCTGCTGGCAGCAGTCCGGCTTGCGGCGGTTTGGTCTGCTGCGGCTGCATGGTGGAAGAGCCTGACCAGTGTATTTCCCATGGAAGTGGATTCCGTATATTTATATGCAAGTCTGTTTCTCCTGACAGCGGTTCTGACGCTGCTTTGGAATATTCCAGTAAGGATGATTGGAAAGATCATTATATTTGTTCTGCTGTGCGGCGGCGCCGTGTTCTGGATCCGTCTGCATATGGACGCGGCAGCAGGCGTAATTAATTCTGCGGCAAATGCTTATTTGTCTGTCTGCAAGCCGGATGCAAATCTCTATCCTGTCCAGGCGGTTCCGGCATCCGGGCTGGCTGTGATGACAGGGCTGTTTATAACGCCCCTGCTTCTAATCTGGTCTGTTTCCCTTAGCACAAGGAAGGGAAAGGTACTTTCGGTGCTGCTCCTGCTCGCCCCGGCAGTACTTTCGCTGGTTGTAACGAAGGTTCCGTCGGAGCTGTCCTGCTGGCTTCTGATACTGTCCGGCGGTTTTTTCTGTTCTGTGCATAGTTGTAAAAGCGGACAGGCTGCATTTGTAAACGGAATGGCGGCAGCATGTATTCTAGGGCTGATTACCGGATTCGCCACACTGGCCAGCCGTCCCCTTGAGCAGTATAAAGAACCCCCGGACGGATTCTACGCGGAGACGCGGGTGTATATCCGGACAAAATGGATTGAGCCTGCAGGAGATTATATACAGGAAGTGCAGGAAATGGAAAAGGCCAGGAAAGAAGCAGCCAAAAGAGAACATGAGGAAGAGCAGACTCCCGGTGAAACGGAGAGTCTGGACGAAACAAAGGACCCGGATGAAACAGATCGTCTGGATGAAACGCAGACTTCGGAGGAGCCGGCGGATACTGCACAGACCCCGGAGCCGGAGGTAAATACGGTTGCAGGCGGACTTGAGCATCCTCTGTTTCGGGATGACGGCGGGCAGCCGGATGACAATGGCGGTGCAGACAGCGGGGGAGGCAGCGAGGCCGGATTTCCTGATCTGAACTCTCTGTCTCATTTCCAGCCGGATGCGGGAGTGCGGATGACGGTTTCCCTTGATACGAAGCCGGAGGAGACATTCTATTATTCTGAAGCATATGGCGGAATCTATGAAGACAGCCATTGGAGCGGCGCGGTCTCTGATGATACGGTTTCCGAGGAGCATATGCAGTATCCGGATACGATTCCCCGGCTTAAGGAGCTTTGTGACGGGCATGTATCCAATTCCCTTGATGAAGTTACGGATTTTATCCGCCAGGAGCTGGAGGAAAACACGGTTTATGATTATGAGCCGGGAGTTACCCCTGAGGGGCAGGATTTTGCAGAGTATTTTTTATTTGAGAACCGGAAGGGATTCTGTGTACATTTTGCCACAACAGCTGCTTTGATGTACCGTATCTGCGGCTTTCCCTCCAGGTACGTGCAGGGCTATGCGGTTCCGGCAGCGGCATTTCACAGACAGGAGGACGGAAGCTACCTGGCAGAGGTGACCGGTGAGATGGGTCATGCCTGGTGCGAGGTCTACAGCGGCTCCCGGTGGATTTTAAAGGAACATACCCTGCCTTACCGGGGAGTCCGCCCTGAGCCCGGCAGGCCTGCGGCGGCAAGCGGAGATCATACCTGGGTGCCGAATGCTGCCGGGTGGATGCTCCGGATCCTGAAGATTGCCGCAGTGATCCTTGCCTGCCTTTTTCTAGCGGCTATTCTTCTCGTTTTGCAGGCAGCTGTCCGCAGACAGCGCAAGTACCGGCGCTTTCAGAGAAGACAGGGAGGCGCAGGGATTCAGAGCATTTACCGCGCCATTTATGATGCGGCTGTCTTCCATGGCATGGAGAAGACAGATTTTCTAAATCAGAAGGGATTTGACGCCTTACAGAAATACCGGCCGGAAATGGACGCGGCCTCGATGGAGTGGCTTTATAAAGCTGTGCTGGAAACAATGTTTTATGAGCGGGAGGTTACAAGGGAGGAAGTTTGGCAGGCGCTTGGTCTGTACAGGCAGTTTTCAAAGATCATAAAGACGGAACTGAATCCCTGCCGGAGATTTATTTACCGATACATCAAGGTTCTGTAAAAGATACTATTCACGGAGCCGTGCACTCCGCTGCACGGCATCCGAGCCGGTAAAATGGTGGTTTCCGGCATCCAGCCCCTCGCTGAAAGAGACTTTTAAATGGGCTGGATGCGTTACTGTTCACACAGGTCTGTGCATTTACTGCACAGACCGTAAGAAAGTGATTCAGTAGTGAGCAAATCCCATTCGCGGAGCGAACTTCAGATGGATTTGCGAATGTTACTGGTCACGGAGTGAACAGTAACTAGTAACCTGTAAAAGCTGTAGAGACTGCGCATTCGTGATTGCAGTTATGAATCCAAATATGCTATACTGATTAAAAGAGACAGGAACTGTAAAGATGCAAAACAGTTACCGGTACAGATAAAAAGAAGCAGAAAGGGGAATGAAATTTTGAAAGCATATGAAAGATTGCTTAATTATGTAGTGGTGCGCACACCAAGTGACGAGGACAGTAAGACCGTGCCGTCCTCTGCATGCCAGTTTGATCTGGCGAAGATTCTGGAAAAAGAGATGAAGGAGCTGGGACTTACGGATGTACACCTTGACGGGCAGTGCTACCTGTACGGGAAGCTTCCGGCAACTCCCGGATACGAGGGGAAGGACAGTATCGGATTTATTGCCCATATGGATACGGTAGCTGATTTCTGTGACGGCGACATCCATCCGGTTATCACAGAGAACTATGACGGAGAGGATCTTGTGCTTGGGGACAGCGGCCGGGTTCTCAGTACAAAGGATTTTCCGCACCTTAAGAGCCTGAAAGGACGCACCCTTATTACGTCGGACGGGACAACTGTACTTGGTGCAGATGATAAGGCTGGCATCGCTGAGATTCTCACCCTGATTGAACGGATTCAGGAGGAACAGATTCCCCATGGGCCGCTCAGCATTGCATTTACACCGGACGAGGAGATCGGGACAGGTGCGGCTCATTTTAATGTAGAGGAGTTTGGAGCGAAATATGCCTATACACTGGACGGAGACACAGAGGGCGAGATCCAGTATGAGAACTTCAATGCCTGCAAAGCGGTCTTTGACGTGAAGGGCTTTAATGTACATCCCGGCTCATCCAAAGATACCATGATCAATGCATCTCTCGTGGCAATGGAGATTAATCAGATGCTTCCCGGTATGGAGACACCAAGAGGAACCGAAGAATATGAAGGCTTTTACCACCTTATGGGTATGTCAGGCGACGTAGCGGCAGCACAGCTTAATTATATTGTCCGTGATCACAGCACAGAATTTTTCGAGGCGCGCAAGAACACACTGCGTCTGATCGAAAAGAACCTGAACGAGAAGTGGGGCGCGGATACCGTTAAGCTGACCATCACCGAGCAGTATAAGAATATGGCAGGGATTATCGACGGCTGCAAGCATCTGATTGATAATGCCAAAAAGGCATGTGAGCTGGCAAATGTCACCCCGCTCATCCTCCCGATCCGTGGCGGTACGGACGGATGCCAGTTAAGCTTTAAGGGACTTCCCTGCCCGAACCTGGGAACAGGCGGACATGCTTATCATGGGCCTTATGAGCATATAACTGTAGAAGGAATGGATAAAAGCGTGGACGTGATCTTAGAGCTTGTGAAACTATATGCGGATAACTGATCAATCTGTCAATCTGGGACGGGGCATTTTTAAAAATGCCCCGTCCCAGATTGGTATGGAGAAGGCTTGTTATTGATCCAGGCGCTGGGGTGTGAGAAACACGAGCTGGAATATCTTATGGCTGAGGGCTTTGTTTTCAAAGGAGAGTATGAAAAGGGAAAGCAATGGCGGAGAATGAGGAGGAAATGATATGAAGGTCGTAATCGCAATGGATTCTTTTAAGGGGAGTATGAGTTCTATGGAGGCGGGGAATGCCGTAAAGGCAGGGATTGAAAAGGCATGTTCTGCGAATATTGTTGTAAAGTCTCTGGCTGACGGTGGGGAAGGGACGGTTGAGGCATTGGTGGAAGGTCTGGGCGGAGAGTGTGTATCCATGGAGGTGACAGGCCCGCTAGGGGCAAAAACCAGTGCAAAGTATGGGATCCTTGGAGATAAACGGACGGCGGTGCTAGAGATGGCAGAGGCATCCGGGATCATCTTGGTAAAAAGAGAAGAACTGGATCCATCCAGGGCGACTACATATGGTGTCGGCGAGATGATTCTGGATGCAGTCAGGCGGGGATGCCGTGAATTTATCATTGGTATTGGCGGAAGCGCTACAAGCGAAGGCGGAGCAGGCATGCTCCAGGCACTGGGCTACGAGATCATGGACGCAGGAGGCAGACCTGTCAGACCAGGGATTCAGGATCTGGACAGGATTGCGTCCATCACTGCAGGGCATGTTCCTAAAGAATTAAAGGAATGCCATTTCAGCATTGCCTGTGATGTGAAAAACCCGCTTTGCGGCGAGAATGGGGCAGTGTATGTATTCGGGCCGCAAAAGGGGGTTAAGGAAGAGGAAAGGCAGAATTTTGATGATAAATTGAAGCACTTTGCAGATAAGACTCAGGAATTTACCGGCAGGGATTACAGAACGGCAGAAGGTGCAGGTGCGGCAGGAGGACTTGGTTTTGCGTTCCTCAGCTACCTTCCCAATGTGGAATTAAAGTCCGGAATTGATATTGTTTTGGATGCAATCCGGCTGGAGGAGGAAGTGAAAGACGCAGATATCGTCGTCACAGGGGAAGGATGCCTGGATTTTCAGACTGCCATGGGCAAGGCTCCGGTGGGAGTGGCCCGGCTTGCGAAAAAGTACGGTGCGAAAGTGTTCGCTTTTGCCGGCGGCGTCACGAAGGATGCAGGAGAATGTAACGCAGCGGGGATTGACGCGTTTTTTCCAATTGTCCGGGAAGTGACTACACTGGATGAGGCCATGGTTCCTGAGAATGCAAAAGAGAATATGGTTTTGGCTGTGGAGCAGGTATTCCGGGTAATCAATCTGTATACAGGAAGTTTTTCCCGTTTTTGGATTTAGACATTGGGCAAGTATCTGATGGTATGAGATACACACCTATGAAATATGAGCAGAATTTTAAGAAAGAATTTCATGTTTTTTAAAATTCTTCTAAATATATGTGCTAAACTTAGCTTGACAAACACAAGAAAGAGGTGGAAAAATGCTTTTAATGTTAATTATTCCAATTATTTTAACAATAGCTCCAGTAATGGTATATCAAACAGTCATGTTATTAGGTAAGAAAAAGTCCACATCTACACATTATGTATGGACGTATATTATGATGATTTATGTATGGCTTGTTATTTCTGTTACTGGAATAGGCTCTATATGGGATATGATTTCAAAAGGTGGGCTGATAGCTGTTTTTCAACAGGCTAATATTAGTTTAATACCTTTTCAATCAGAGGGTATGTTCACATATTGTATGAACGTAATCATGCTTATGCCTTTAGGGTTTTTACTTCCCTATATTTGGAAGAACTTTAGAAATCCTTTGAAAGTGACTTTAACTGGTTTCTTATTTTCTGCCTTTATTGAATTTGCACAGCTGCCAACTAACAGATTAGTGGATATTGATGATTTAATGATGAATACATTAGGTGCAATTTTAGGCTATGTAGTATGGAGAGTGATAGGAAAATATTTTTTCAATAAGAAAGAGAAACAACGTACTATTTCATTAGGGAAATGTGAACCTGTTATTTATCTGTCTTTAGCCTGTATCTGTAATTTCTTGTTATATAGTTGGACATGGTTTTTTTGAAGTTCAAAATCTCAATCGATGGAGCGATCCGACCATGTTGTCGGGAAAATCCTTAAGATTTTTCCGACAGAGAAAGGAATTGTAATGAAAACAAAAAATAAGAAAAAACATCTATTACGTATTATAGTCTCATTCATTATGATTCTTTTTGCTATGTGTCTGGCTATGAATGTGCTCCTTTATGGCAATTCCAGACTTTATGAATTCTCAGATAAGACATCTATAATTGAAACAAGGGGAATCTCGGAAAGCATTGATACCTCTGAAGAAAGCAGTAATACGATCTGTTTTAAGCTTTCGCTTCTAGACAAAAACGATTTACATACTGAAGATATAACTAGCCCCATACCTATGCCTGCTGCTTTCTCCAATGGATTTTGCCTGCTGTCTTTTCTTACTATAGTTTTTCTCCTTTTCTTTTTGACTTTATTTATATTATTGCCGGATGGATGCACATTAATTAATCAGAAGGTCCGTTTGGACAATTGAATCAACTCCTATTCAACTCATTGTAAGCGTGAAGAAAAGCAGAGATTGAATTGGAGGAATATGAATGAAAGAAAAGATATATAAACTGTTTCTTATCCTGATGGTGAGTCTGTCTTTAGGTTCGGGTCCCATAGCCCAGAACGAGGTACGCAAGATGCTTGAAGCTTTTACAGAAACAGGTAGTATACAGGTGCAGGAACTTGGTGAAGAAGATGAGCCAGGGGAAATTTAACAATCGGGGACGGGGTAAAATTAATTTTACCCCGTCCCCGATTTCGGATGATTCTGAAATAATTGGGGTTTTCTTCCTTTTTTTCGAAATCTATGCACAAATTTATATTTTTTAAATTATTGCTTGTCAATTCTGACCTATTATGTATATAATATAAATATAAGTAACTGTTACATACCTTTACAGTTACATGTATTGATACTCCATGTTAAAGGAGGTGACGAATGCATGGAATTCAAACATCCTATTTTTGTTCGTTTATTTGGTTCGAAATCAAAAGAAAGTGCAGAGGAAGCGATTCTGGAGCAGCAGCTGCCAGAAGAGGAAAAGGTTCTTTCTCCCCAGCCATCTCCTGTCGGTGTTGCGATAGATCTTCCAGTGGATCACGCGCTGTATCAGCTTTATGATCTGCGGGTTTCACAGTCAGGGCAGCTTTCGCGTCCCCAGCTTTTATTAGAAGGCTGTGAAGACCTGTCCAGGGAAGAACAGCGGCGTGAGCTTGGGCGTATCGGGAGTATGATTACAGAGGCCTCTGTCTCACGTCTTAAGGAAGCTGCCACGAAGCCTCCTGAGGCATCTGAGATTTCCGGGGATCAGGAGAACTTTGGGGACCAGGAGAACTCCGGGGATCAGGAGATTCCCCCTGTAGAGATGGATGCACATCCGTTGGTTTTTGTTGCTAATAACAAGATGGCGGCATGGCTTATGGTTCTTCCGCCGTTAGGAAACGGAAAAGAGCTGGACCGCGAACTCCTGGACAATGCATTAAAGGAGCAGGGAGTCGCTTACGGTATAGATGAGGAACTTCTGGACCGGCTTCCCGGGGACCAGAAACGTTACTTTCATATCTTTCCGGTTGCGAAGGGAAAAACAGCGCATCACGGAAAGGACGGTTATATCGAAGAATTTTTTGCCCGTTCTATTGAACGGAAATTTGTAGTTGACGAGCACGACCGGGTAGATTATACATCACTGAACCTTTTCCAAAGTGTAGAAAAGGGCGGCATCATCTGTCAGGCTATTGAGCCCACAGCCGGAGAGCCAGGAAGAACTGTGCTGGATCAGGAGATTCCTGCAAAGGACGGAAAAGCAGTTTCGCTAAACAAAGGAATGAATACAGAACTCAGTGAGGATGGAAGCAGGCTTTTAGCTTCCCAGGACGGACATGTAGAATACAGCGGACAGGGGTTTCAGGTGCGGTCTGCACTGGAGATTGCCGAGAATGTAGATTATTCTACAGGAAACATCAATTACATGGGAGACGTCCACATCCGGGGAAATGTGTGCGGCGGTTTCAGTGTCCGTGCCATGGGCAATATCCGTGTAGATGGAGTCGTGGAATCTGGCAGTGTAGATGCTGGCGGTGATCTGGTGGTGGCAAAGGGAATTGTAGGAAGTTCCAGGTCCATCATCCGGGCCAGGAAGAATGTTTATGCCAGATATCTTGAAAATACCATCGTTCATGCAGGAGGAAATCTTCATGCCGACTGTATCGTTAACAGTAGTGTCTATTGTGATGGAGAGATACAGGTTCACTCGGGGCGGGGAATCATTATCGGCGGCAAAATCCGGGCATCCAGAAAGGTCTCTGCCAAAGTAATCGGTTCCAAGATGGAAAGTCAGACTGCAATTTATTTAGGCGGTCTGCCCTCTGCGGAATATGAGATCAACCATCTGAGGATGGAGGTCGAAGAATATGACAATGAGATGGAAAAGCTGGAGCGCCAGCCTGACAGCCCCAATAAGATCCAGCGTATGAGCAAGCTTCGTTTCGACCAGTCTGTAGGCAGGATGAAGCTGGCACAGATTGAAAAGGACTGGGAGGCTTCAAAGAAAAAGCTGGAAAACCAGGGAGGAGCACGGCTGGAATGCGAGATTGCTTATCCCGGCATGCTTCTGACCATCGGCGAGGTATCCTGCCGACTGGACAATGAGACATCGATGTGCCACGCAAGACTGGTGGGCGATGAAATCCTATTTCTGTGACAGAGAGGGCTTTCTTACGGTCTTTGCATTTACTACACAGACCGTAAGAAAATGATTCAGGTGTGAGCAAATCCCATTCGCGGAGCGAATTTTAGATGGATTCGTGAATGTTACTGGTCACGGAGTGAACAGTAACCCTCGGACGCCCTGCAGCAAGAATAATTCGAATACATGCTTGACAATTATTTCCACGGATGGTATATTAAGTATCAAATTCCGTGAGGGAGTAGCGGGCGCACAGACTGCGTAGCAAGTCAACATACTGGTTATTCTGACCTGGCTTGTTTTAAATTGCGAGACTCATGTATAACTGTAAAGCTATACAGAGAGTCTCTTTTTATGTAAAACCAGAATTCTGATTGAGCGGACAGTTATATCGGAATTCTGGTTTATTTTATTACATAGGAGGATGTCAGATGAAGATGGATTTTATATTTCTTTTCAACAGTATTTTGCTTGGTGCGGGTCTCGCTATGGATGCTTTTTCTGTGTCTTTGGCCAATGGTCTGAATGAGCCTGGAATGAAGAAGAGAAAAATGTGCGCAGTTGCAGGGGTATTTGCAGTTTTTCAGGCAGTAATGCCTATGACAGGGTGGTTTTTTGTTCATACAATTGCCCGGTATTTCAGGATGTTTGAAAGACTGATTCCATGGATTGCTCTTCTGCTTCTTGGATGGATCGGTGGAAATATGCTGTACGAGGGAATACATAATCAGGATGCTGAAAATCCGGGGACAGAACATACAGGGATAGGGCTGGCGGTGCTTTTTATACAGGGGATTGCAACGTCCATTGATGCCCTGTCTGTAGGATTTACAATTGCAGGATACCAGCTTCTGATGGCATTTGCGGCTGCTATGATTATTGCAGCGGTTACCTTTGTGATCTGCATGTGCGGACTTGTAATCGGGAAGAAATTCGGCACGAGGCTTGCGAATAAGGCCCAGGTTCTTGGAGGATCTATCCTGGTTGTGATGGGGGCTGAGATTTTTATTGCAGGAGTCTTTTAAAGGTTTCTGTTTACGGCGCCGTGCACTTTGCTGCACGACGCCTGGGCCGATCAAGTGGCGGCTTCCAGTATCCAGCCCCTCGTTTAAAAGCGACTATTAGATGGGCTGGCTGCGTCCACTGCTTTTTTATTGATGGGTCTTCTCTACTGCCGTCCAGTCTGGAAATCCGTTTCCAGATACCAGATAATTTTTCACCGTATGGGATAGAAAGGTCAGGTTATGCTCTAGGTATACCGGCGCTATTACTGCGCCCTGCACAAGCAGCCGTTCCATTTTCAGATAAATGGAGGCTAATTCCTTATCATTGCTGGTAGTGAGGGTTTCATCACACAGCCTTTTAAATTTTCTGGATGCATTGTTGTTCCATCCGGTTTTGGAGGCATTAAAATATCCGCTTTCCGGATTAAAAAGCTTTAGAATCGCACCTGGCTCGTTGTAGTAGGGACTCCATCCTGCGGCTGCAATTTCATAATCTCCGGTATCAACCTTTTCCCACATTTCATCCCATTCCATCCTGCTGATTTCTACATGGATTCCGAGAGTCTTTTCCCAGGTCTCCTTGTAGATTCCGGCTAGCTTTTCTGAAACCTCATCTGTCCCCCGGCTTGCAAAACGGATGGTTACCGCAGAGGTATCTGTGGGCTTTCCAAGCTCTTTTAAACCGTCTTCAAAAAGTGCTTTCGGCTCTTTTTCGTTCTCCGTAAGATTGTTTACAAAATCATTTTTACCCTTTACGAGTCCGGCATAGCTGTTTTCCCCGATCATCATGGTATCAGGTATGATGGAATAGAGCGGGCGGCCTCCTCCAGGAAGTGCATCGGCAAGTGCCTGCCGGGGAGATGAGGCAGACAGTGCCTGCCGGATCTTCATGTTAGACAGAAGCTCGTGATTCAGATTAAACATCAGAAATTCCGGAGCGCCGTCCGGAACAATCCGGACCCGGGAGATACCGGCTTTTTTAATCTGTGCAGTCAGCTCTGGATCAGAGAGTGAAACAACATCAAGTCGTCCGTTTATGAATAACCGGACAGCATCCTCCGGATCCAGGATCACTTTTTGCACGATTTTGTCAAGCTTTATATTGTCTGCATCCCAGTAGCTTTCATTTTTCGTTACAACGAGCTCTTTGTCCTGTACCCAGGAGGCTGCCTCAAAAGGGCCGCTGCAGATAATTTTATCCACAGCAGAGCCATATGCCTCGCCCCATTCTTCATATTTATCCTGCCTTACAGGGTAGACATTTGCCGCAAGCTCTAAAAAGAAGGGGGAGGGACGTTCAAGCCGGATTACTAAGGTCCGGTTATTTTTTGCAGTTACTTTGATATCCTGGGCGGTATGTCTGCCATTGCCATGCAGCGCGGCACTGAAGTTTTTTATGATCCCGTCAAAAAGCCATGCATTTACGGCAGCAGCCTTTGGATCTGCCATCAGCCGGAACGTATATTCGAAATCCTTTGCCGTAAGGCGTACGCCGTCACTCCATTTTGCATCTTTGCGGAGATGGAAGGTGTAGGTCTTCCCGTTCTTGCTGATGTCCCAGCTTTTTGCTGCAGCCGGAATGATCCTGGAGGTATCCCCTGGACCGCAGACATTGCGCACCAGGGGCTCACAGATCATGTTATATGCCTGGTTGTCAGCCTCTGATGCATTCGTAACCGGATTCAGGCCTGCCACCTCGCTGTCCACACTGTAACAGAAGCTATTCTCTGTTTCTTCCAGTTCCTCCATCCACAAAAGATCTTCATCTTCTGGTGCGTGTTCCGCTTCACCGGCATCCTGCTGCCGGGTGATCTCTTCCTGGTTTGTTTTTTTGTGATCTGCCTTTTCCGTGCTGCATCCATATAAGGAAGCAGACAAGAGGGCAGCAGACATCATGCAGGCAAGTGCACGTATTTTTATTTTCATAGATGTACTCCTCCCTTATTCATCATCCCGATACACAGATTGTTCCATTTGACGTTTGCACTATCTTATCACGGTAAAATCATTACAATCATATCATAAAATTCTATAGGATTCAAATCTGCAAATCTGGGACGGGGCATTTTTAAAAATGCCCCGTCCCCAATTTGCTTTTTTGCTTGACACGGCTGTGAGATTGTGTTAGGGTAAAGATGTAAACACATATTCAGTGGGAATCAGGTGAAAGTCCTGAACGATGAGGTCACTGTGAGGAGCATGCTCTGTAGTCAGATTACCTGTTTATGTGTAGAATGGGGCTTCCATCCAAAGCGAAACATTCTATTGATGATAAGTGTATAATTGTCGGAGATAAGATGTAAGGTTCGTTTGGTAGAAGACGGACTTTTCTTTTTTCATTTATTTGTTATAGTGTTGATAATGATAAATGACAGACTGAAACAAAAAGCGTCATGTATTGTGAGTATACAATAGATGATGTCTTTTTGGTGTCTGAATAAAGAATGTGCCTTGGCACATTCTTTATTCAAATGACATGGCAGTTATGTAGAATTCCTGGAAGTCCATATTCATGGACAATTCAATGTGTTCTGTTTTTTCTGCTATTTCGCAGGCATGCTTTCGTTCTGCGTCAGATAGCAGCGCCATGCTGGAGCCGGAGCCGGCGGCATTGCCTACGGAGAAGATCCGGTCAATGGAGATGCGTGGGAACAGACCGATTCTGAGGGCGCTTTCCTTGCGGATGTAATTGCCGAATGCGCCTGCAAGCATGATGGAATCAAGATCTTTCTCTGCAATTTCAAGGTTTTTCATCAGCGTCTGGATGCCGGCGAGGATGGCGCCTTTTGCGAGCTGTACTTCCCGGACATCCTGCTGGGTCAGGAGAATGTCATCTTTTCCTTCCCGGTATGCGAGGACGAAGGAAAGGCCCTGGGGAGTTTCTGCGAGGCGTCTGGAAAGCTCTGGGGAAATGCCGGCTTTATCAGCTTCGTCTCGGGTCAGCATTCGTCCGCTGTTCTCTACGATCCCTGCATCCAGCACCTGTGCAACTGCGTCGATCAGTCCGGAACCGCAGATTCCGATTGGGGGCAGATCTTCGATGGTTTGGATACTTACGGCATTTTCCGTGATTTCCACGCTTTCAATTGCTCCGGGGGCGGCGCGCATTCCGTGGTGGATGGTGGCGCCTTCAAAGGCAGGCCCGGCGGCAGTGGAACAGGTTACCATACGGCCGTTCTTGGTCAGGACGACCTCCCCGTTTGTGCCGATGTCAATGGCGATATGACAGCCGTCCAGAGAATCCATGCAGACAGCGAGCATCATTCCCACAATGTCAGAGCCCACATGTCCGGCAATGTTCGGGAGAAGGAATACATTTGCATACGGGCTGATCCTAAGCCCCAGCCTGTCAGCCTGCATATTCTGTGCAGAACAGAAGACCGGTGCAAAGGGGGTGCGCGCCATGGACTTTGGGTGTACGCCGAATACCAGGTGGCTCATGGTTGTATTACCCACGATGGTGGCGTCATATACATGCCCGGGCGCTATATCATTGCGGCTTAAGAGATCCTCCAGGATATCATTCATACACTGAACGACCTTTTGCTGCATGACTTCTGTATGGGAGGCAGCCTCATTGCAGAACTGGATGCGTGAGATGACGTCAGCGCCGTAAATACTCTGATAATTGGTGCGTGCCTCTACGTCGGTAATCTGTCCGGTGTGCATATCCCAGAGCATGCCTACAACCGTAGTGGTTCCGATGTCAAATGCAATTCCGAAGCACTGGGATGTATGGTCATCCTCCTCAAGGTTCAGAAGTGTGTCTTTGCAAAATGTTGCGGTTACCTTGCCCCGGGATGTCTCTAAGGCCTGGTGGATCTGCCGGATCAGGCCGGGAGCAGGACGAAGCCCGGATTTCTGGAAGGCTTCGGCGATACGCCCCAGGTCATTCATCTGGTACTTCATGCTTGCTTTCGGGACTTTGCCAAAGACGGACAGAATCCGCTCTTCAGGCTGAAAGCCGTCCGGAAGTCTGGTCATCTTTTTCTTACGGGTGGATCCGCCGTGCAGTGTGGGGATGACAACCTCCAGATCGGACTGGACTGTGACACAGCAGGCAAGACGGTATCCGCCTGCAAGCTCGTTTTCAGATAACAGCTCACGCTCTGCCGGGGTAATCTCCCCGGGATCTCCCTGTGTGATTTTCACCTTGCATTTTCCGCATTTTCCTGCACCTGCACAACTGGCGTCAATGAGAATACCGGCCTTTTCGGCGATGGATAAAAGGTTTCCCCCGGCATCTGCCTGGATTTTTTTAGCGTCTGGTAAAAAGCTTATGTTCATAAAATTGTCCTCCTTTATCATAAAATCAGAGAGTAAATTGTCTATATTGTACAATCCGAATCTACATCTGTCAATAAAAATAATGGACAAATATTCAGAAAACTGATATAATAACCGGTAAAATTTGAAAAACAGGAGGGAAACAGATGAAAACAGAGAGAATTATTCTGCGAAAGAAACTTGATTTTTTTGAAGATGTGAATGATTATTTTCAACGTCTGTCGGGAATTGATATGGCAGATATCCCGGCAAAATATGGGAGCAGTGTGGAAGACGCCCGGGAAAAGGCAGTGGAGAATCTGGAGATCGGGATGGTATATCAGTGCGACAACATAGAGACGGCCGGGGAAACGGAGGTTGTCCTGGAATGCCAGGAGAAATTTACGGGAGACATGCCAGGGCGGATTCTAAAAGATGCCAGACAGGTGGTCAGCTTCGTGGCATCCCTGTGCGGATATGGGGAGCTTGCAGAACAGACAGAGGATATCATGGAGCAGTATTTTCTGGATACCTGGGGGAGCGCCTATGTGGAAGCTGCCCAGGGGTGGCTTGGAAGACATGTCCTGGCCGGGCTTAAGGAGGAGGGTATGTCCAGGACTCATCTGTGGAGCCCCGGACAGCATCAGTTTGCGCTGAGCAATCAGAAAGCATTGTTCCGGATCCTTAAGCCGGAGGATATTGGATGCAGACTGACAGGGAATCTTATGATGGTTCCGGTGAAGTCGGCGTCCGGTATTATGGGAATTGTACCAGAAGATGTGAAGGACCTCCTGCTTCCCTGTGATTTCTGCCCTTACGGTGCAGCGTGTCCCGCGTCAAAACGAGGCTGCGCAGAGCTGTGATCAGGGGATCATGTTGTTCAGGAGAATCATGTTCAGTGTCTTCAGCGTTTTCAGCTCTTCCTTCTGAAGTCCGATCCGTTCTTTAGTCAGGGAGGATTCAGCTTTCGGCGTCTTGGAAAGGACGAACTTCAGAGTGAACGGAGTGATCGGATTGTAAGAGATTCCCATCATTAGTCCCTCGGTATCCAGCGTATGGTGAAATGGGTTGAGGAAACACATGTAGATCTTTTCAATCGAATTATTCAGGTTATCCAGAGTAATGTAAGATACGAGGTCATTAAAAATCATATTACCTGTATAAAAATATTTACAAAGGACGTGTTTATCGAAGGAGGGCACGTCCATATAGCAATAACAGGGAATTGTATTCGCCTCACTATTCTCCGGATTTGGATTCAGGAGAAGATAAGTCTTTGTTATTTTTTTTGTCCGGCCATCGTAGTAGTAGATGTAAAAATTATTCTGGTTTCCCAGGGGGTTTGCGTAGGAAGAAACACGTGCCTGGGGATGCAGAGGAGTGTAATCTACAAACTGATTGATGTTCATATCCAGCACTTCTGCGATTTCATACAGCGTCTCCACATCTACTGCAATGTGTCCATTCTCATATTTGGAGAGAGTGGATTTGCTTTTGTGGATTCTTTTTGCCATTGTTTCAAGGGACATATGCTTTACCTTGCGGTAAAATTTGATGCGGCTGCTTACATGCTGTGAAAATGAAGCAGAGTTGAGATCATTTAAATTGTCCATATTAAACCTCCTCGGATGTAACAAAATTAACATGCTGCTTGATTAAGGTGTATAGATAATTATAATAAAAATCAATAATAAATTCAATGGGAAGAAAATAGTAATTAAAATCACAAAAAGGATGAATTTGAGGGGAAAAGTAAAAAAAAACAAAAAAAGCATGGATAAATGAGGTGAAAGTTTCTTAAGAAGAAACAGAGGGGATAATTTTGTTTCGAAAAAGGAACTTCATAAAAAATTGAATTTTTAACCAGAGATTTGTATGATATAGACAATATCTATCACACGTAATACGGTTTTCAATAAGAGTAAGAGGATAGGAGGTTTTACAAGATGAAAATCAATATGGACAGATGGTCAAAGGATATTATTGATTCAAAGGATGTCAGAAACCTGCCGGTATTGTTCTTTCCGGTGCTGAAGAACATCAATATGGGGGTTATTGAGTCAGTAACGGACAGTAAAAATATGGCGGTTGCCATGAAAGAAGTAATCACAGAATATCCAGAGACGATTGCAGCAATCACTGGGATGGACCTGACGGTAGACAGTGAGGCGTTTGGAGCGAAGATTACATTCAGCGACAAGCAGGCTCCGGGGGTGAAGAAGCATGTTTTGAAGTCGCTGGACAAGCTGTCTGAGATGCCGGTACCGGACATCAATGCCGGAAGACAGCAGATGTTTGCGGATGCGATCATTGAAGCTCAGGAGCTTGTAAAGGACCGTCCGGTATTCGGCGGTATGCTCGGACCATTCTCTCTGGCTGCGAATTTGATGGAAGTGTCAAACGCATTGATGTGCACCATCTCAGAGCCGGAAGAGATGAAGGAACTTTTAGAGGTTTCCACAGATTTCCTGATCAGGCGTGCAAAGCTCTACAAGGAAAAGGGCGCAAACGGAATCTTTGTGGCAGAGCCGACGGCAGGCATCCTCTCTCCGGAGATGCTGGATGAATTTTCCAACGTATATGTGAAAAAGCTGGTAGAGGCTGTGCAGGATGAATATTTCTACCTGATCCTTCATGACTGTGGAAAAGTGGAAGCATCTGCACGCACCATGTATGATACGGGATGTAAAGGTTTCCATTTTGGAAACGGCGTTGACATGAACAAGATTCTTCCGCAGATTCCGGCAGATGTGCTAGTATTCGGCAACATTGATCCATCCTCATGTTTCTTTACCGGAACAGAGGAGGAGATTTACAATGCTACTTATAAGCTTTTGGAGGACATGAGGCCGTATCCTCATTTTGTACTTTCCTCTGGATGTGATCTGGCGCCCAGCGTGACCAATGAAAATATCCAGGCGTATTATAAAGCATGCCGTGATTTCAATGAAAAGAATGGCGTTAAGACAGAAATTACGCTGGAAGGCTTTCTTGATTGACCGGATTATAAAAATATGAGGTTCCCAAAACTAAATTTGTAATTGCGATAGAACAAGGCCATGGACAGGATCCATGGCCTTGTTCTTTTGTTACTGTTCGCTTCGCGGCCAGTAACGTTCTTTTCTCTTTGTTTTTCGGCAGACTGTCTAAAAAACGTTAAAAAGGTAATCATAAATTCATTAAGGCAGATGCAGAATCGTGTACAAAACATATAGAAATCCTCAATATTTGTATTGAATAAAACAATATAAATCAATAAATGATTGAATTTTTATGAAAAAAATATAAAACGTATAAAAAATGCACAAAAAATGGGAACTATGTTTCCTGATTGGAAACATAGAGGGGAATTTGTTTCCTTATTAAGACCGTTTGGCAAATTGCTATTTTGCTCATAAGTGTATATGATATAAACAACACTATAACATATGAGATTAACATTTTTGTGCAATTTCACGGATGAAAATCTCCAACAATGAAAAAAAGAAAGAGAGGATTACGTATGTCAAAATTAACTGAATTAGCGGCTTGCGTAGAAGCTGGAAATGTGAACGAGGTAGTCGGATTAACTCAGGCGGCTCTTGATGAGGGAAATGCCCCGCTTGATGTATTGAACGGAGGACTTGTAGAACCAATTAATGTTCTTGGCGAAAAGTTCCGTCTGGGACAGATTTATGTGCCGGAGCTTCTGGTTGCTTCTAAGGCAATGAAGAAAGGCGTGGAGATTGTGAAGCCGCTGCTTGTAAGCGGTGCGGCAGATGCAGCGGGAAAGGCTATTTTTGCAACAGTTGCAGGTGATATGCATGATATCGGGAAGAATCTGGTTGTTCTCCTTCTTGAAAGCGCCGGATTTGAGGTAATTGACCTTGGAATGGATGTAGAGCCTGAAGACATTGTTGAGGCAATCCAAGAAAATGAAGACGTAGATATTCTTGGCATGTCTGCGATGCTTACCACAACTATGTATGCGATGCAGGATACTATTGAGGCAATCGAAGAGGCGGGTCTTCGAGACAAGGTGAAGATCATGATCGGCGGAGCGCCGGTGAACCAGGTATTTGCCGACCAGATCGGGGCTGACGGATACAGTGCAAATGCACCGCTGGCAGTAGAGCTTGCGAAGAAACTGATGCAGGAAAAGAATAAATAGAGCAGCGATATAAGGGATTAGTGAAGGAGAACAAATATGAATGTAAATATGAGACCAAGTTTTAGAGGGCAGGGCGTTTCTTTTCTGACAAGAGAAGAGATGGAACAGATACATAGCTGTACGCTGGATATTCTGAATGACGTAGGATTAGAGGTGCAGCATAAGGAAGCCAGGGAGAAGCTTAAGGAAGCCGGATGCCGCGTGGAGAAGAAGAGAGTTTACTTCCCTCCGACGATTGTGGAATGGGCGATCAACGCAGCGCCCTCAAGAATTCTTCTCTATGACAGAGACGGGAATTTTTCCATGGATGTCAGTGGAAGAAATGCATATTATGGAGTTGGATCTGCAGAGCCGAATATCATTGACCCGTTTACTGGCGAGAACAGGCTCTGTAATGAGGAAGACAACAAGAACTGCGTAAAGGTTGCAGATGCAATGCCTTATATTGATTACATGATGTCACAGTGTCAGGTTTATGACCATCCGAAGACTTCTTATGAGCATGAGTATGCGGCAATGATCCGTTACAGCTCTAAACCGCAGGTTGTAATTACCGCGGATCTTGAATCAACGAAAAATGTTGTTGAGATGGCGACTGTAGTTAGGGGAAGTCTGGATAAGCTGGTTCAGAAACCATTATTTATCCTGTACTGTGAGCCTACCTCTCCATTCGTATGTACGAAGGAATCTGTTGAAAAAGTAATGTATATGGCAGAGACCGGGCTTCCTGTATTGTATGCGCCGATTCCGATGAATGGCGCTACAGGTCCGATTACTTGTGCAGGCTCTATTATCCAGGCAAATGCAGAGTGTCTTGCAGGTCTGATTATTGCTGAGGTAACAAGGCCGGGCGCGCCGTTCTTATATGGAGCAATCATTACGAATATGGATCTGAAGAGCCTGCAGCCGACTTATGCATCACCGGAGACCATGATGGAATCTCTTGCAATGTCTGAGATCGGACGCGAACTGTACAGGCTTCCTACATGGGGAACTGCAGGATGTACAAGTTCCAAGCTTGCGGATGAGCAGGCTGTACTGGAGGGAACACAGTATATTACCATTGCCGGCTTCTCAGGAGCGAATGTTATTCATGACGTTGGATATACTCAGTTCGGACTGGCGCATTCTAACGAACTGGTTGTTATGATGAATGATGTAATCGGTCGTGTGAGAAGGTTGTTTGACAGCATTAATATGTCCCCGGACTATCTTGCGATGGATGATATGAAGGAAGTCGGGCCAAAAGGACATTTCCTTGGACAGGACAGTACCCTGAGAAAGAACGCGGATCACTGGGAGTCTGATCTGGAAGACAGAAACGAGTATGACCGCTGGCTGGCTCTCGGAGGAAAGACTATGGGTCAGCGTGCAAATGAAAGGGTAAAAGACATCATTGAAAATGGAAAGCTGAATTCACTTCCAGAGGAATTAGATGCACAGATTGTAGCTATTCTGGACAGAATTGATGCGGCAGAAAAGGAAACGATGAAATAATGTAACAGTTCAGACAAGCTGCCCTGTTACATGACAGGTCAATGCAGCAGGGAATTATTCCGGTTGCGTTGGCCTGTCTCCTAATATAAGCATATCAGATTGCCGGAAGCAGGTTTTAAATAACCTGGAAAGGAGGCTTTATGGAAAATAGAAAAAGTAAAATAAACTGGGTGTATGTGATCTCTCTGATCATTTCGATTGTGCTGACAGTATGGGCAGTTGTGCTGCCAGATAACTTCAATGTTATGGCAGATACGGTTATGGCGGTTGTGACAGGAGATTTTGGATGGCTCTATATGATCGGCGTGGGAGCATTCCTGTTTTTCAGTGTCTGGCTTGGATTCAGTAAATACGGAAGCATCAAGCTTGGACCGGATGATTCAGAGCCGGAATATTCAACATTGTCCTGGTTCGCTATGCTGTTTTCTTCTGGAATGGGGATCGGGCTGGTGTTCTGGGGTGTGGCAGAGCCCCTGAGCCATTATATGAATCCGCTGGGGGCAGAACCAGGTACGCCAGAGGCAGCGCAGTTTGCAATGGGAAAATCACTTCTGCACTGGTGTCTGCATCCGTGGGCGTGCTTCTGCGTCATCGGCCTTGGACTGGCGTATATGCAGTTCCGCAAGAATCAGCCGGGCTTAATCAGCAGACTTTTCGTTCCGCTGTTCGGGGAGGAGAGAATTAATGGCTGGCTCGGAACGCTTATTGACGTACTGGCAGTATTTGCAACGATTGCGGGCGTCTGTACCTCGCTTGGTCTTGGAACGATGCAGATCAATGCCGGACTAAGCCATCTGTTCGGCATTCCTAATACAAAAGTTGTTCAGGCCATTATTATCATTGTCATCTCAATCTTATTCGTATCAACGGCGGTTGCCGGGATTGAGAAGGGAATCAGTGTTGTCTCGAATATTAATATGGTGCTGGCAGTAGTTCTGATGGCTCTCTGCTTTATTATCGGACCAACTGTATTCGAACTGAATATTTTTTCAGAAGGAATTGGACTTTATCTGAAGAACCTGATACCAGACAGCTTTGCAATCGGTGCGTTTGAAAATAATGAATGGTACGGAAGCTGGACCATTTTCTATTGGGCGTGGTGGGTTGCATGGGCGCCGTTCTGTGGTTCCTTTATCGCACGTATTTCAAGAGGACGGACGATCCGGGAATTCGTAGCAGGCGTCTTGATTGTTCCGGCAATCCTTTCATTCATGTGGTTCTCCATCTTTGGAGGCATGGGACTGAACCTCGGGACTAAGGTTGCAGAGCTGGCAGCAGCAAATAAAGATACGGCGTGCTTCGTTGTATTCTCAGAATATCCGCTGGGTATGATCTTGTCGGGGATTACCATTATCCTGGTGGCGACTTTCTTCATAACCTCGGCGAATTCAGCAACCTTCGTGCTTGGAATCTTTACAAGTGAAGGGAACTTGAATCCATCTAAAAAGAACAAGCTGATCTGGGGAGTAATAGAGGTTTTATTTGCGCTTGTACTTATGCTTGTAAGTGCAAACGGCCTGAATATGATGCAGAGCATCTCCATTGCCGGAGCCTTTCCATTCCTGCTGGTTATGATTGTGTCTATGGTGGCAATTGTAAAATCACTGCAGAAAGAGAAGATTGAAAAGAGACCCTGCGGTATTGAGATGCAGAAGGAAGAAAATCTAGAAGCAGAAGGATAATGTATAGAAGACAGCAATCGCTGCTGGATAAAAAGATAGAAAAAGCTGACGGTATAGGGGGACAGATATGAAGATCGGAATAGGCATTGATACAGGCGGGACCTGCACCGATGCAGTAATTTACCAGTTTGATCAGAAGCAGATCTTAGCTTCGGCAAAAACAGCGACAACCAAGGAGGATCTGGCAGAAGGGATTGGGAATGTCCTGGACCTTCTTCCCTCAGATCTGATTCGTCAGGCAGAGGTGATTGCCCTGTCTACCACCCTGGCAACCAATGCCTGTGTGGAGAATAAGGGGGGCAGAGCGAAGCTTGTATTCTTTGGGGTAAAGCCGGACAATGTATCCCGGGTTGGAAGAGAATATGGACTGACACTTGATGACAGCCTGATTTTTATTGATAGTAAGACGAAGCCTAATGGTGAGGTGGTAAAGGAGCCGGACTGGAATCTGTTCGAAAGGAGCATGCACGACTGGTTTGATGATTGTGATGCGGTAGGCGTGGTAGAGCTTTTTGCCCAGAAGTCTGGCGCACAGATGGAAAAAAAAGCAAGAGAAATGATCCAGAAGGAATTTGATATTCCGGTTGTGTGCGGATTTTCCTTGTTTTCAGAGAGGAATATTGTAAAACGGGGAGCCAGTGCGCTCCTTAACGCCAGGCTGATCTCAGTGATACAGGAGTTTTTAGATGCAGTCAAACGGGCGCTTAACGCCAGGAAGATCGGGGCGCCCTTTGTGATTGTGCGAAGCGACGGCAGCCTGATGACAGGTGAATTTACTGCGCTGCATCCGGTAGAGACGCTTCTTTGCGGTCCGGTCGCCAGTGTGATGGGCGCCATGGAGCTTGCAGAGGAGAAGAACTGTCTGATTGTGGATATTGGAGGAACGACAACGGATATTGCGTTCGTCAGGGAAGGAAAGCCCAAGCGCGCAGAAACAGGAGTCCGGATCGGAGGCTGGGATACATTTGTAAAAGGATTGTTTGTAGATACCTTCGGCCTTGGAGGAGACAGCGGGGTTGCGGTCAGTGAACAGGATACGGTCATGCTGGAGGAAGAGAGGGTCATGCCTCTGTGTATGGCGGCATCGGCACATCCCAGACTGATCCGGTATCTGGAAAGAGAGGACGAGAGCAGAACCCGCATGGTGAACCAGCAGAAAAATATTTATCTGAGAATCAAGGATATCAGCCAGAGCACCTTCTATACAGAGAAGGAAAAAAAGATTGCAGAGTTTATGGCAGAGCCCCATAGTCTGGAGGAGATCAAGAAGACCTGGAATGAGGTGGTTCTTGTGAACCATGTAGAGCGGCTGGTGAGAGAGGGCGTATTGATCCGGTGCGGGCTGACCCCTACAGACATCATGCATGTACGGGGAGACTTCTGCCGGTATGAGAGCAGGGCCTCCATCCTGGGAGCCAGAATTATGGCGAGAGCCCTTCTGATGACGCCGGAGGAGTTATCAGATGCAGTATACGATGAGTTTAAGCGGAAGCTGTATACGAACATTGTCAGGATTCTGATGGAGGATGGATATCCGAGAATCCGGGAGCTGGGAGCCAGGGAGACAGAAAATATTCTGATACTGGATGCTTATGAGCGTGCAAAGACAGGGGAAGACAGAGGATTTTTCGGACTTCAGTTTGGAACTCCTGCAGCCCTGGTGGGAGTGGGAGCGCCGACAAAGCTGTTCCTTGAGGATGTCGGCAGGCTTCTTGGGACAAAGGTAGTAACCTCTGAGCACTCACCGGTGGCAAATGCCCTGGGAGCGATTGTAGGCAATGTATCTGCAAGTGTACTGATGGAGGTTGTATTTCAGCAGAATACCGGAGAATATGTGGCGTTTGGCAGCGGACTCAGGTATGAATTTGGTGATCTGGAAGAAGCTAAGGAAAAGGCTGACGAGGTTGCAGCCAGGCTTGCGAAGGAGGAGGCAGTGCTAAGAGGGGCTGATCCGGAGGATATGAAGGTGTCAGTCGAAGTGAAGGAGAACATTGTACAGACAGAGTTCGGTCCGATCTACGTAGGCTATAAGGTAGAAGCAACTGCATCCGGAAAGCTGCGTTTATCGAAATAGAACAAGAGGTTAAGATGAGGTATGTACTTTTGGCCTGTAAGACGATGCAGGCAGAGATGGAACAGATTCTGGACCGGAGAGGAAATATGTTTGACCGTATAGGCTGGATTGAATCCGGACTTCATAATGTGACGGAACGTCTGAAGGAAGAGATTACGGCAGGACTTGAGGAAATCCGGGATGCGGATTGTGTCGTGATGGGATTCGGAGCCTGCGGAAATGCCTTTGCCGGGATTACGGCAGGCGATTTTGAGATGATTCTGCCTAAGGCAGATGACTGTATCAGTATTATGCTGGGCTCTTACCAGAGAAAAAGAGAAATCATGAAGCAGGGGGAGACCTATTTCCTGACTCGTGGATGGCTTGGCGGTGAGTCGAACATCTATAAGGAATATCTGTTTACTGTAGAGAAATATGGAAAAGAGATGGCAGATATTATATATGAAGAGATTCTCGGGAAATATAAGCATCTGGGAATCATAGACACGAAAGCATATGACTATGAGAGCTTTCTTGAAGAAACTGCTGTGATGGCAGAGGAGCTGCATCTGCATCAGCTTCCGATAGAGGGAGATCTGTCTTATCTTGAGCGTCTTCTTACTGGATTTTGGGACGGCGGGGATTTTATCCGTATTGCACCGCATCAGACAATTATGGCAGATATGTTCCCCAAAGGTAAGTAATTGAGATTTTTGGTAACTGCGGGACGACAGAGCAGTTACAGAGTATTCATTGCATTGGCAGAAGGAGGAAATTGTATGAGACTGGAACTGGGGAAATTTGTGATCAAAGATATTCAGTTCGCGGAGGAATCTCACATAGAGAACCAGGTGCTCTATGTGAATAAGGCTGAAGTGGAGGCCATGGTGCTGGAAGATGACAAGCTTAAGGAATGCCATCTTGACATTGCAAGACCTGGAGAGGCAACGAGAATCACGCCGGTAAAGGATGTGATCGAGCCCCGTGTGAAGGTAAGCGGCGGAGAGATCTTTCCTGGTGTGATCGGAAAGGTATCTCCCCAGGTAGGGAGCGGAAGAACCCATGCACTGGACGGCTGCTGTGTCGTGACTGTGGGAAGGATTGTCGGATTCCAGGAGGGCGTGATTGACATGAGCGGTCCGGCAGCAGACTACTGTCCTTTTTCTAAGACAGTGAATCTGTGCGTTGTGATTGAGCCCCAGGAGGGACTCGAAACTCATGTATATGAAAGAGCGGGAAGACTGGCAGGTCTTAAGACTGCTGCTTATCTTGGGGAACTTGCCAGAAAGCTTGAGCCAGATACACTGGAGGTATTTGAGACAAAATCAGTCTTTGAGCAGGCAGCCCAGTACCCGGATCTTCCGAAGGTAGGATATATCCATATGCTGCAGTCCCAGGGACTTCTGCATGATACTTATTACTATGGCGTGGATGCCAAGCAGATTGTGCCTACATTCATGTATCCTACAGAAATTATGGATGGTGCAATTGTTTCTGGCAACTGTGTGGCTCCATGTGACAAGGTGACGTCCTATCATCATCTGCATAATCCGGTTATCGAAGACTGCTACCGGCATCATGGAAAGGACATTAATTTTATGGGAGTTATCCTGACCAATGAAAATGTATTTCTTGCAGACAAAGAAAGACATTCCGACATGGTTGCCAAGTTCTGCCAGTGGCTGGAGCTGGACGGTGTGCTGATTACAGAGGAAGGCTACGGAAACCCGGATACGGATCTGATGATGAACTGCCGCAAGGTGGAGAGGGCTGGTACAAAGGTATGCCTGATTACGGATGAATTTCCAGGCAAGGACGGAAAATCTGCATCCCTTGCAGATACCTGCGAGGAGGCCACGGCGCTGGCGTCCTGCGGTCAGGGAAATGCAACACTGAAATTCCCTGCCATGGATAAGGTAATCGGAATGATGGATTATATTGAGAGCCAGATCGGCGGCTGGGCAGGCTGTGTAAATGAGGACGGTTCCTTTGAGGCAGAGCTTCAGATTATTATTGCATCTACAATTGCCAATGGCTTTAACAAGCTGGCGGCAAGAGGATATTAGGAGGGAGGTAGAAAAGTTATGGCAGCCTATAAGATTGTACATTATATCAATCAGTTCTTCGGAGGAATCGGCGGAGAGGAAATGGCGGACTATAAGCCGGAGGTAAGAGAGGAAGTAATCGGTCCCGGACTTGCGTTAAAAGCAGGACTGGGAGGAGATTTTGAGATTGCAGCTACGGTAATATGCGGTGACAACTATTTTGGTGAAAACCTGGATGAGGCTACAGATACAATTATAGAGATGGTGAAAAAATACCAGCCGGATGTATTCGTGGCAGGTCCGGCGTTCAATGCAGGGCGCTATGGCGTTGCGTGCGGAACCATCTGCAAAGCAGTGGAGGAGAGGCTTGGCATACCGGTTCTCTCAGGCATGTATGAGGAGAATCCAGGAGCTGATATGTTTAAGCAGGATGTAATCCTGGTGAAAACCGGAAATTCTGCGGCAACCATGAGAAAGGCAGTTCCGAAGCTGGTGGGTCTGATTAAGAAGATGGCGACAGGAGAAGAGATTCTCGGACCTTCCATTGAAGGGTATCTGGAGCGGGGAATCCGTGTGAACTATTTCGCCAAGGAGCGTGGCTCGGAGCGAGGAATCCGTATGCTGGTAAAAAAGATGAAGGGCGAGGAATTTGAGACGGATCTTCCTATGCCGAAGTTTGACCGGGTATCTCCGGCAAAGGCAGTGGAGGATATGAAATCAGCCAGGATCGCAGTGGTTACCTCTGGCGGAATTGTACCTCTTGGCAATCCGGATCATATTGAGTCATCCAATGCTACAAAATTCGGAGAGTATACCGTTGAGGGCATGGATACCATGTCGAAGGATGATTACATGACTATTCACGGTGGATATGACAGACAGTTCGTACTGGAGAATCCCAATCTGGTTATCCCGCTGGATGTCTTAAGAGAGAAGGAAAAAAATGGAGAAATCGGAAACCTCCTTCCATACTTTGCCAGTACGACAGGAACCGGGACGGCAACCAATTCGGCAGCCAGGTTCGGAGATGAGATCGGAAAGAAGTTCATTGAGGAGGGGGTAGACGCAGTGATTCTGACCTCTACATGAGGAACCTGTACTCGTTGCGGTGCAACGATGGTAAAAGGAATCGAGAAGTATGGGATCCCGGTTGTACATATCTGTACAGTAGTTCCGATTTCCCGCACGATTGGCGCGAACCGGATTGTTCCTGCGGTGGGAATACCTTATCCCCTTGGCGATCCGACCCAGGGAGAGGATGAATCACGCAAGATTCGTGAAAAACTGGTTACAAGAGCATTGAAGGCTTTAGAGACGCCGGTTGATGAGCAGACTGTGTTTGAAAAGGATGAGTGGTAAAAAGTCACTGCAAGGAGCCTTTCTGGGCCTGTCTGCAGGAGTATTATGGGGAGTTTCAGGCGTATTCGGCCAGTTTTTATTTGAAACAAGGGATATTAAGGTTTCCTGGCTGATACCGGTTCGCCTGATTACCTCCGGAATTCTAATGGTTGCGGTTTTGTTCTGTACAAATCGGGACGAAATGCTGAAGTTCTGCAGAAACCGCCGGGATCTTCTGCAGACGATGATTGCCGGTATATGTGGAACTATGACATTCCAGGTGGCTTTTTTCGGAGCCGTACAGCGTTCCAATGCTGGTACGGCTACCGTGCTGCAGTATCTGTGTCCGGTTCTTGTCATGGTATATGTCTGTATCCGGGACAGGAAAAGGCCGGACAGGGCACAGCTTGCTGCCATCATCCTGGCAGTAAGCGGCATTTTCCTTATATCCACTCATGGAAATGTGCAGTCACTGGTTATGACCCCGGAGGCGCTTGGATGGGGGCTTGGATGTGCTTTCTGCATGTTCCTGAATACAGTTGTTCCGGAATCACTGTACCAGAGATATTCGTCTACCGTGGTTGTGGGGTGGTCCCTTCTCATCGGGGGGATTGTGCTGACCCTGCTGTTCAGACCCTGGACTTATGAGGTGCGCTGGGATGCGATGGTGCTTGTTTCACTGTTTTTTATTATTATCGGCGGTTCGGCGGCAGCATATCTGCTGTATGCATATTCGGTCAGATTTTCCGGTCCTGCGAAGGCAAGCCTGTATGCCTGCATTGAAGCCGTGACTGCTACCGTATTCTCGGCAGTCTGGCTTAAGACTCCGTTTATGCTGATTGATCTGGCAGGCTTTGTGCTGATTCTGTCAACTGTGTTCGTTGTCAGCTATTGCGGTACTATTCATGGATCAGGAGGCCGTTCATAGTTACTGTGGTTACTGTTCACACAGGTCTGCGCATTTACTGCACAGACCGTAAGAAAGTGATTCAGGAGTGAGCAAATCCCATTCGCAGAGCGAATTTTAGATGGATTTGCGAATGTTACTGGTCACGGAGTGATCAGTAAGTAATGATAAAGTGTTGACAATGCAGGCAAAAGCGTGTATGTTAAAAATTATGAATAATCAAAAGGAAATAGAAATCTTTAGTTTTACAATGACGGGGAACAGGCTGAACAGATGTGTTCAGGAGCAGCTTTCAGGCTGCGGTTATCTCTGTGAGGGATATACGACAGCAAGGCTTCAGGATCCAGAGGGTCTGAAGACGCCGGACGTGGATCTGAAGACATGGATCGGGCAGCGGTGGGGAAAGAAGATGTTCTTATTCATCGGTGCGTCAGGAATTGCGGTCAGATGTATTGCACCCTGGGTGAAGGACAAGTATACGGATTCTGCGGTGCTTGTGATGGATGAGAAGGGAGAGCATGTGATCCCCCTGCTTTCCGGACACATGGGAGGTGCAGTGGAGGCTGCTAAGGAGATCGAAAGGGCAGTGCATGCCAAAGCGGTAATTACAACGGCCACGGATGTACAGGGCAGATTTGCGGTTGACATATTTGCGCGAAGGAATGACCTTGAGATCACAGACCGGAACCTTGTGACAAAGATATCCGCAGCAGTGCTGGAGGACAGGCCAATTGGGTTTTACAGTGAATTGCCTTTAGCAGAACCTATTCCGAAGGGACTGACCCGGTGTACCAGTATAAAGGAGCTGCCTGATTTTGCATATGGGATTGCGGTTGTGGCCAGGGAGAATTTTGCTTGTGAACGGAAGGGAAATATACTCTTCTTAAGGTCACGGAGTTTTCGCAGAATCGTGGTGGGAATCGGATGCAGGCGGGGGACGTCAAAGCATCAGATCAAGACTTCCCTGGAAAGACTTCTTAAGGAACACGGACTTAAGCTTGAGAATGTATCGTGCCTTGCAAGTATTGATCTTAAGAAGGAGGAGCCTGGCATCCTGGCATTTGCAAGAGAACATCATCTTCCATTTTATACATACTCTGCCAGGGAGCTTCAGAAGGTTCCGGGTGAGATGACAGGATCTGATTTTGTCCTTAAGACGGCAGGGGTGGATAATGTATGTGAGCGTGCTGCAAGATACTGTGCCCCAGAGGGAAAGCTTCTGCAGCCGAAGAGAATTGCCGGAGGGATTACCCTTGCCCTTGTGGAGGGGAAGCTGCCGGGTATACTTTTATTTGGCGGGACAACAGAAAGCCTTGAATTGCTTGCTTTCCTCCGGAATCTCAGGGCAGAGGTAACAGTAAGTGTTGCCACAGAATACGGAAAAGAGGGGATCGCAGAGGATGAGAAGACAAAGGTAATCTGCGGACGGATGGACAGGGAAGAGATGAGCTCTTTCATCCGGGAACATTCTATTGGTCTTGTGATTGACGCGACCCATCCCTTTGCTGCAGAGGTAACCAGGCAGATCAGGCAGGCATGTGAAGGGACAGAAACAGAATATATCCGGTGTCTGCGGGAAGAGACAAAGACGCCGGAGGAGGGAACAGACCAGGCTGTGTATGTGTCTTCTATAAAGGAGGCAGTAGAATATCTGAAAACCGTAAAGGGAAGGATTCTCATTACAACCGGGAGCAAAGAACTTAGAAGATTCTGCGAGATACCGGATTACAGGACGCGCTGCTGTGCGAGAGTACTCTCTGTGCCGGATTCCATAATATCCAGCGCAGAATGGGGTTTTTCCGGGAGAAATCTGATCGCCATGCAGGCTCCGTTTTCAAAAGAAATGAACATTGCAGCGATTCATTATGCGGATGCGGATTTCTTTGTGACAAAGGAGTCCGGAGATGCCGGGGGAATGAAGGAAAAGATACAGGCATGCACGGAGACAGGGACGACGATGGTCGTTATCCGGCGCCCGAAGGAAACAGGGCGCTCTGTGGAAGAGATCTGTAAAGATTTAAGAGAGAAATATTAGAGCGTAATCTAGAGGAAATACCTTTTGACACTTACATTATAGAATATTTTCAGTGCCTGTCAGAGGAGTCCTTATTAGGGTGAATCTGACGGGTTAAAAGGGAATCAGGTGTAAAACCTGAGCGATCCGGTCACTGTGAGCAGGGAGTGGGACCATGTGATGCCATTGCAGGAAGAAATGCGAGAAGGTATGGTCAGATGATGATCTGCAAGCCAGGAAACCTGCTGAAAATATTTATGAACAAGCTTCCGATGAAAGTGGGTTCATGTGAAGAGCATGAAGCTGTCAGGCTTCACGGTTTTTTATGATACCTGTTTTCGGAAGAAAACAGGTATTTTTACGCATATTCGACTTTAATTCAGAAAGGAAATTACAAGCATGAAAGGAACTTTATACGGGGTGGGAGTCGGACCGGGAGATTCCCGGCTTATGACTTATCTTGCAGTAGAGACAATCGAAAAATGTCCGGTTATAGCCGTACCTGCAGAGGGCAGGGAACATGCAGTGAGCTACCGGATTGCGGATGGAATTGTAAAAGGGCTGGATCAAAAGGAATGTCTGAATCTTTCCACTCCCATGACAAAGGATCTTAAGGTACTGGAGCACAATTATGAGGAGGCAGCCAGACGGATTATAGAACGGCTGGAGGATGGAAAGGATGTGGCATATCTTACACTTGGTGATCCGACCATCTATTCTACCTATATTTATATTCACCGCATTGTAAAGGCAAGAGGATATGAGGCCCGGATTATTAACGGTATCCCGTCGTTCTGTGCAGTGGCGGCAAAGCTTGGGGACAGTCTGGCTGACCGGTCAGAACAGCTTCATATTATTCCCTCTACTTATGATATTGAAGAGGCGCTGACCTATCCGGGCAGCAAGGTGCTGATGAAAGCGGCGTCTAAGCTTTCTGTCGTGAAACAGACGCTTAAGGAAAAGGGCATGAAAGGAATCATGGTGGAAAACTGCGGCCTTCCTGAGGAGCGTATATACGGGCAGGTAGACGAGATGCCGGAAAATGCAAGCTATTATACGATTATTGTGGTAAAAGAGAACGGACATGATTGAACTAAAAAAGCTTACGAAGAAATATGATGAATTTACGGCTGTAAAGGAGCTGGATCTGACCATCGAAACCGGGGGATTTTTCGGGCTTCTCGGGCCGAACGGCGCGGGGAAGTCTACAACCATCGGAATGCTGTCAACACTTTTTCTTCCTACAGAAGGAGAGATTCTCATAGACGGCGAGAGACTGACGAGAAAGAATACAGTACTGAAACGTAAGATCAGTGTTGTGACACAGGAGTACTCCATGAGGCAGGATATGACCATAGAGGAGGTCATGGAATACCAGGGAAGACTGTATTTCGTGCCAAAGAAGGAGAGAAGGGAAAAGACACAGGAGCTTTTGGAGTTCTGTGATCTTATGGATTACAGAAAGCGTACAGTCCGCAAGCTCTCAGGCGGCATGAAGAGGAAACTCATGGTATGCCGCGCACTGCTTACTGAACCAGAGATTCTCCTTCTGGATGAGCCGACAGCAGGGATGGACGCCCTGGCCAGACGTCAGATGTGGAATCTTCTGAAAAGATTAAACCGGAATCATCTGACCATCCTGCTTACGACACACTATATGGAAGAGGCGGAGATTCTCTGCGACCGGGTAGGACTGATGGACCGCGGAAGGCTTCAGGAGGTGGATTCACCCAGGGCAATGATTGAACGGCTGGGATGTTATGCGGTGGATCAGGTATCAGAGGAGCAGACCAGAAGCTTTTTCTTCCAGACACAGGAGGAGGCAATCCGTTATCTGTCCGGGCGCAAGGATCTGGCATCTCTGAGAAATACCACGCTGGAAGATGTGTTTCTTGAAAAAGTTGGAAAGTATCTGGAAAGGCATTAGAAAAATAATAGAGGAAGAAAGGCAGAATATGGGAATCGTAACAGTATTATGGGAAAAATGGGTGGAATTCCGGAGAGATTTTTATAAGATTACACTGGCGGCAATGATTGCCCCGCTTATGTATATTCTCGTATTTGGTATGGGAATTCAGACAATTTCACATGGACAGCCGTACCTGCAGTTTCTGATCCCGGGCGTGGTGGCTCTGACAACAATGAATGGCAGCTTTAATGCCATTGCACAGAATCTGAATGTGCAGCGTCTGTATGAAAAGGCATTTGACCAGGTGATGATCTCCCCCACACCCCTGTGGCAGTTTATTGCGGGGCAGATTATCGGAGGGAGCTTAAGAGGAATCTATGCAGGCTGTGTGATTATCCTGCTGGTGCTTCCCATCGGAGTCAGGCTATGCTTTAACGGGTGGTCGTTTCTCATTATGTTTTTGAACGGAGCAGTGTTCTCCACCCTTGGGGTGGTGGTGTCCTTTTACGCCAGAACGCATACGGATGTGCCGCGTTTTTCCAACTATGTGATTATGCCGATGGCTTATCTGTGCAACACATTTTTTTCATCGGATTCCATACCTCATGGACTAAGAGAGGTGATCCAGCTGCTGCCTCTTTCACAGGCAAGCAGTATGATCCGCAGTATCGCAAACAGGGAGCCGTTTTCTTATGCGGGAATCGGAATTCTGGCAGCATATCTTGCCATATTGATGGTCCTTGCATTTTGCTTTTTATATAAGAAAAAAAATTTGTAGGAGGGATATAGTATGAAAGATCTGGCTGACGGGAGTAGGAAGAAAATATTACGGCGTCTTGCGGCGCTGACAGGATTCTGTCTCGGACTTGCGGCAGCAGGCATGGGGACCTGCACAAGCGCGGCGGCAGAGAGCCGTTTGGAGGGACAGACTCTGGCAGACGGAAATTATGCGATAGAGGTTGTTTTATCAGGAGGGAGTGGAAAGGCAAGTGTAGAGTCTCCGACCCGGCTGACAGTGGAGCAGGGAGAATGTTTCGCCCAGATTACCTGGAGCAGCCCTAATTATGACTATATGATCGTAGACGGGGAGACTTACTATAATGAGAATACACAGGGCGGCAACTCCACTTTCCGTATTCCCATACTGGTATTTGATGAGGAGATGCCGGTTATTGCAGATACAGTGGCAATGGGATCCCCACATGAGATTCCGTACACATTGTTGTTTTATTCAGACTCTGTCGGCAGTGAGAGCAGTCTGCCAAAGGAGGGGGCAAAGCGTGTTCTCGTCATGGCCGCCTTTATTATTATCGCAGGCGGCATATTAAACTACTTTGTGAACAAGAAAAAAAGGAAGGATTATTTGGGAGCAAAAAGATGAACATAAAAAGTGAAAAACAATTTTTGAGTATACGTGAGCTGACAGCAGGCGGTTTGTTTGCGGCGCTGGTCGCTGTCGGAGCATTTATTAAGATTACATTGCCTACAGAACCAATTCCGATGCATTTTACCCTTCAGTGGTTTTTTGTACTGCTTGCAGGCCTGCTTCTGAATAAGCGTCTTGCAGGAGCCAGCGTGGGTGTATATCTGCTGATTGGATTAACAGGGGTGCCCATCTTTGCCTCAGGGGGAGGTCCTTCCTATCTGCTCCGGCCATCCTTTGGATATCTTCTGGGGTTTGCCATTGCCGCGTATATTATGGCGTGGATGTGTGAAGAGGCCGGACGAATCAGGTTCTGGAAACTTTTGTTTATCTCCATTGCTGGTCTGCTGGTCTATTATGGGATTGGGATGCTGTACTTTTTTGTTGTCTGTCATTTCTTGATTTTTCAGGAGGTCACATGGAAGATCCTGCTGGTGAACTGCTTTCTGCTGACAGTAGGACCAGATTTTGCCCTCTGCGTGGCAGCTGTGGGAGTGGCGGCGAAACTTCGGGGAGTGGTCAGAGACTCCCTTTATGGATAATAGAAGAATAGAAGAAGGAGGCATATAACTGTGAGGGTACTGAACAGTTAAGAACTATGAAGAAAATCAGAATTGGAACAAGAAAGAGCCGGCTGGCTGTGATACAGGCGGAAACCGTGGCGAAATATATTAACCTTAATTGTGAAGGATATGAAGCAGAGCTGGTGAAGGTGGTAACGACCGGAGATCAGATTTTATCAAAAAAGTTAGATGAGATCGGGGAAAAGGGATTATTTGTTAAGGAGCTGGATCTGGCGCTGAAGAACGGAGTGACAGATCTCTCTGTGCATTCCTTAAAGGATATGCCCATGGATGTGCCGGCAGAACTTCCTGTCATTGGATTTTCCAGCAGGGAGGATGCAAGAGACGTTTTGGTACTGCCAGAGGGAGTTACAGAGTATGACGGGCGCGCTCCAGTCGGCTGCTCCAGCAACAGGAGGATTCTTCAGCTCCAGGACATTTATCCAGGAGTGGAGATAAAAAATATGAGAGGAAATGTCCTGACCAGACTGGAAAAGCTGGACCGGGGGGAATGCGGTGCGCTGGTTCTGGCGGCGGCAGGCTTAAAAAGGCTTGGACTTGCGGAGCGCATCAGCAGATATTTTCAGACAGACGAGATGATACCGGCTGCCGGACAGGGAATTCTGGGTATCCAGGGGAGGTCAGACAGGGACTATGGTTTCCTGCAGGATTTTTTTGACAGGGAGGCAGGAGACTGTGCCCTGTGCGAGAGGGCATTCATGACCTATCTGAATGGAGGCTGCTCTGTGCCGATAGGCGTATATGCAGAGATTGTGGATGAAGAGAGGATGGAGGTACGGGGGCTTTACTATGATGAAACGACTGGAACCTCCCGGAGGATGCAGATGACAGGCAGCCGGAGCAGTGCGGCGGCACTTGGTACAAAGCTTGCGAAAAGGCTTAAGGAGGAAGGAATATGAAGCAGGCAGGAAAAGTATGGCTGGTAGGCGCAGGTCCCGGTTCGGCAGAGCTATTAACTGTAAAAGCATGCCGGCTGTTAGAAACCGGGGACTGCATTGTATATGACAGGCTTGTAGGCAGGGAAATACTTGCTATGATTCCGCCGGACCGTGAGATGATTGATGTGGGAAAATCATCTGGAAACCACCTGGTACCCCAGTGGGAGATTAATCAGATTCTGGTCAGGGAGGCAAAGCTTGGCAAAAAGGTAATACGTCTAAAAGGTGGGGATCCTTTTTTGTTCGGAAGAGGAGGAGAGGAATTAGAGGTCCTTAATAAAGAAGGAATTCCGTTTGAAGTGGTGCCTGGGATCTCTTCTGGATTTGCAGTTCCGGCTTATCAGGGGATTCCGGTTACACACAGGGATTATGTGTCCAGCATACATATTATCACAGGGCATCATAAAGCCGGAAAAAGTGAAGAGACTGACTATGAAGCCCTCGTCCGGACGAAAGGGACGCTGGTATTTCTTATGGGCGTGGCTGCACTGGAAGGAATCATGGAGGGTCTTCTGAGTGCAGGAATGAGGGAGGATATGCCTGCGGCTATTCTGGAAAAAGGAACAACGGCAGATCAGAGGCGGATTGTGGCAACCGTGAAAACTCTTGCAGGGGAAGCCAGGAAGCAAAGGATTGGGACTCCTTCCATTATTGTTGTGGGAGAGGTCTGCACTCTTGCGGATCAATTCTCCTGGTACAAGGATCTTCCTTTATCGGGGGAAAGGATTGTGGTAACACGTCCTGCCGGACGAGGTATGAAGCTGCAGAATTACTTAAAGGAATTAGGGGCAGAGGTTCTGTCTGTCCCGGTGATCCGGACGGTTCCGGTTACTAAGAAGGAGGATCTTGAGAGGATCCGGGCAGAGCTTGAGAGACTTAAGGAATATCAGGTGCTGGCATTCACGTCTCCTTATGGAGTGGAGCGGTTTTTCGAGATCCTTCTGGAGGAAGGAATGGATGCCAGGGATGTGTCACATATGAGTTTCGCCGTGATCGGACAGGGGACGGCGGATGCTCTTAAGGAAAAAGGAATCCGGGCAGATTACATGCCAGAGCAGTATGACGGCGTCTCCCTTGGACGGCTGCTTTGTGAGACCATGGAGGACGGGGCGGGGATTCTTCTTGCAAGATCCTCCATCGGAGCCCCTGAGATCTTAAGGGAGATCGCTAAAAACCAGTCCCTTACTTACACAGACCTGGCGGTCTATGATACGCAGTTCGAGGAAGAGATGGGAGAGCGTCTTCGCTCCTTCATGGAAGACGGCGGCGTCACGAAGGTGATCTTCACCAGCAGCTCCACGGTAGAGGGATTCTGCAGGCTTATGGGTGCATACCCTTATGAAAAGATCAGGGCAGTATGCATCGGCAGGAAGACTGCACAGAAGGCAGAAAGAGTCGGAATGCGGACTGCAACTGCCCAGAATGCCACACTGGAAGAGCTGGTACGGCACTGCATGGGACAGTGAAGGCGTGGAACTGCTCCGTATATCACAGAGAAGAAAAGGAGAAGAAAAGATGAAGAAAAGATTAGTATCAGCATTACTAGCAGGAGCTATGGCGTGTTCTATGGTATTGACAGGCTGTTCAGGAGGAGATGCAGAGAAGAAGGATACACCGCCTGCGGAGAAGGAAACCGATACAAATAAGGGAAAGGAGCAGGATGCAGTGGGAGAGGCAGCCGCGTTAATTGACGCAATCTATGTACAGGAGAGGACAGACCAGACGGATGAGCAGTGTGCAAAGGCAAAGGAAGCATGGGATGCGCTGACAGAGGAGGAAAAGGAGCAGGTAGCAGGTGTAAATGCTGATCCGGACTATTTTGGCAGGGATACCGGGGATGCTTCAAAGGATGATCCCCGCAATCAGGATGAGATCGGGGAAAATGAGATCCTGGCAGTCAGTTTTGGTACTTCCTTTAACAGCAGCCGTGTGGATGACATTAAGGGAATTGAGGACGCCATACAGGCGGCATATCCGGACTGGTCTGTTAGAAGGGCATTCACGTCACAGATTATTATCAATCATGTACAGGCGCGGGACGGCGAGGCCATTGATAACATGCAGCAGGCCCTGGACCGTGCAGTGGCAAATAAGGTAAAGAACCTGATAGTACAGCCTACTCATCTGATGCATGGAGCGGAATATAATGAGATGATGGAGGCGGTGTCGGCCTATGAAGATCAGTTTGAGACCGTGAAGATTGCAGAGCCTCTCCTGGGTGATGTGGGTACGGATGCAACGGTGATCAATGCAGATAAAGAGGCAGTTGCAAAGGCACTTACCGCAGAAGCAGTAAAAGAGGCAGGCTTTAACAGCCTGGACGCGGCAGAGGAGGATCAGACCGCATTTGTATTTTTGGGACACGGTACTTCCCATACTGCAAAGGTGTCTTACAGCCAGATGCAGACGCAGATGGGAGTGCTTGGATATGACAATGTATTTATCGGTACCGTAGAGGGGGAACCAGAGGAAACCTCCTGCGAGGCAGTCATGGAGGCAGTGGCACAGGCTGGTTATAAGAAGGTGATCTTACGTCCTCTGATGGTAGTGGCAGGCGACCATGCGAATAATGATATGGCGGGAGAGGATGAGGACTCCTGGATCAGTGTCTTTAAGTCTTCCGGGAAATTTGACAGTGTGGATGCACAGATCTCGGGTCTCGGCTCCATTGCTGACATTCAGAAGCTCTATGTGGAGCATACAAAGGCGGTTATGAACTCTACTGTGCGCTAGATAAATCTGCCGCGCAGCATAACATGATGCGTACAGCCGCATAAGGAAGTATGCCGCTTTGCGGCTGCCGTGAGTATAACAGAAAAAAGGAAGTAACGGAAAATGCGAAAAGGATGTGGGATTTTTTTCATTGTGCTGATAGCTGCAGTCCTGGCAGGATGTGCAGAAAAGGTCAATACACAGGATCAGGAGCCTTCCGGGACTCTGGCAGTGCCAGAAGAGGATTCGAAAGTTCCGGAAGAGGAGGATTTAGACGTAGTGATTGAACTGGCTGACGGAGTCTATACGGCAGAATTCGAGACGGACAGCAGTATGTTCCATGTAAGTGAGGCATGTGAAGGGAAAGGGACGCTGACAGTAGAGAAGGGAAACATGACGATCCATGTTTCCCTGGCTTCTAAGAATATTGTAAAGCTCTACTGCGGCCTGGCAGAGAATGCCGGGAAGGCAGAGGACGGGCTGCTTCTTCCGACTGAAGATACGGTTACATACAGTGACGGTTTATCGGAAGTGGTCTATGGCTTCGATATACCGGTTCCGGCAATTGGAGAGGAATTTGATCTGGCGCTGATCGGGAAAAAGGGGACATGGTATGACCATAAGGTCCGTGTCACGTCCCCGGTGCCCGCAGACAGTAAACCATAAAGGAAAAGGAAGGATAACATGATGAAGAGAACAGACTGGGTGAGGACTCTCTGCCTGTTGGTTCTTGCAGTAGTGATGCTGTCTGCGGCAGCCGCCGGCTGTGGCAGACAGCAGAGTGAAGAGCCAGAACCAGATGCAGAGGAATGCTTCAGTTTTGATGCAAAGGGGGTTAAGGGCATGACTCTTGCGTCACAGCTTGAACCTGAGTATGCAGAGGGGTTCCGTATCTATTATTATAAGGAAGGATTCCGGGTCATTGACGTAAAGGGAAGTGCATCCTATCTGGTCGTTCCGCAGGGAAAAGAGGTTCCAGGCAGTCTGCCGGAGGGAATGGTGGTTCTTAAGAAACCCCTGAACCGGATCTATGTTGCAGGGACTGCCACCATGGCCATGTTCAATGCTCTTGGCGGACTGGACCAGGTAGGATTCAGCAGCCTGAAAGCAGAAGACTGGTATGTGGAGGCGGCCAGAAAAGCCATGGAGGCAGGCAAGATCCAGTTTGCAGGAAAATACAGCGAGCCTGATTATGAGATGCTTGTGGAGGAGGGCTGCTCTCTGGCGGTGGAATCCCAGATGATCCTTCATTCACCGAAGGTGATGGAGCAGCTTGAGATGATGGGAGTGCCGGTACTGATCGACTGCTCCAGTAATGAGGAGCATCCCCTTGGCAGGGTGGAGTGGATTCTGGTCTATGGCGTCCTGCTTGATAAGGAGGAGGAAGCGGAGGCTTTTTTCCAGGAGCAGACGAAGGTGATAGACGAACTTGAAGGATCCCGGAACACGGAACAGACGGTAGCGTATTTTTACATCAATTCTAGCGGACAGGCAGTGGTCAGGACCGGAACAGATTATATTGCGAAGATGATTGAGATTGCAGGGGGCAGATATCCTTTCAGCCAGCTCGGAGACGGAAAAAAGAGTACTATGGTTATTACCATGGAAGAATTCTATACGACTTGTGCGGATGCAGACTATATCATATACAATGCTTCCATTGACAATAAGCTTACTTCTATCGGGGAACTGACTGCAAAGGATGAGATCCTCAAGAATATGAAGGCAGTGAAGGAGGGCAATGTCTTCTGTACGGATAAGGATTTTTACCAGGCAGCGGATATTGCTTCCAGGATGATCTCGGATATTCATCTTATGCTAACAGACGGTAAGGAAGAGGATATGGCATTTTTATACAGGGTGGAGAAATGAGAGAAAGCAGCTTTCACTATGAGAATTTTAAGAGGCGGAGCCGGTACGGGGCAGTATTCCTGGGTCTGATCCTGGCTCTTCTTATCATGACGGTGGTTAATATCAATACGGGGACTGTCAGGATCAGTGCGGCAGAGATTCTGAGGATTCTTTTTGCCGGACAGAGAGGAGAAACAGAATATCATATTATCTGGCAGATCCGGCTGCCGCGTATGCTGATGGCGGCAATTCTGGGAGGAGCCCTTTCTCTTTCGGGATTTTTGCTGCAGATCTTTTTTAATAATCCCATTGCAGGCCCTTTTATCCTGGGGATTTCATCAGGAGCCAAGATGGTGGTGGCTCTTCTTATGGTCTTCTGCCTGGGCAGTATGGGGAGCATGTCCTCCTATGCACTGGTAGGGGCAGCGTTTGCAGGCTCCCTGATCTCGGTTGGCTTTGTGCTCCTGGTATCGAAGAGGCTTCAGAATATGTCAGCGCTTCTGGTTGCCGGGATCATGATCTCCTACATCTGTTCAGCAGTGACGGACTTTGTCATTACCTTTGCTGAGGATTCGGATATTGTGAATCTGCGGGGATGGTCTCTTGGCAGTTTTTCCGGGATGAGCTGGGGCAATGTAAGGGTTAGTGCGGTGATGATTTCTGTTACGTTTCTCTGTACCTTTCTGATGTCCAAACCCATTGGGGCGTATCAGATGGGAGAGGCGTATGCCAGAAGCATGGGAGTGAATATCAGGGTGTTCCGGGTTCTTCTGATTCTGCTTTCCAGTGTATTTTCGGCCTGTGTAACAGCATTTGCGGGTCCAATCTCTTTTGTGGGAATCGCGGTTCCGCAGCTTACGAAGCTGGCGCTTCGGACCTCCAGGCCTCTGATTGTAATTCCGGCTTCCTTTCTTGGAGGCGCGGTGTTCTGTATGTTCAGTGACCTGATTGCCAGAATGGCATTTGCACCGCTGGAATTAAATATCAGTACCGTGACTTCGGTTCTTGGAGCGCCGGTGGTGATCTGGATGCTGGTTCACCGTGAAAAGGAGAAGAGGTAAGATGGCAGATTATTATTTTAAGACAGAGGATCTGGGAGTAGGATATCACGGCAGGGCAATACTTGAACATGTGAATATCGGCCTGAAAAAGGGAGAGATTCTCACACTGGTGGGACCAAACGGCGCCGGAAAATCTACGATTCTCAGAAGTATTACCAGGCAGCTTCGTATTATAAAGGGAAGAGTGGCTGTCGGGGAAAAGGATCTGTCAGATACGACTTACCAGGAGCTTGCAAAGAAGATGGCAGTGGTGTTGACAGACCGGGTAAGGCCGGAGCTAATGACAGGTCATGATATTGTGGCCACCGGCAGATATCCCTATACTGGAAGGCTTGGAATCCTGAGCCGTGAGGACGAGGAGAAGGTAGATGAGGCTATGGAACTTGTACAGGCCAGAGAGCTTGGACGCCGTCTGTTTACCTCCTTAAGCGACGGCCAGAAGCAGAGAATCCTTCTGGCCCGGGCAATCTGCCAGGAGCCGGAGATCCTGGTGCTGGATGAGCCCACATCCTTTCTTGATATTAAATATAAGCTGGAGCTTCTGGAGATCCTGCGCCAGATGGCGAAGGGACAGAATATTACGGTCATTATGTCCCTGCATGAGATTGACCTTGCAGGAAAGGTGTCAGATCTGGTAATCCCGGTGAGGGAGGGATGTGTGTATGACTGCGGCACACCGGAGGAGATTCTCAGGGAGGAATTCATCCGGGAGCTGTATGGCCTCGAAAAAGGAAGCTTTGACCCGGTCTTTGGAAGCATTGAGCTTCCAAGGCAGGAGGGAGAGCCCCGGACAGCGGTTATTTCTGCCGGAGGCAGGGGAATCCCGGTGTACCGGCGTCTCCAGAAGGAGGGGGTTCCCTTCCTTGCAGGTATTTTGTACCGGAATGATGTGGACTATCAGCTGGCAAGACGCCTTGCGGGCCGTGTGATTGCTGAGGAGCCGTTCCAGGATATCAGCGACTCCGTATATGAGGAGGCAAGGGAGGCATTCCATAAATGCAGGGAGGTGATCTATACGGATATTCCGTGGGGAAGCTGCAACAGGAGGCTTAAGGAACTGCTGGAGGAAGTAAAGAACAGGGGAGAAGCTGTCTGTGTACATGTTCCATAGTAGTAAAAAGGCGACTGTAAAGAGGAACTAAAACAGCGCCCATGCTATAAGAAAGCGACGGGGAAGGTGAGTGGTGCAGGATTCATGAAGGAAAATGAAAACAGCAGATATATATGGAAGAATCAAAAAAAGCTGCGGACAGGATATACGACAGGGAGTTGTGCGGCAGGCGCGGCAAAGGCGGCTGTATGGATGCTTCTTGGAAAAAAGAGCGTTTCGCAGGTACAGCTTAAGACCCCGAAGGGAATTACGCTTTACCTTGATATAGAAAAGATCAGAAGGACCCCGGAGGAGGTAGTCTGTGCAATCCGCAAGGACAGTGGAGATGATCCGGACGTGACCAATGGAATCTATGTGTATGTAAAGGCAGAAAAGAAAAAAGAGAAGGGCATAGAGCTTAAAGGCGGGGAAGGAATTGGTATTGTTACGAGAAAGGGGCTTGAGCAGGAGGTGGGGGAGCCCGCCATCAACCAGGTTCCAAGGAGAATGATCCGTGAGGCGGCGGAGGATGTCTGTGCTTTGTATGGATATGAGGGAGGAATCCGGATTACGGTATTTATTCCAAAAGGGGCAGCGCTTGCTGCCAGAACCTTCAATCCAAGACTTGGGATAGAGGGAGGCCTCTCGGTGCTTGGAACCACCGGAATCGTGGAGCCTATGAGTGAGCAGGCGCTGATTGATACGATTTATGCAGAGATGAGGATGCTGAAAGAACAGGGACAGGAGGTCTGTTATGTTGTCCCCGGAAACTACGGCAGTGATTTTTTAAGTGAGACTTTAGGATATGACGGCGAGGCCAGTGTAAAGTGCAGCAATTATATCGGAGAGACCATTGACATTGCGGTACGGCTAAAGATGAAGGGGATTCTTCTGACTGGTCATGTGGGGAAACTGGTTAAACTGGCGGCCGGAGTCATGAATACCCATTCGAGGCAGGCAGACTGCCGGTTTGAGGTACTGGCAGCCCATGCGGCCATGGCCGGCGCCGGAAAAGAGACCGTATGCAGGATTATGAACAGCGTAACGACTGCGGAAGCACTGGAATTACTTAAGCGGCAGGGACTTAAGCGGCAGGTTATGGATACGGTGATGGAAAAGATCGCAGAACACCTGGCCCGGCGCGCCGGAGACGGCTTACGGACAGGAGCCGTTATGTTTTCGCCGGAGTATGGCATTCTGGGGGCTACGGAGTATGCAGAGGAGATAAGGAGAGAAATCTATGGTTAATTTTGTAGGAGCGGGATCAGGCGCAGTGGATCTGATTACTGTGCGGGGACAGAGGCTTCTGGAAGAGGCAGATGTGATTGTCTATGCAGGATCACTGGTGAACCCCGGGATTCTGGATGGCAGGAAAGAGAGCTGTGAGGTTCATAACAGCGCTTATATGACACTTGAGGAGGTCATAGAGGTGATGGAAGCCGCTCACAGGGAGGGAAAACAGGTGGTGCGTCTGCATACCGGGGATCCGAGTATCTACGGGGCAGTCAGGGAGCAGATGGATGAGCTGAAAAAAAGGGGGATTCCTTATGAGATCTGCCCGGGAGTGAGCTCCTTTTGCGGGGCAGCGGCTGCTCTTAAGGCAGAGTATACGCTTCCGGATGTCTCCCAGTCAGTCGTCATTACCAGAATGGCAGGAAGAACGCCTGTACCAGAGAGGGAGAGCATCCGCAGCTTTGCAGCTCATCAGGCTACCATGGTAATCTTTTTAAGTACCGGACTCTTAGAGGAGCTTAAAAGGGAGCTTCTGGCAGGCGGATATGCGCCGGATACCCCGGCGGCAATTGTGTATAAGGCCACCTGGCCGGATGAAAAGGTATGCAGGTGCACGGTAGAGACATTAGCAGATACGGCAGAAAAAGAGGGAATTACGAAGACGGCTCTCATTGCAGTGGGTCATTTCCTGGAGGGGGATTACCAGCGGTCAGAACTTTATAATCCGGAATTTACAACGGAATTCAGGACAGGGAAGCATGTGGAGGAGACATATGAATAGGGTATATGCAGTAGGAATCGGTCCCGGGAGGATCGGCCAGGTCACAGGGGAAGCAAAGGAGGTATTATCCTTTTGCGAGGTCATTATCGGATATACTGTGTATGTGGATCTGGTAAAGAAGGAATTTAAGGGAAAGGAATTCCAGAACAAGGAATATATCACGACTCCCATGAAACAGGAGGTTCTGCGCTGCCGGATGGCATTTGAACAGGCGGAGAAGGGAAAGAGTGTAGCAATGGTCTGCAGCGGGGACGCCGGAGTCTATGGAATGGCAGGCCTCCTTCTGGAGGTGGCAGAGGAATACCCGGGGACAGAGGTTGTGGTGGTTCCGGGGATTACCGCCGCTTTAAGCGGTGCAGCAGTATTAGGCGCGCCGCTGATCCATGATTTCGCAGTGGTCAGCTTAAGCGACCTTCTGACACCCTGGGAGAAGATTGAAAAGAGACTTGAGGCCGCGGCCAGGGCAGATTTTTGCATCTGCCTGTATAATCCGTCCAGCCGGAAGAGAAGCGATTACTTAAGAAGGGCCTGTGAGATCCTGCTTAAGGAGAAAAGGCCAGAGACGGTCTGCGGAACGGTCCGCAATATTGGCAGGGAGGGGGAGTCTTATTCCCTCTATACCTTAGAGCAGCTAAGGGATGTAGAGACAGATATGTTTACCACAGTATTTATCGGGAACAGTCAGACGAAGAATGTAAATGGCAGGATGGTAACGCCCAGGGGATATGGAAATGAATGAGGAAAAAACAAGACAGGTACGGCTTTTGGGAATCGGGATGGGAATGTCAGGGACACTTACCGGGGAGGCAAAAGAGGCAATCCGGGAGAGTGACTGTGTGATCGGGGCAAAACGGATGCTTGCCTGTATGAGTCTGGAGGGAAAGGCAGTCTACAGTGCTTATATGCCGGAGGAGATCCGGGATATCGTAACGTCCCACCCGGAGTATCGGAATATTGCCGTGCTGTATTCCGGAGATATTGGGTTCTACAGCGGAGCAAGGGAATTATACCAGTGTCTGAATGGCGTATGTGACGTGAGAGGGATTCCGGGAATCTCGTCTGTGGCATATCTTGCGGCGAGGCTCCAGGTTCCCTGGGAGGATGCCAGGCTTGTCAGTATCCATGGGCGCAGCCAGCCTTATATCCATATACTTGCAAGGCACAGGAAATGCTTTCTTCTTTTCGGAGGAAATGGGCAGGAGGAAGAATTTTGCAGGAAGCTTAAGGAATATGGCCTTGACAGTCTTAAAATCTGGATTGGCAGATTTCTTTCCTATGAGGAAGAGAGCATTGTATACCGGAGCGGGGCGGACATACAGCCAGAGGATCTGAGAGGCCTTGCAGTATTATATATAGAGAATCCTTCGCCGGCTGCCCTGTGTGACGGACAGATCAGGGACGAGGCATTTATCCGGGGAAAGGTGCCCATGACCAAAGAGGAAGTCCGGGCTGTCAGCATAGCAAAGCTGGGAATTTCAGGAGATTCTGTCTTTTATGATGTGGGAGCCGGGACGGGATCTGTGGCTGTTACGGTGGCTGCCATGTATGAGAGAACCAGGGTGTATGCCATTGAGCGCAGTGCAGAAGGGGTATCCCTGATCCGGCAGAATCAGAGAAAATTCTGTGTTGACCAGCTGGAGGTTATAGAAGGAACGGCGCCTTTTGTCCTTCGAGGGTTAGAACCGCCCACCCATGTGTTTATCGGAGGCAGCTCCGGGAATCTGGAAGGGATCCTGCGGTGTGTCAGAGAGAAGAACCCGGATGTGAGGGTGGTTCTGAATGCCATTACACTGGAAACACTGAGGGAAGTTCTTGACGCAGAGGCAAAAGGGCTGATCAGAGATGTGGAGATCGTACAGGCTGGCTTTTCAAGATCGCGTAAGCTTGCAGATTACCATATGATGACAGGGCAGAACCCGATCTATATTATATCATCAAGGTGAGAAGAGGGGGATGGAATGAACGATTCAAGAGGGTATTTTACATCCGGTCCGTCCGCGAAAAGAGTGATGATTGCAGCCCCCATGAGCGGCTGTGGAAAGACGACCATTACCTGCGGCCTGATGCAGGCGCTGAAAAGCAGGGGATACCAGATTGCGGCTGCAAAGTGCGGCCCGGACTATATTGACCCCATGTTTCACCGGAAGGTGCTGGGAGTTGATTCCCAGAATCTGGATCTGTTCTTCTGTAGTCCCCGGGTTATGGAGAGTCTCTTTGCAGAGCATGCGGCAGGGGCAGATCTGACGATTATGGAAGGCGTGATGGGGTATTACGACGGAATGTCCCTTGACAGTGAGAGGGCAGGCTCTTATGAGGTGGCAAAGGTGCTGAAGACACCCGTGCTTCTTATCGTGAACTGCAAGGGTGCGGCGCTGTCTGTCCTGGCGCTGCTAAAAGGGTTTCTTACATTCCGCAGTGACCATAACATTGCCGGGATTATACTGAACCGGGTCTCAGACGCCTTCTATCCGAGGATGAAGGAGATGATCGAGCAGGGGCTTCTGGATATGGGATATCCGGTTCCGGTTGTAGGCTATGTACCGGAAAAGGCGGTATTTGAGGTGGGAAGCAGGCATCTTGGGCTTGTTACGCCAGAAGAGATCCGGGATCTTAAGGAGATGCTGAGGGAAGCAGGCAGGGTACTGGAGGGGACCCTTGACCTGGAACAGATCCTTAAGATCGCAGGGACGGCCGCTCCTCTTAGAGCAGAAGCAGAGGCTGCGAAGAAGCCTCAGAAGGTTCCAGAAGGGGAGAGGGTCAGGCTTGCTGTTGCCCGTGACCTTGCCTTTGGTTTTTATTATAAGGATAACCTGAAGCTTTTACAGGAGCTTGGCTGTGAGCTTGTCTTTTTCAGTCCCCTTACAGACAGCAGCCTGCCGGAAGGAATCAGCGGGCTTTTACTGGGCGGGGGGTATCCTGAGCTCTATGCCAGGCCGCTGTCTGAGAATCAGACACTGAGGCGGGAGATCAAAAAACTGCTGAATAAGGGACTTCCCTGTCATGCCGAATGCGGCGGCTTCATGTATCTGCATGAGTCCATGGAGGGAGAAGACGGGAAATTCTATGAGATGACAGGCTTTATAGAAGGAGAGGCAGTCCGCAGGAACCGGCTGGTGCGGTTTGGATATATTGAGATCGAAGGCGCTTCGGACGGCGTGTATCTTTCCAGAGGAGAGAGATTAAGGGGGCACGAATTTCACTACTGGGACAGCAGCAGCAACGGGGATGGCTGTATCGCCAGGAAACCGGGCCGGGATACGTCATGGAGCTGTATCCACATGGACGGACATGTATTTGCAGGATTTCCGCACATACATTATTATTCCAATATCCGTTTTGCAGAAAGGTTTGTCGGGCAGATGAGAAGATTTCAGAATAGGTGAGCTTTAGAAGAGAGGAGTAACTGTGAAGAGATTCATGCAAGGCTATACTAAGCAGTTACGCAAGAGGGAATAAAAGTGTACAGAGAAGAGATATGTAAGAGAATAGAATCAGCAGATGTAGAAAGTATGGAACAGGCAAGAAGGCAGTGGCTGTCTATGGGGAAGCCTTTATTCAGCCTCGGCAGCCTGGAAGATGCAGTCATCCGGATTGCAGGGATAAAAGGAACAGCAGATTACCATCTGGATAAAAAAGGACTGGTCATCATGTGTGCGGATAACGGGGTAGTGGAAGAGGGCGTTACTCAGACCGGACAGGAGGTAACGGCTATCGTTGCAGATAACTTCACAAAGGGGATGACGAGTGTGTGCCTCATGAGTGAGGTGGCAGGGGTTGACCTGTATCCGGTAGACATCGGAATGGCAGTTGATGTTCCGTCTGTTACGAGGGCAGACCGGAAGGTGGCATGGGGAACCAGGAATTTTGCAAAGGAGCCGGCCATGACACAAGACGAGGTATGGAAGGCGATCCATACCGGCATCCGCATGGTATCTGAATTAAAGGAACAGGGATACGAGATCCTGGCCACAGGCGAGATGGGAATTGGAAATACCACAACAAGCAGCGCAGTTGCCTGTGTACTGCTTGGTGAACGGGTGGAAGATATGACGGGGAAGGGCGCCGGACTGGATTCGAAGGGACTGCAGAATAAGATTGCAGTGATAAAAGCAGCTATCAAGAAGCACAGACCGGATCCAGGGAATGCGGTGGATGTTCTCGCCAAGGTCGGAGGGCTTGATCTGGCCGGGCTCGCCGGAGTATTTTTGGGAGGAGCGATCTGCCGGATCCCGGTTGTGATCGACGGACTGATTTCCTCTGTGGCTGCTCTGTGTGCTGTGAGAATTGCAGAGCAGGCAAGAGATTACATGCTTCCCTCCCATGCTTCCAACGAGCCGGGAGGACAGGTGATCTTAAAGGCGCTGGGCTTTTCCCCCTTCCTTACCTGCGGAATGTTCCTGGGGGAAGGAAGCGGGGCAGTGGCGCTGATGCCGCTTCTTGATATGGCGCTTAAGGTGTACCGGGAGATGGCAACCTTTGAGGAGGCAGCCATAGAGAAATACGAAATACTGCATTGATAAAAAGTTGGAGGAGAAAACAATGGTAGTACTGCAGTCCCTGATTATCGCATTGTCCATGTATTCCAAGATTCCGATGCCGCGGATTGAGTGGACGAAGGAAAATACGAGGCATGTAATGTGTTTCTTCCCGGTAGTTGGAATCATTACGGGTATTTGTGTATGGGGAGCTGGAACCTTTTTGCTGGAACATGATTCTGGAGCGCTGTTTTTCTCTGCCGTAATGACACTGCTTCCCATTGTCATTAACGGAGGGATCCATATGGACGGGCTTCTGGATACCATTGATGCAGTCAGTTCCTATGGGGACAGGGAACGCAGGCTTGAGATCCTGAAGGATTCCCATGCTGGCGCATTTGCAATTATCGGTGCAGGCTGTTACTTTACCGCCTGCCTGGGGCTCTGGAGCGAGGTGACGATCCAGATGCTTCCCACAATTGCCTGCGGATATGTTCTGTCCCGGGGAATGAGCGGACTGGCGATTCTTACGTTCCCGTCAGCATCAAAGAAGGGGCTGGCCAGGACTTTTAAGGAAGGAACAGAGAAGCTTCATGCCATGATTCTGATTCTGTTTTTTATCCTGGTTCCGGCCGGGGCCATATTGCTTTTGTCACCGGGGTCTGGAGTGCCTGCGCTTGTGGGTGCGGCGCTTATATTCATCTATTATCGTGTGATGGCAATGCACCGGTTCGGGGGCGTGACAGGCGACCTGGCAGGGTATTTTCTTCAGCTTTGTGAGCTTGCCATCCTTGGCTTTGTGGTGATGGGAGGAGTGCTTTTATGAAAATCATACTAATCCGGCATTTTATGACACAGGGGAATTTAGAGCATCGCTATATCGGAACAACGGATGAACCGCTTCTTCCGGGACAGGCCATAAGCTCTGACTATCCTAAGGCAGAGGCAGTGGCTGTAAGTCCTCTGAAACGTTGTGTGGAGACGGCAGGAATCATTTATCCCGGTACGAGGAGTTATGTCTGTGAGGAACTTAGGGAATGTGATTTCGGCCTGTTCGAGAACCAGAGTTACGAGCAGCTTAAGGATCATCCTGCTTACCAGGAATGGCTTCGGTCCGGCGGAAGGATCCCTTTTCCGGGAGGGGAGGGAATGGATGAGTTCTGTGACAGATGTGTGAAGGGGTTCTGCCGCATGGCAGAGAAGTTTATGGAGGAATCCATGGAAACTGCGGCATTTGTTGTACACGGGGGAACCATCATGGCCATCCTTGACCGCCTGGCAGGGCATGAGGAGGGTTTCTATCACTGGCAGGTAAAGAACGGGGAAGCATACCGGGCGGGCCTTTGTGAGAGGGAGTGGAGAAGCGGCATAAGGAGATTGACGGAGATAGAAAAATTATGAGAATGATTGTAATTGTCATACTGGCATTTTTACTGGACCTGATATTGGGAGACCCGGTGTGGCTGTACCATCCGGTCCGGATAATCGGACTTCTGATTTCCGGGCTTGAGAGGATCTTACGTAAAGCGGCAGGGGAGTCGGAAAAAGGGCTTTTATTTGCCGGAGGCCTTCTGTGGATTCTGGTAAGCAGTATATCCGTCGGGGCGTCAAAAGGACTGCTCCTTCTGGCCGGGGAAGTGCATCCGGTTCTGGCATCTGCCCTGGAGGTATTCTGGTGTTACCAGCTTCTGGCGGCAGCTTCCCTTAAGAAGGAGAGCATGAAGGTGTATGAAAGGCTTAAGGAGGGAGATCTGGCCGGAGGCAGGCAGGCGGTATCCATGATTGTGGGGAGGGATACCATGAACCTTACGGAAGACGGGGTGGTCAGGGCAGCAGTAGAGACGGTTGCCGAGAATACTTCGGACGGGGTGACTGCGCCCATGCTCTATATGCTGATAGGCGGCGCGCCCCTTGCGTTCCTTTACAAGGCAGTGAATACGATGGATTCTATGCTCGGATATAAGAACGACAGATATCTGTATTTTGGCAGGGCGGCGGCTAAGATGGACGATGTGTTTAATTTCCTTCCGGCAAGGATCTCGGCTCTGCTTATGACGGCGGCAGCATTTCTATGCGGCATGAATGCGAAGCTGGCATGGAAGATCTACCGGCGGGACCGATATCGCCACGCAAGCCCGAACTCAGCCCAGACCGAGGCTGTATGTGCCGGTGCGATGGGAGTACAGCTTTCTGGAGATGCATATTATTTTGGAAAATTATATGAGAAGCCATTTATAGGGGATCCGGTCCGCCCGGTCTGTCCAGAGGATATCCCTCTTGCCTGCCGCCTGATGTATGGGACAGCCCTGCTGACTTTAATACTGGGCGCAGGGATCCGGTGGATGGCGTTCTGCATGTAGAGGAGGCGGCAGATTGAATGGAATATCAGCATGGCGGCGACGTCTATACATATGAAGGAATGATTGATTTTTCGGCAAATATTAACCCGCTTGGTCCTGGCAGCGCGGTGGTGCAGGCAGCCCATGATGCTCTTGACCGTATGGCCCGGTACCCGGATGCAAGGTGCAGAAGGCTTAAGAAAGCACTTGCAGGGAGACTGGGAATGGAGGAGGAATACTTTATATTTGGAAATGGAGGGGCGGAGCTGATTTTTTCCCTGGTTCTGGCGGGACGGCCGAAAAAAGCAGTGCTCCTGGCGCCGTCCTTTCTGGAATACAGGCAGGCGCTGCAGGCAGTGGATTGTGAGATCACCCTGTTTCCCCTCTGTGAGTCTGCGAATTTTCAGCCTGGGGAGGAGTATCTGGACTGTCTTAAGGAAGATATTGACATGATTTTCTTATGCTCACCCAGTAATCCGGTAGGAAATGTAATCGAGCATAAGCTGCTGCTTGAGATCTTAGAGCGGTGCAGGGACAAAAAGATCCGCATGGTAATGGATGAATGTTTCTGTGAGTTTCTGGATTCCTGGGAAGAGCATACACTGCAGGAGCAGGTCAGGGAGTATCCGAATCTGTTTATCCTGCGGGCATTTACGAAGATGTACGCCATGCCGGGCCTGAGGCTGGGATACGGGATGTGCAGCGACCAGGGCCTTCTTGATCAGATGGAGCGGATGCGACAGCCCTGGAGCGTATCGGTCGTGGCCCAGGAGGCCGGCGAGGCTGCGCTTAGAGACAGAGAGCATCCTGTCCGGACAAGGGAATATATCAGGAGGGAGAGAGCACGGATCCTTAAGGAGCTTGACAGACTGGGGATCAGGTATTATCCCCCCATGGCAAATTATATCTTTGTCAGAAGTGAGTCTGACCTCTATGAGGAACTAAAGAGGCGGGGAATACTGATCCGGGACTGCAGCAATTATGACGGACTGAATCGTGGATATTACCGGTTTGCAGTCAGGACGGAAGAGGAAAATACCAGGCTTTTGGAGGAATTAAAAAATATTTATGAAAGGAGGGGGTACAAATGGCAAAATCTATTATGATTCAGGGAACCATGTCAAATGCAGGAAAGAGCATTCTAGCTGGAGGATTGTGCCGGGTACTGACCCAGGACGGGTATCTGGCGGCGCCATTTAAATCACAGAATATGGCGCTGAATTCTTTTATTACAAAGGAAGGGCTTGAGATGGGGCGGGCCCAGGTGATGCAGGCAGAGGCAGCAGGCATTGAACCTGCGGTGGAGATGAATCCGATTCTTCTAAAGCCCACCAATGACACCGGATCCCAGGTAATTGTAAATGGGGAAGTGGCAGGCGTTATGTCAGCGTCAGAGTATTATGAGAAGAAGCAGCAGTACATTCCAGTGATTCAGGAGGCCTACCGGAAATTAGAAGAACGATTTGACGCTATTGTAATCGAAGGGGCGGGCAGCCCTGCAGAGATTAACTTAAAGGAGAATGACATTGTGAACATGGGCCTGGCAGAGATGGTGGATGCGCCGGTTATTCTTGTAGGGGATATTGACAGAGGCGGTGTATTTGCACAGATTGTTGGAACAGTGGAACTACTTGAGGAAAAAGAGCGCGCGCGTATCAAAGGAATCATTATCAATAAATTCAGGGGAGATAAGAAGATTCTTGAGCCGGGGCTTGGGATGCTGGAGGAGAAGACCGGGATTCCTGTCTGCGGGGTAGTTCCCTACTTTTATCTGGATATTGATGATGAGGACAGCCTGACAGAGCGGTTTGGAAAGAAGGAGGGAGGAGGAAGAATTGATATTGCCGTGATCCGTCTGCCCCGGATCTCAAACTTTACGGATTTCGCCTCTTTAGAGGGGATGGAGGACGTCTCCCTCAGGTATGTAAGCAGTGTGAGTGACTTCGGTGATCCAGATGCAGTGATGCTGCCTGGAACGAAGAATACGATTGCAGATCTTTTGTGGCTCAGACAGAGCGGGCTGGAGGCAAGGATTCTGCAGCACAGCGCAGGAGGAAGGCTTCTGTTTGGAATCTGCGGGGGGTATCAGATGCTTGGAGAGGTCATTGAGGATCCGGAGGGCATGGAGCAGCAGGGAAGTATTAAGGGAATGGGTCTGCTTCCCATGAAGACTACATTTATTCCAGAAAAGACACGGACACGGGTGAAGGGACATTTTCGGAACGTAAAAGGACTTCTTCATGAACTGAGCCAGGTGGAGATTGAAGGCTATGAGATCCATATGGGCGTCTCGGAGTCTTCGGGAGAACGGATGCTGGTACTGACAGACGAGGTAACGCACGGGGAGCCGAAGGAGGACGGACTGTGCAGTGAACATGTGTATGGCTGCTATGTGCACGGGATTTTTGACCGGGCAGAGGCAGCAGAAGCAGTTGTGCGCGCTCTGCTTCTGCAAAAAGGCTGTCCGGCGGACCATGTGAAGGCAGTCAATATGTCAGAGTATAAAGAAGAGCAGTACAATAAGCTGGCAGATATCATCCGGGAAAATGTTGATATGCAGGCAATCCGGCGGATACTGGAAGAGGGTGGAAAGGAATCGCAGAAGTCCTGGCAGGGAGGCAGGTCTGAAGGATTGCAGGAAAATAAGAAATGATTCATCTTATAACAGGAGGAAGCGGCAGCGGCAAATCAGAATATGCCGAGAATATGATGTGCCATTACCAGAAGGAAGAAGGGGAGCAGCTCATTTATATTGCCACCATGTTCCCCTATGGCGAAGAGACAAAGAGAAAGATCAGGCGGCATCAGAGAATGCGCCGCGGCAAGGGATTTGAGACCATTGAGCGCTATACGAATCTTGCAGGCCTTGTGGATGTGCTGAAGAGATATGAATCTGTTTCAGTGCTGATTGAATGCATCTCGAATCTGGCGGCAAATGAGCTGTACATGGAAGAAGGGGCAAAAGAGAGCACAGCCGAAGAGATTTTAACAGGGACTGAAGCAGTATGCAGGATTGCCAGAAATGTGGTCATTGTAACAAATGAAGTATGCTCCGAAGGATTCTTCTGCAGTCCGGAGATGATTCGCTATAAGCAGGTCATGGGCGAGATCAACTGCTGCCTGGCAAAAAGAGCAGACCGTGTGACGGAAGTCGTGTATGGGATTGCAGTGGAGGTGAAAAAGGATAGATGAAAATGATTATAGGAGGCTCCTTTCAGGGGAAGCTGGATTACGCAAAGAAGCTATATCCAGAAATTCTCTGGGCAGACGGAAGAGACTGCCCTTATGGCGAAGTCAGAACCTGCGGGGGAATCTTTCACCTGGAAGCATACATCCGCCGGATTATGAAAGAGGAAGAAGACCACGGCAGGAAATATCTGGGGCTCCTGGAAGAGTTGGGAAGTATCAACCCGGAAATCGTGGTAGTCAGCGATGAGATCGGATACGGACTGGTGCCACCGGATCCCTTTGAGCGCAGATACCGGGAGATAGCCGGCCGGATCTGTACCAGGATCGCATCCGATGCAGAGCAGGTTGACCGAGTAGTATGCGGGATTGCCGTGACTATAAAAAATAAACTCTAAGAGAGGAGACGCAGACAATGGAACTGGAAAAAGTACTGCCAGAGGAGATAGAAAAGAGAAGCTTTGAGATCATAACAGAAGAATTGGGGAACTACTCTTTCATACCAGGAACAGAACAGATTGTAAAGCGCTGCATCCATACCAGCGCGGATTTCGAATACGCAAAGAACCTGGTATTTTCTGAAAACGCAGTAGAGAAAATATTAGAATCCATCCGAAACGGTGCGTCTATTGTGACAGACACGCAGATGGGAAAAGCAGGGATAAATAAGAAGAGGCTAAATGAGTACGGCGGAGAGGTACACTGTTTCATGAGTGACGAGGATGTTGCCGCAGAAGCAAAGAGACGCGGGACGACCCGTGCAGCAGTCAGTATGGAAAAAGCGGCAGGACTGGATGAGAAACTGATCTTTGCAATCGGAAATGCACCGACCGCGCTGGTCAGATTATATGAGCTGATTTCAGAAGGGAAGCTAAATCCAGAGGCAGTGATTGCAGTTCCGGTGGGATTCGTCAATGTCGTGCAGTCAAAAGAACTAATCCTGACGCTAAAGGATACGCCATATATTGTGGCAAGAGGGCGTAAAGGGGGAAGCAATATCGCGGCATGCATCTGCAATGCGCTGCTGTACGAGCTGGGGCAGGAGAAGTTTTAATTTCCATCCCCCAGTCCGGGAATGCGCACCAGCTGCGCATTCCGTGAGAACGTGATTCAGGAGTGAGGGGCGATTTTTGCGTAGCAAAATTGTTAATATCGCCCCGAATGGCTGCTATGAACGACCTTGTGTCGTGAATAGCAGCCATTTTTAAAAATACCCCGTCCCCAATTAATTTTCTTGACCAATTGTTCGAAAAGTGCTAAAATGGATTTGTATTTTTTTAAGTTTTTGTTAAGATTTACTTAATTGTTAAAGGTAGAACCAGGGAATCTATGTTTCCTGTTTAGTGCTACATATAAGCTAATAGAACTTAGAGAAGGAGGGAATTCATTTTATGAAGAAGAGAATATTAGCTGCTTTATTAACTCTGGCTATGACTGCTGCTATGGTAACAGGATGCAGTACGCCGAGTACAGGAGGAGACTCAGGAGAGGGCGGAGGAGATTCCGGCGCTGCTTCTGGGGAGAAGGTATTCCGTTATGCGACGAATACCGAGCCGACGACTCTGGATCCGACCAAGGGACAGAGCATAGGTGATAATGAGATTCAACATGCAATTACAGAGGGCCTTACTCGTAATACTGCAGGCGAGGTAAAACCAGGTATTGCTGAAAAATGGGAGATTTCCGAGGACGGCCTTACATATACCTTCCATTTACGAGATGCAAAGTGGAGCGACGGTGAGCCGATCAAGGCTGCTGACTATGAGTTCAGCTGGAAGAGACTGGTAGATCCGGAGACAGCAAGCCCGTATGCATTTATCGGAGATTATCTGAAGAATGGTTATGCGATTGAGACTGGCGAGAAGGATCCGTCCGAGCTTGGCGTAAAGGCAATTGATGATAAGACATTAGAGGTTACGCTTGAGAATCCGACCTCTTACTTCTTAAGTCTGATTGGTTCATCAGGACAGTACGCGCCGCTTCGTCAGGATATTGTAGAGGAGTACGGCACAGATTTTGCGGCAACAGCAGACAAGAATGTTTACTCAGGACCGTTCAAGATGACAAAGTCTGAGAACAATGAGTATATCTTCGAGAAGAATGAGAACTACTGGGATGTTGATTCCATTAAGCTTGACAGGTGTGAGCTTTCTTATGTTGAGAAGCCGGATACACAGCTTTCCATGTATGAGGCGGGAGATCTGGATTATGTTATGGTTCCGTCAGCATATGTACCGGATTATAAGGACAAGTCTGAGAAGTTCATGAACGGTAACGTTGACTTCTGCTACATTAACTCACAGAGTGAGAACAAGGTTCTTCAGAATAAGGACTTCCGTCTGGCTCTGAATTATGCAATTAGCCGTAAGGAATACAATGACCTTGCAAATACTGGAATCTATGAGCCGTTTAACGGACTGGTATTCCCGGGACTGCAGGCAAAGGGTAAGACATACGGTGAGGCTTATGAGATGAAATCCTATCCGATCGAGGGCGACCAGGAGCAGGCAAAATCTCATCTGGATGCTGCTATGAAGGAGCTGAACATCGCATCTCCTGGAGATATTGAGATTGAGCTGACTACAACAGATGCAGAGTCCAGCAAGAAGATCGCTGAGGTTATTCAGGAGCTTTGGCAGAAATCACTGGGAATCAAGGTAAAGATCCGTCAGGTAACCTATGCAGAGATTTATGGCAATGTATTCCCAGAGCACGACTTTGAAGTTGGTTACGGCGGATGGGGCGCAGACTATGACGACCCATACAGCTACGTAGAGCTTTTCAAGGGCGACAGCTCTTATAACTACAGCCAGTTTGTGAACAAGGATCTGGACGAACTCCTTGTAGCTACACAGAAAGAGACTGATACAGACAAGCGTATGGATATGCTGAAAGAGGCAGAGCAGATGATTCTTGACGAGGGCGCTTTCGTACCACTTCAGGCAAGAAACATCTTCTATATGCTTGACGATGATACAACAGGAATTAACTTCTATTACTGCAGCCTTAACATCGACTGGGTATATGCAGATGTTGCACAATAATATCAGCTAGCGACAGTTCAGACGTCAGAACGGCGGCGTCTGGCCGGCAGCATGATATTTTGAGTATTAAGAATGTGTCAGGCGGGTTTTTAGACAGGATCTTAAGGCCTGCCGGGCATCATGATGAAAAGGAGATTCAGGAAAGAAGGCATGTTCGTCCTTTTCTGAATCTTTTTTTCGTATCTGCTATAGACGGAGGCAGCCTGGAGAGGGCGGCCTGCCGGAATGATTATATAGATGATTCTATCTGCATAGGAGGATAAAGGATGCTTAAGTATGTCACAAAACGAGTGGTCGCTGCGATACTGACAGTATTTGCCCTGGTGACGATCGTGTTTTTCCTGGTTCGGCTGATGCCGGGTGAACCCTTTACCAGTGCAAAGCTTACAAAAGAAGTGGCGGAAAATATGAATTCTTATTATGGATTCGATAAACCTATTTTAGAGCAGTATTTTACATATATGGGGAATCTGCTCCATGGTAATTTTGGATATTCCATGAAATATACGAATAAAACTGTAAACTATATCATTGGACAGACGTTTCCATTTTCAGCGGATCTCGGTATCCGTGCATTGTGCCTTGCGGTTTCCATAGGTCTGGTGCTCGGTATTATAGCCGCAAGGAACAGAGGGAAAAAATTAGACTTTGCCTGCGTGCTTATCGCAATTGTCGGCACCAGTATTCCGGATTTTATTATGGGAGCCCTTCTCCAGTATTTCTTTGGAATCAAGTGGGGGCTGCTTCCGGTCGCAAAATATCTTGGCATTGAATATACAATTCTGCCTGCCTGTGCCCTGGCGTTCTATACGCTTGCTTCTGTCTCGCGTATTATGCGTTCCAGTATGCTGGAGGTAACATCCCAGGATTATATAAAGACGGCCCGTTCAAAAGGATTGTCAGAGCTGCGTATTACGTGCAAGCATCAGATCCGCAACGCAATTATGCCGGTTATGACAGTTCTTGGCCCTACGGTGGCGTCCGTACTGACCGGTACATTCGTAATTGAGGCGATTTTTGCAATCCCCGGAATGGGTAAATATTATGTGGAAAGTGTCAATAACAACGACTATGCCATGATTCTTGGAATGACGGTGTTCTATGGCTGCTTCCTCGTGCTTTGTAACTTAATTGTTGATATTCTGTACGGCGTGGCTGATCCGCGTGTACGTATTGGAAAAAGGTAGGTGAGCAGGATGGCAGAACTTAATAGGGATATGTTTGTAATAAAAGGAAAGAACACGATGAAGATGGAATCCATCAGCAGGCCGTCACTCTCCTTCTGGCAGGATGCGTGGAGAAGACTTCGGAAAAACCGTGCGGCATTTATCGGATTATGCATCATCGTGCTTTATGCGCTGCTTGCTGTTTTTGCTCCCATGTTCAGTAAATATGGCTTTTCTGACATGGATACTGCTGCGATGCATGCTGGTCCGTCAGCAGCCCACTGGCTTGGATGTGATGCTACAGGACGTGACCAGTGGGTACGTATCTGGATGGGTGCGAGGACGTCTCTTGCAATTGGTCTGTTTTCCGCATTCATTAATATGTGTGTAGGCGCCGTGATTGGAGGCCTGTGTGGATATTACGGCGGAAAGCTGGATATGATTATGATGCGTGTGGTAGATATTTTATATGGTATTCCAAGTCTGATTATTACCATTCTCGTAATGCTGGTTTTGGGCAAAGGCGTGGCGCCGCTGATTATTGCTCTCTGTGTGGTAGGATGGATCGGAACCTGCCGCTTTGTCCGGGGCGAGGTATACCGGCTGAAGGAGCAGGATTTTGTCATGGCGGCGAAGGTGCTTGGCATCCCGGATTTTATTATCATTATACGTCACATTATTCCGAATATTCTTGGAATGCTTGTTACGAATCTCTGTATGGCAATTCCGGGAGCAATCTTCCAGGAGGCGTTCTTAAGCTATATAGGGCTTGGTATTGCGCCGCCGAACTGCAGTTGGGGAGTTCTTGCGAAAGAGGGAATCCAGTATCTCAGGATCCATCCCCATGAGATTATTATTCCTGCGTTCTTCATCTGTACTACGATGCTTGCGCTGAACCTTCTGGGTGACGGAATGCGGGATGCAGTTGACCCGAAGCTTCGGGGAACGGAATAGGAGGAGCGAATGATGGCAGAAAAAGAAAATATTCTTGAATTAAAAAATGTAGTTTATTCCTTCCATACCTACGGCGGAGAGGTTAAGGCAGTGCGGGATGTAAGCTTTGAGGTCCGCAAGGGAGAGATCCTGGGTATTGTGGGAGAATCCGGCTGCGGAAAGAGTGTAACCGCCCAGTGTATCCTGAGACTGAACCCGGAACCGCCAGGATTCTTCGGAGGCGGGGAGATACTCTTTAAGGGCCAGGATATTTTAAAGATGTCCAATAAGGAGATCCGCAAGATCAGAGGCGGGGAGATTGGCTTTGTATTTCAGGATCCCATGACTTCTCTGAATCCAACCATGAGAGTCGGAGCGCAGATTGAGGAGGTATTTCTGGGACGTACTGGCGTGACAAAAAAGGAAGTAAAGAACCGCGCCCTTGAGATTATGAAGCTTGTAGGGATCTCTGATGTGGAGAAGCGTTACAGACAGTATCCCCATGAATTATCCGGTGGTATGAAGCAGCGTATTATGATCGCCATTGCTCTCGTAAGCCGTCCGAGCCTGATTATCTGTGATGAACCGACAACTTCACTGGATGTAACAATCGAGGCGCAGATTCTGGATCTTCTGCTGGATCTTCGTGAGAAGCTTGGAACATCTATTATTATGATTACTCATGACCTGGGTGTAATCGCAAGGCTCTGTGACCGCGTTATTGTAATGTATGGCGGTAAGGTTGTAGAGAGAGGTACGGCAGAAGAGCTATTCTATGATACGGCACATCCATATACGAAAGGACTGATGAATTCGATCGCAAAGCTTGACACAGCTAAGGGTGAGAAGCTTCAGCCCATTGAGGGAACTCCTCCGGATCTGTTTTCCCCTCCGGTTGGATGTCCGTTTGCAGCAAGATGCGATTACTGTATGGACGTCTGTAATGAAATACCTCCGGAAGTATACCAGCTTACAGATGAGCATGCAACCTGCTGCTGGCTGCAGCATGAGATGGCGCCGGATAATGATATGAAGAAAAAACCGGAGAAGAAAGGAGAGGTAAGATAATGGCAAATGAGACAAAACAGCCTCTCGTACAGGTTAAGGAATTATGTAAGTATTTCCACGTCAGCCGCACGGCGGAGCTCAAAGCGGTAGACGGGGTGAGTTTCGATATCTATAAAGGCGAGACAGTCAGTCTGGTTGGGGAATCCGGGTGCGGAAAGTCTACAACTGGAAGATGTATGATTCGTCTGTATGAGCCTACAAAAGGCCAGGTGATCTATGACGGGAAGGACATTACAAAGCTTTCGAAGGAGGAACAGAAGGCATTCTGTAAAAAGGTGCAGATGATCTTCCAGAATCCTTATGCATCCTTAAATCCCCGTATGACAGTAAAGGAGATTGTGGGCGAGGGCCTTAAGCAGCACGGGATGTCCCGGGAGGAAGTGGACAAGAAGGTGGAGGCTCTGCTGGAGACCGTAGGCCTTAACAAGGATCATATGTCACGATTCCCCCACGAGTTCTCCGGCGGACAGAGACAGAGGATCGGTATTGCCCGCGCTCTTTCGGTTGATCCGGAATTCATTATCTGCGATGAGCCCATTTCCGCTTTGGACGTATCCATCCAGGCGCAGGTCATCAATATGCTTAAGCATCTGCAGGAGACCATGGGGCTTACTTATCTGTTTATTGCGCACGATTTAAGTGTTGTGAAGTACATTTCTGACAGGGTGGTGGTTATGTACCTTGGAACATTGGTGGAGACGGCGGAGACGGAGGAGCTCTATGCAAATCCGGCTCATCCCTACACGAAGGCGCTGCTTTCCGCCATTCCGGAGGCGGATCCGAAAAAGGCGAAGGCCAATGAGCGCATTCCGATTAAGGGTGAGATTCCAAGTCCTATTAATCCAAAGAACTGCTGCAGATTTGCCGAGAGATGCCAGTATGCCACAGACCGGTGCTTTTCGGAAATGCCGAAGCTCCGCGAGGTTGCTCCGGGACATATGGCAGCATGCCATCTTCTTGACAAATAGTGCAATTGGGGACGGGGCATTTTTAAAAATGCCCCGTCCCCTCATCGTTGGCTTTATCTGTATCGGCAGGCCGCCAGGCCATACCAAAGTTAAGATCTTTAAATAAAGCGGCTAAGCCTGTAATCTGCTTCAGCCTTAGAATCTCATCCTTATCCATTCCCAGATGCTTTGAGATCCATGCGTCTGAGCGTCCTAATTCATGCAGTTCTCGTACAATATTGCTCATCAGATCCACATCATGGCTTCCTCTGGCGCGGTTATGGCGGATGGTGCTTGCCATTCTGTGATCCAGGGGTCTGTTGATGACGGAGACAGGGAGAAGCCCGTGCTCCCGTTCGTATATATCCGGGTATTCCAGCATGATGCGGTAGCGGTGGAATCCGTCTACAATAATATAGCTGTCATCCTCTTTGTCATAATAGCATACAACAGGCATGGTATATCCATCTGCCTTAATACTGTCATAGAGAAGCCGCATCTCAGGAGGGGCTACGGTGTTAGGATTATAGGTGTTTGGCTTAATCTTTTCAATTGGCACAGCGGTTACACTGTAGACAGGACTCTTACGTATCATAATTCATCTCCTCAATACCTTTGTATTTTTCTTTGATTTCATTGATTCTCTTTTGCTGCTCCCGGTTCATGCCAAAACCCATGAAGCGGCAGATATGGTCGTTTTTCAGAATGCAGTAGCACATACGCTTCCAGCTGGGGACGTCCCTGGAGGATTTGATGTCATCTGTATTGTCAGGAATACTTTCAAGAAATATAATCCTGGACTTTTTATTTAAAGTATAGTTTGAGACGCCGTTTCTTTTAATCTTGTACCCATGCTCTTCCAGCTCTTGAATCGTCTCCTCATCAAGGCCGCCTCCGGTTTTATGCCAGAACTCAATGGAAGAGTTGAACTTTTTCGCATAATTGTTGCGTAGTCTCGCCGGAAGAGTGTCAAGAAGGAACATTGTGTAGGATTTCCATGTATGGCCCGCAGGAAGTGTAACATTCCGGTAGCCCATGGCCTTTGTCCTGCCGTAGAGGGCGCCGAAATTCGCTCCGCGGACCCTCCCGACAAGTTTTACCCAGATTTCAGGATCAATAACCCGGTACAGGTTCAGGGAATCTTTAGAGTAATCATTGAATGGAGAAGCTACACGCATTTGTGACGCCGTAAGTCCGGCCTTATAATAGAGATCGTACAGATGATTATAGTCATACTGGAATAAATAATTTGCATGCCAGATATCCTCTGTGGACCAGTCATATAAAGGTGAGGCGCACCACACATCCTTAAACTGTTTTGTAATCCAGCATTCATCCTTGTAGCCGTATTTCTTATTTAAGACGCCGCTGTATCTCTGCAGGGATTCATCAGCGCGGATGCCGAGAAGACAGACTGTTTTCTTCCTCCCATGGGACATGCGGTACCATCGGCCGAACTGTTTGGCCAGATCCTCCTGATGCATTTTATAGTGGTAGGTAAACATGGGATTATTCTCCAGGCTGATGACGTATTCCTTATCAGGCATCTTGCGTACCCAGGAGCTTTTTTTCTTGTCATCCCAGGGATACCAGTACATTTCGTAGCTGCTCAGCGCAGTTCTTGTAGCCATGGGGAGGCAGACCCAGTAGGGTTCCACTTCATGCTTAATGCTTTCAAAAGTCCGTTCTACATATTCGGTGGTCACAGTGTACTGGGCTTCAAAGTCCTGGTGGAAGACGCCGAGCCTTTTCCATGGGAAATGCTTCCGCTGGTAATTCAGTACCATATTAAGAAGCAGCCCGCTGTCTTTTCCGCCTGAAAAGGAGATATAGATATTGTCAAATTCCTCAAAAATAAGTTTCATACGCTTTAAAAATGCTTCATAAACATTTTCACTTAAGTATTCACGTTCCAAGTTTTAAACACCCCACGATCTTTTGTGAATAAATATGGTAAATATTTCCAGTCCCTGTAAAATAATTTAACACATATTGAAACAAGATTCAAGACCGCGCATTCCGTAAGAAAATGATTCAGGTGTGAGCAAATCCCATTCGCGAAGCGAATTTTAACTGGATTTGCGAATGTTACTGTGAACGGAATGAACAGTAACACTATAGCTTTAATGCATAGAGGACTCCGCACAGGGTATCGATTCCGGAGGAATGTCCGATTTTTGAGAACATAGAAAGAATTTCTCCAGGGGAAGGTTTGTGCCTCAGTGTATTGACGGCCAGACTGTACTGCCCTTTGAGGGCGCAGGAAAGAAAAGCGGCGCTGATATCCACGGTGTCGGCAAGACGGCTGTTAATTCCTTCTTTTAAGGCCCGGCAAAATTCATGATTCTCCTGACCGGTCAGGGTGAGCCCTGCCAGAACCCCGCACAGAAAATCATCGCCTCCCGGTGTGAGTCCGCCTCCCAGGCCAATCAGAGAGGTCAGGCGGCTTCCGGCTTCCTGATATTTTTGCTGGCGGTACAGCTCTTCACATTCCCTGATAATTTTTTTTGCTGTAAGGAGGATCAGGGACAGTTCTCTTTTTGGTTCCCCATAAAATATGGAATCAAAGCCGCCTGTTTTTGTGCCTGAGAGAACCGCATTTATGTTTCCGGCCAGATACAGGCAAAATTCCCCGGTCTGGGGTGCGTCTACAGGGCGGAGCAGAAGATTATGTCTGTCTGCACCGGCACAGGAGATGACACAGGATTTATCTGGAGAGCATATTTCTATCTGGCTTCCTGACAGGCGTACAGGGGTTCCTGGTTTTATGGAGAGGAGTTCCATATCATGAGCAGAAAGCTCTGTGACCAGACTAATAGGAGACAGAGGTGAATTTTTGGCCTGAAGTGCTATGAGTTCCTTTTCAAGGCTGAGATTGATGGTCTTGCGGTAAACGGAATGTACGGCTCCGTTTTTTGACTTTTTTAGGATTCCTGCAGCATAATCCGACATTTTGGTAATAGATAATTTCATGGAAACAGATCCCCTTTCTACTGTATTGATTGTTATTTGTCTGGCAATATTTATGATAGATATGTTATCAGAATTGAAATAAAAATACAATTGGGGAAAACTAAAAAGTGGTTGCTAAAATTTTAATTTTTTTTGCACATATTTTAATCGGATCTTGTCGTAATATGAATTAATTTGAATAGATAACCTTTAAATTTAACGAAACAGCGTTTGTTTTTGTCTATATTTCACAAAAAAAGAGTTTCAGATTTGATAATTAATGATATTGTGCTTTGCGTGGTTTTGCATTAAAATACATATAGGATGTTAAAAAAGGGTTGACCAGTTGTTTTTTAAATTTTTAAGGAGGTACAGTACATGTACGATTTAGTGATTCGAAATGGGAAACTAGTAACTCCGGACCGTATCTATGAAGCAGACATTGCCATTACAGATGGAAAGTACGCTGCATTTTTTGCGCCCGGAACCGAAGCGGAAGCGAAGGAGACAATTGATGCAAAGGGCAATTACGTGTTCCCGGGAATTATCGACTGTCATGCGCATCTGAATGAGCCTGGCTTTGAGTACAGAGAGGACTTTGAGACAGGGTCGCGGGCAGCAGCTGTGGCAGGCTGTACGACACTGATCGATATGCCGCTCAATAATGATCCGTCTCTTATGAACAAAGAAATCTTTGATCTTAAGATGGGCAGGATCAGCAAGCACTCTGTTGTTGACTACGCGCTTTGGGGCGGGCTTGTAGGCGACTATGACGACAAGCCGGGTTCCGTAAAGAACAACATGAATGACCTGGTAGACCTGCATAACTGCGGCGTTGCCGCTTTCAAAGGATTTACCTGCCCCAACGGCGACCTGTTCCCCACAGTAAATATGGGAAATGTCCGTAAGGCGCTTGAGATCTTAAAGCCATATGGCGCTTTGTGCGGTTTCCACTGTGAAGAGTACGGCCAGGTGCTGGAGAGAGAGAAGGAAGCAAAGGCAAAGGAAGGCCAGACGAACGAGCAGAAGATCCGAGATTTCCTTGATTCCCATGATGTATGGACAGAGTATGTTGCTACAAAGAATGTGATTGACATGGCGAGAGCTACAGGTGGGCGTGTACACATCTGCCATGTAAGTCATCCGATGGTAGCACAGGTTGTAAAGGACGCCATCCATGAAGGGCTTCCGATTACAGCAGAGACATGCCCTCATTACCTTGGATTTACAGAGGATTTTGTGTTTGAAAAAGGCGCTCCGGCAAAATGCACGCCGCCGATGCGTACAAAGGAAGATATGGAAAAGCTTTGGGATTATGTGCTTGACGGAACCTTGTCCTGCGTAGGAAGCGACCATTCTCCGGCAGCAGACGAGGAGAAGGATAATGCGACAAAGGATATCTGGCATGCATGGGGCGGACTGAACGCAATCCAGTTCTTCCTTCCGATGATGTTCGATATGGTTGTGAATAAGAAGGGATTAAGCCCGACTTTAATCGCAAAGGTTATGGATTACAATCCGGCGAAGATCTTCGGTCTGTACGGACGCAAAGGCGCATTTGAGCTTGGATTCGACGGTGATATCGTGATCGTAGATCCTGAGAAGGCATGGAAAGTAGACCAGACGAAGCTCCTTACCAAGGGCCACGTATCCTGCTTCGACGGGCAGGAAGGAAAGGGAGCTGTGACATGCACCATCATCAGAGGTAAAGTAGTTGCCGCTGATGGTATGTACAAAGATGAAGCAGTAGGATATGGCGAGTATATCACGCCGGTAAAATAACTGTGAGAGTACTGAGCATTTACGATGAAAAAGGAGAGAGATTATGAGTGATGTAAATAACGAAAAGAAACAGGCCAGCTCAATTGCCCCGATTAAAAAGGAAGACCGGATCATGAGCTGGGGCTCAAATACCATGTTATGGCTCGGCGGATGTATTTCCATCGGTACCTTATCCATGGGTTCAGCCCAGCTTGAAAACGGACTTAACCTGCTGCAGTTATTCCTTGCGGTATTAATCGGTTCTACCATTCTGGTTGTAGGTATTGCATGCAATGACCAGTTTTCCTATGTAACAGGCGCGCCTTATGCAGTACAGCTTAAGATGTCCTTTGGTACAAAGGGAAGTATTGTTCCTGTATTCATAAGAGGTCTTCCGGCGATTGTATGGTATGGTTATCAGACATGGCTTGGAGGTACGGCTATTAATAATATCTTCCGTGCATTCGGACTGGATATTCAGTATGGATATGTAATCTTCTTTGTTTTGTTCCAGCTGATTCAGATCTTCCTTTCCACAAAGGGATTCCAGGGAGCAAAATGGGTTGGAAATATTGGCGGCGTGGTTATTACAGTTGCTATGCTTTACCTGTTATACCTCTGCCTGACAACACAGTGGGATGCAATTTCCGCGAACCTTCTTGGTATCGAAGGAACATGGGGGATGCCGTTCGTGGCAGCAATCATTGCATTCTTCGGCAACAGTACAACGGTTATGCTGAATGCCGGCGACTACTCACGAGAAGTAAAAGACGGCTATTCAAGCCCTGTACGTGGAATTTCCTATTTCCTCGCCATGGTTCCTGCAACCGTACTTCTTGGTATGATCGGCGCTATGGCGTGCTCTGCAACAGGCGTTGCAAACCCGATCAATGCATTTTATGAGATGGTTGACAGCAAGCTTGTTCTTGTTGTAACTCTTTGCTTCATTATTATGGCACAGTTGTCAACAAACCTTGCGTCTAATGTAATCCCGCCGGCATATGCATTTATGGATGTATTTAAGATGAAGCACCGGACGGCAGTTATTATTGTTGGTATCCTTGCGGTATGTACCTGTCCATGGGTTCTGACAAATGACAGCTCTGCAGCGGGTCTTGCTCTGTTTACAAAGATTTATACTGCATTCTTCGGACCAATCTTTGCAGTACTGATTACGGATTACTTTATTCTTCATAGAAGAAAGATCTCTGACTCCTTACTGAAGGATCTGTACAATGAGGAAGGAGAGCATAAGGGCGTGAACTGGGCAGCAATTATCGCCATTGCAGTAGGCGCTGTGATCGGTCTGTTTAATGTTGACATTTCCTTCTTTACAGCTACGATTCCGACGGCTCTTATTTTCTATTTTGGTATGAAGATTATGCCGTCATGCGCGAACTTCAGAAAGGGTACGACATTAGATAAATAATGGACGAAAAAAAGTCAGTGGAAGAGTATATGGCGGAGCTTGGGGATATTGTATTGCTGGAGGAGTCGCTTTGCAGGCAGAAAAAAACTGCAGAAGTATATGCGGTCTATACATATATCCCCAGGGAGCCGCCGCAGTACAGGAACAGGGCTTCCCTGGGCATGATTTCGCTTTCAGTTACCTGGGTGCTGTTTGATATCTTTGCATTTTTTATGGGCTATACGAAGATCGGCATTGGCGCATCGGTATTTACAGCTGCCCTTGTCATTTTCTTCCTTGTATTAAAAATGCGGGGGACGAAGGCTTACCAGAAGCTTCTGAAGGAATATGAGGAGTACTGCCATGCATATGAGCTGGTGAAGCTTCTGGAGGAACCAGAGCAGCGTACAAGAAGGATGCTTGAAAGCCTTTATAAGAAGAGTGCAGTTTATGACAGATACCAGAATCTAAACGCGGTATGTGCCATACAGGATTATCTGAGATCGGGCAGGGCTTCGTCCATTTACGGATCAGAGAGCGTCTACAGACTGTACGATAAGGAGATCCAGAAGGGAAATGTCCCGGACAGGAAACGGGAGATTGAATGTGAGATTCACTCAGTGGAGCAGATTCCGGAATACTGCCAGGAGACGGAACGTCTCCTGGATGAAATAGAAAAGAGGTTACTGTTTACACAGGGCTTTGCATTTACTGCAAAGTCTGTAAGAAAATGATTCAGGTGTGAGCAAATCACATTCGCGAAGCGAATTATAAATGGATTTGTGAATGTTACTTTGAACGGAGTGAACAGTAACGAAAAGAAAAATAAAAAACAAGGAGGCTAAAATGATGTATGATGTATTGGTGAAAAACGGTAAGATCGTTACTGCTGATTGTGTCATAGAAGGAAATGTTGCAATAAAGGACGGTAAGATTGCGGCAGTCCTTACAGCAGGCGATGAGCCGGAGGCGGCAAAGGTGATCGATGCGGCAGGGAAATATGTATTCCCGGGAGCAATTGATACCCATGCACACCTTAATGATCCGGGCTTTGAATGGCGTGAGGATTATGAACACGGAACAGCAGCGGCTGCCCTTGGCGGATATACTACCGTGATTGACATGCCTCTTCAGAATGATCCGTGTATGACCAATGCGGAAGCATTTGATTTTAAAGAAAACAAGGTTTCCCCCAATGCGTATGTTGATTTCTGCTTCTGGGGCGGACTTACAAGCTATAATTTTAATGACTTAAAAGATCTGGATGAGAAGGGATGCGTATCATTCAAGTCCTTCATCGGGCCGGTATCTCCGGACTATGAGTCTTTAAATTACGGCCAGGCTTTAGAAGCCATGGACATCATTAAGCAGTTTGGCGGCCGTGCAGGCTTCCATTGTGAAGACTATGCGATCATCAAGAACCAGGAGAAGAGGATGAAGGAGGCCGGACGCAATGACTGGAAGGCATTCCTTGAATCCCGCCCGGTGGTTGCAGAGATTGTTGCAACAGATGCGATTATTGAGATTGCAAAGGCCACAGGCTGCAAGGCGCACATCTGTCATGTATCCCACCCGGCAGTTGCGAAGAAAATCAAGGCAGCTCAGGATGAAGGATATGATATTACGGCAGAGACCTGTACACATTATCTGACCTTTAGCAATGAAGACGTCATAGAAAAAGGACCGCTTTACAAATGCGCGCCGATTCTTCAGCCCAAAGAGGCGGTTGAGGAGATGTGGGAGTATGTAAAGGCAGGCGTATTCAGCGGAATCGCTTCTGACCATTCCCCGTGCTCCTATGACGAAAAGTACAATGAGATTCTCGGCAACAAGATTGAGACAGTCTTTGACGTATGGGGCGGATGCTCCGGCATCCAGAGCGGCTTCCAGGCGGCCTTTAGCGAAGGCGTTGTAAAGCGCGGCGTATGCCCGGCCGTATTAGCGAACGCTATGTCCGTACTGCCTGCGAAGGCATTCGGAATCTATGGAAAGAAGGGCGACATTAAGCCAGGCTTTGATGCCGATCTTCTCATTGTTGACCCGGAGAAGGAATGGGAGATTACAGAGGATTCCCTTCTGTATGTCAATAAAATCTCAGCCTTTGTGGGCCTGAAGGGAAAAGGAATTCCGGTTATGACGCTGGTGCGCGGTAATGTCATCGCCGAGGATGGCAAGATCGTTGGCGAAAAGGGAACCGGCGAACTGGTGAAGAAGCTGAAATAGAAGCTGAATGTAACTGCGAAGGTACTGAGCAGTTATGCTGAAATAATACTGCTCCCGGGCATGGAATCCGAAAATCCCGCGCCCGGGGCGAAAAGAGAAATAAGGAGAGAGTGAAAGAATGAGTATAGTTGATAATAAGAATCTGAATCCGGAACTGGTAAAGAATGTAGATCCGGATCTGCAGCCTACTAAGAAGCGTATTATGGGCACCCTGTCCTATGCGGCAAGCTTTATGGGCGGATGCGTATCCATCGGTACATTTTCCATGGGCGCCGGACTGATCGGAGCCCTGACAGTAACACAGGCAATCATAGCCATGGTAATCGGGTGTCTGGTTATCGCTATTGCCCTTGCGATTATCGGCGAGTGCGGACATACATACGGCATCCCCTTTACCGTTCAGCTCAGGAGCAGCTTTGGTACGACCGGCGTTAAGATCCCAGGCATACTCCGCGGGCTTCCGGCGATCGTGTGGTTTGGCTTCCAGAGCTGGGTAGGTGCAGGCGCCATCAACAGCTGCCTGAATATCCTTTTCGGAATCAGTAACCTTCCGGTTGTATATGCATTGTTTACCCTTCTGCAGGTACTGCTTGCAATCAAGGGCTTCGAAGGAATCAAGTGGCTTGAGAACATTTCCTGCGTATTTATTATTGCAATCCTGATCTACATGCTGTATGTAGTAAATACACAGTTCTCCTCAGAGATCGGGGACGTATTCTCCGGCATTAAGGGAACATGGGGCATGCCGTTCTGGGCAGCAACCACGTCCTTCCTTGGAATTTATTCCACAATGATCATCAATGCGTCCGACTATTCACGTAACGCGACAGATGACATTAAGCCTGTGAAGGCAGCAAGCATCTATACAGTAGCAATCCTTCCCGTAACTCTGTTCATGGGTCTGATCGGACTTCTTGTAACAGCCGCAACAGGAAACAGCGACCCGGTAGTAGTGTTCTCCACCACAATGGGAAGCAAGGTTCTCACAATCGTAACCCTGCTCTTCATCGCATTTGCACAGGTTACAACAAACGTACTGAACAATATCGTTCCGCCGGCATACGTGTTGATGGAGTCCTTCAAGATGAAATGGACACATGCTACGATCCTTGTAGGCGTGCTCTCCGCATGCGTAATGCCATGGAAACTGGTTACAGACGAATCCGCAGCAGGACTGAATCTCTTCACACAGTTCTACTCCGCATTCCTTGGACCGATCTTTGCAGTCATGGCAGTAGATTACTTCATTCTTCGTAAGAAGAAACTGGATATCAATGACATGTATAACAAACAGGGATGCTTTAAGGGAATTAACTGGGCGGCAGTGATCGCCATCATCTTCGGCTCACTGTGCTCACTGCTCGTAATGCAGCTTTCCTGGTATGTAAGCCTGATTCCGACAGGAGTCGCTTACTATCTGCTGATGAAGGTAATGCCGGCGTCAAAGCCATTCTGTAAAGGAACAATTTTTGATAAATAATTCAATTGGGGACGGGGTATTTTTAAAAATGCCTCGTGCCCGTTAATTTTTTTATTTCTGGGGACAGACACTTTTTAAAAATACCCCGTCCTCAGTTGGTTGATGTCTATAGATTATAATTTGTTTATTTCTGAGGAAAAAAATTCCAACTGTGCGGTTGGATGCCCTTTAGAGCATCCAACCCATTCAGCTATTCGCAAAATCTGTGCTATCGCACTCCCAGAGTCTGCTAACGTAGCCACATTTTGCTCATTAAAGAAATGGAGTGCTAATTCGAATTGCAACCGCACAGGTGGAAAAATTTTGCAATGGTAATGTTATGCGCCGATATAAAGTTACACATTATGACAATAGATTCAGTCTGTGTAGCAACGTTTCTAGAATATAAAAGCTAATTTTAACTCGTTGTACTACTTCACACCAGTACACCAGTTTATAACTTTTGAAATCTCCTAAAACTTAATAAAGTGTAGACTTCTACAATATTTATCAGGATAGAACAATTTTTAATGTTCTCGATATATCTCTTGAAACCGAGTGGAAGACATTCATTCAAAAATCAAAAAGTCGTAAACTGGTGTATTGATTTAAATAAAGAATAATAAAACTAGGAGAGACGAACAGTGAAAAAAAGAAGAACAATAAGGCTTATCGCTGTACTACTATCATTTATGACGGCAATTTCTATGATTCCATCTTTGGACAGTGTGCATGCTGCTGAAGCCTCGAAAAGAATCTATGTTGATGGACATATAGATTCTTTTGATTTGGAGAAGTTCACGATAACAATTGACGGCACAATTTATGATGTGGCTGATGATTTTCCGTTTAATGAAGCGATTAGTTCCTGGGTTGAAGGAAAATACATAGTTGCAGTTATTGAAAACAATGTGATAACAAAAGTGTATAATTCAGATGAGCCAAATAAAATGCCGATGGATTCAGAATTAAAAGGAAAAATCAAGGAGGTTTGTTATAACATCCCTGTATATAAGCAGACCAACACAGGAGCTATAGTGAGTGCCTCGCAAGATTTAGAAAATGCGATAAACGATTATTTGGAAAAAATGGGAATAGAGTTGACTGATGAAGCCGACAAAGGTGAGAGCGAAAAATATTCTGCGGAAAAGTTGCGAGCTTTCGATGAAGTGACTAAAGATAAGATTATTACTATGGTGGCAGGTGCACCTGAAAAGGTCATAAACGCAGTGTATGAAGTATATGCCATGTATTTAGATACGTTGGTCAATCTAGGAGTCGATTTGGGAAAAATCGACTTCAGTAAGAGCGAAATTGAGATAGGTACAAGGCTTGTTAATAAATTACAAAACAGTCTCAGTGATGATATATTTACCGGTAAGTCAGGACAATACACTGTTACATTCAACGTAACGGGTATATGGGGAGCGCATACTGGGGTGATTACAGCCAGTAATGGAAAATATAGTTATACAGGCATCATAAATACAACCACCACTAAAACAGCTAAAATCATGGAAGAATATGTCAACCAGCTGGCTACTTTATCTAATAGTGCCTTTAAAAAGGCTGTTACATCTTTGGTTAGCTATTTCTGTACAGCTACAGGTTTGGCTGATTTCACAACAAAGGAGTTGAATAAATTTTTCAAAGATAAAATCGAAACGTTCCAGGCAAATGGCCATAGCAATGTGCCGAAAAACTACTTAAAGCTTAATGAGCTATGCCAGTCGATAAAAACTTTGAAAAACAATAAGACATCTGCTGACTTGTGTAAGTCCTTCAAAGAATTGGAAAACTTGTACAAGAAAATAAAGGATATTGAGAAACTTAGTGATTCAGAAATTAGGGACAAGGTTGTGACGTCCGCCATGTCTAAGGTCAACAAACTAAAAGATAAACTGATTGATGAGATTTATTATTATCTTTACGATCCTACAAATTCTAATAGTATTGCAAATAGTGAAGATAGTGTATTTAAGAAATTAAAAAAGTTTCTTTTTGAGTGCCCCGTAGAGATTCAAGTTACCGATAAAAATGGCAATGTTATCGGAAACACAGCAGAGGGGGAAACTAGTTTTAATGGAGAGATTAGTGCAGAAATCAATGGAGATGTAAAGATTCTTTTTATTCCCGATGATTTAATCGTTAATCTTAAATTGACAGCTACTGACGATGGGCTTATGGACTATTGTATTGAGCAAATAGACGAGAATGGGTACACCGTGGGACGTCTCAATTATTATAGTATTCCCCTAGTAGATGGTAAGAGTTACACGCAAAGTGTTGACTCAGCCTTTGATATAACGAATAGAGAAAACGCAGCCGTAATTGCCCAAGACGGGACGAGCATAATCCCTAATGAGTATATTTCTGTAGATGATGCGGCGACAGTTAAAGTAAATGTGACTGCAGATGAGGGCGGAATGGTTTACAGTGAAACATTATATACACGGGGAAGTTCTGTAGAAATCATGGCTAATCCAGTAGATGATTTTCACATTTTTGCTGGATGGTATGTTGACGGAACATTAGTGGAGCTTAAAAATACATATCGTTTTTGTGCCAAAACTGATGTGACTATCCATGCGGCTTTTAAAGAAATTAAGACGGTAGATGATACCCACATCGTCACACTCGGTGATGCCTATAAAGATTTTGCTTCTGTGGTAATTTACAAGAATGGATGGGATTATGACATTCTTCTCAGACTTGGTGGGGCAAATGGCAGTGCCGATGATTACAAGACACTAACCTTGCAGAATTATTCGTCTTTCGGAGACTTGGATAGTACGTCAGTGATTGAAGCCGACTACGATAATTGTGTTAGTTTTTGGGTTAGGAATATTCCTTTAGAAATATACTCAGAACTGGGTTCTTCAACAACATGTATAGTTGACAAGAGTGGTGCGCTAATAGCAACAATTGACGCGGTGCCCGAAGTAGTTAATTCGATTCAATCTGTGGAGGAAATTCTTGCTATATCTAAGAATCTTAATGGGTACTATCGTTTGGTGAAAGATATAGATCTTAGCGATATTGAGAACTGGATGCCAATTGAGGGAGTTTTTACAGGAGTCTTAGACGGAAATGGTCATTCCATATACAACATGAGAACTAACACGAAAAGTGGTGGTGCTGGTTTATTCAGCAAGGTTAGTGGGAAAATCAGGAATCTTAATGTTTCTGGAAATATTACTACTGAGACTGGCTCTAATATCGGTTTTATTGCTAGAGAGAATTCTGGCACTATAGCTCGTTGTACTGTCTTTGGTACAATAGAGGGCGGCTCTGATGAAACAGGAGGTTTAGTCGGCAAAAATTCTGGAAGTATATATCATTGTGTGTCGGATGTAAAAATTCATTCGAGTGGATCAAACGTAGGAGGTTTGGTCGGCGAAACTGGCGGCACAATCCATCATTGTTCTGCAACTGGTAATGTTACAGGCAACCTTAATGTAGGCGGATTAGTAGGCTATAGTCATGGAGTATTTAGAATCTGTTTTGCAACTGGTGATGTCACTGGGCAAGACAACATAGGTGGACTGATTGGCTATCATTTTAACGGGCCTTCTAATTCTTATAGCTACCTTAAAAATTGTTATGCAACCGGTAAAGTGAATGGGAATGATCGGATAGGTGGGCTGCTTGGCCAAAATGGCTATGATTGCATCGAAAACTGTTATGCGACCAACAATGTATTTGGCAGTGGTGCAACTGGAGGTCTAGTCGGAGTTAACTTGGGCGATGTCAAAAATTCCTTTTCTACTGGCAATGTGTTTGGAAGTGGCTATACAGGTGGAATAGTTGGAACAAATAACGGCGGTGATATTGAAAATTGCTATACAACTGGCAATGTATCTGGAAACAAATATACAGGCGGAATAGTTGGTGTTGATCAAGGAAACCATTTAGGGAATATGGGCATAATCACAAATTGTTATTACAATGGGCGAAATACGGATAACAACTATGGCATATCAAAAACTATCGATGAATTAAAAACTCAGAGTACTTATCAGGATTGGAATTTTGAAAGTATTTGGGATATAAATTCTGCCGTAAACAATGGTTTCCCCTATATTCGAGGAATTGGTGCCGTCGATTGGACGGTCTCTGATATTATTTTGCCAGACTCTAACATTGATTTACCTGGCAAAGGCATAGAAAGTGATCCCTATTTGATAGCGACAGCTAATGATTTAAAAAAAGTGTCAGATGCATCACAAATTATTGTATTAAAAGGCTACTATAAGCTCACGGCAGATATTACACTTTCAGGAGAGTGGACACCGATTGGTTCGAAATGGGGTAAAGCATTTGCGGGGACATTTGATGGTGGTAACCATACAATAAGTGGCATATATATAGACTCACCCGACGCTGATTATGTTGGTTTTTTTGGATGGAGTACCGCAACTATAAAAAACCTTAAAGTGTCTTGTGATGTGACTGGAAATAGTAATGTTGGTGGATTGGTTGGTCGTAATTTGTATAGCAGAATCACTAACTGCTATGTAACAGGTAGTGTGAATGGAAATGACGAATATACTGGAGGTCTAGTTGGTAATGCTATTGACTGTGTAATTAAGGATTGCCATACTACTGGTGATGTTACTGGTAATGGGAAGTACACTGGAGGACTGCTTGGCGAAAACAAGAGTGGAATAGTAGAAAGTTGCTCTTCAGCTAATACAGTGGTTGGAAGAGACTATGATACAGGTGGGTTGATTGGTAACAACTGTGAATCTAGTGTGATCACAAACTGTTATTCTACAGGTAATGTGACTGGAGAAAGTTATACAGGTGGGCTTGTCGGAAGTAACTCTAGCTATGGTGTTACAGTCGATAGTATGGTCATAAATTGCTATTCTACTAGTAATGTAACTGGAGGTTACACATCTATAGGAGGGTTAGTAGGATATAACACAGGTATGATCGAAACTAGTTGTGCGTATGGTAAGATTTTTGGAAATACAAATATAGGAGGACTAGTTGGCGAAAACCAACACCATACAATCACTAATTGTTATGCTATTGGTAGTGTAAATGGGAAGCAAGTAACCGGTAGGCTAGTTGGTAAAAACATCAAGGGGACGATTGCTAATTGCTATGCTATTGGTAGTGTAAATGGGAAGCAAAAAACTGGTGGACTAGTTGGCCATGACGATGATGAAGGTAGTACAATCACAAATTGCTATAGCATAAGTTCTAACTATGGCTATGGTATTTCCAAAACCCTTGCCGAACTTAAAAGTCAAGAGACCTATGAAAGTTGGAATTTTGCGGATATTTGGTCAATTGATTCTACTACAAACAATGGCTTTCCTTATCTAAAATCAATCGGTGCAGTTGTGTGGAACACTGATACGGAGACTCCTTCGAAAACTCCGTCAGGAGGCAGTACGGAGCCCCCATCGGGTGGGAATTCTGATAATATGCTAATCGCAAAGAAAATAATGCTATCCAAGACAAGGTATGTTTATGATGGCAAAGTCAGAAAGCCAACAGTTACTGTAATGGATGATAAAGGTAATAAAATTTCTAGTGCTTACTATACAGTTTCCTATAGTAAAAATAAGAAAGTTGGGAAAGCCACTGTTACAGTCAAACTTAAAAATGGTTATTCTGGTATTTTAAAGAAAAACTTTACGATTAATCCAAAGGGAACGAAATTAATGTCTCTTACAGGAAAATCCAAAAGCATTTCAATTAAGTGGACAAGGCAGAAAACGCAAACCAGTGGCTACCAGATTCAGTATTCCACAAGCAATAAGTTTTCTAAGAAAGCTACTGCGACAAAAAACGTCAAAAAAATTACAACTTCAAAACTTATTGTAAAAAAATTAAAAGCCAAGAAGATTTATTATGTGCGGATAAGGACATATAAAACTGTAAATGGAAAGAAATACTATTCTGTTTGGTCAAAGATTAAAAAAGTGAAGACGAAGAAATAACAATTTGCCAAAAATAAAAAAAGGGTTGTTGAAGATATAGCGCTCCGTGAACTGCGACGTAAAAAGGGAACAAGTATGTTGAAAAACTGTTTGTGCCAGCATTAGAGGATGACTGTGAAAAAGAATTTGCTTTTATCCAAATGGGCAGATGGAAGGCGTTCTCACAATCGTAACCCTGCTCTTCATCGCATTTGCACAGATTACAACAAACGTACTGAACAATATCGTTCCACCTGCATACGTGCTGATGGAGTCCTTCAAGATGAAATGGACGCACGCGACCATTCTTGTAGGCGTGCTCTCCGCATGCGTGATGCCGTGGAAGTTGGTTACAGACGAATCCGCAGCAGGGCTGAACCTCTTCACACAGTCCTACTCCGCATTCCTTGGACCGATCTTCGCGGTAATGGCAGTGGATTACTTCATCCTCCGCAAGAAGAAACTGGACATCAACGATATGTACGATAAGCAGGGATGCTTCAAGGGAATCGACTGGGCGGCAGTAATCGCCATCATCTTCGGTTCCTTATGCTCGCTGGTCGTTATGCAGCTTTCCTGGTATGTAAGCCTGATTCCGACAGGAGTCGCTTACTATCTGCTGATGAAGGTAATGCCGGTGTCAAAGCCATTCTGTAAAGGAACAATTTTTGATAAATAGTTCAATTGGGGACGGGGTATTTTTAAAAATACCCCGTCCCCAACTTTGCTGTTGTGCATCTCTTTCGCTTCGTGTATACTTATAAGAAAAGATCCGCGGCTTCGTATGGCTGCTGTAAAAGAAAGGAGGCTTTACATGGGAGTCTATCTGAATCCGGGAAACGAAAAATTTTTCCAGTGTACCAATTCGGAAATCTATGTTGATAAAACGGGACTGATCCGTTATTGCAACCGTGTCACGAATTCACTGCAGAAATATATCAGCATGAGCAGGCCCAGAAGGTTTGGAAAATCTGTAGCTGCGGATATGCTTGCGGCATATTATAGCCGCGGGTGTGATTCCAGGGAATTGTTTGAGGGATATGAAATCTCAAAGGATGAAAGCTTTGGGAAATATTTGAACCAGTATAATGTGCTGTTTTTGAATATGCAGGAGTTTTTAAGCCGGACAGATTCTATGGAAAGAATGCTGGAACTATTGAAGAATAGAGTCATTCGTGAGCTTGCATCTGAATATCCGCAAGTCGATTTTTTTGATAAACAGGATTTGATTGGATGTATGCAGGATCTATATAGTGAAGTCCGGATACCATATATTCTCATAATTGATGAATGGGACTGCATTTTCAGGGAGTATAAATCAGAAACCGGGGCGCAGAAGATGTACCTTGATTTCTTGCGGGATTTGCTGAAGGACAAAAGTTATATCGCTTTGTGCTATATGACCGGAATCCTTCCCATCAAAAAATATGGGACGCACAGTGCGCTTAATATGTTCGATGAATTCTCCATGACCTTCCAGGGAGAACTGGCAGAATATGTCGGGTTTGCAGAGAAAGAGGTCAGGGAATTATGCGAACGCTACCATATGGATTTTGAAGAGACAAAGCGATGGTATGACGGATATTTCCTCGAAGATGCTGGCTCGATTTATAATCCCCGTTCAGTAGTCAGCGCCATGCGTTTTGGCAAATTCCAGTATTACTGGAATCAGACGGAGACCTTCGAAGCGCTTCGCGCTTATATTGACTTGAACTTTGAAGGACTGAAAGATGCCATTATTGACATGATAAACGGTAAAAACGGCGTGCCGGTTAATGTCCACAGTTTTACAAATGATATGGTTACCTTTTACTCCAAAGATGATGTGCTGACGCTTCTGGTGCACCTGGGTTATCTGGGATACCGCAGTGACAAAGAAGAAGTATTTATCCCAAATCATGAGATTCTGAACGAATATGTGAATTCGATCACCAATTCGGACTGGGGAGAAGTAACAGAAGCACTTAAGAACTCCCGAAAGCTTTAGAAGAGTATACCGGCAACTTACTTCTCGTTGGAATTAATTATGATGAAAAAACGAAAGAGCATAGCTGCAGGATTGAGGAGTTGGGGACGGGGTAAAATTAATTTTACCCCGTCCCCAACTCCAGTTGAAAGGGTGGTGAATAGAAGTGAAAACCGTTAGTATCGGAAATGATGGCTTTGATTCAATACGCGAGAGAAAATGTTTTTATGTGGATAAGACAGAGTTTATCAAAGAATGGTGGGAGTCGGAGGACAAAGTGACTCTGATTACACGTCCGCGCCGTTTTGGGAAAACCCTTAATATGAATATGTTGGAATGTTTCTTTTCCATGAAGTATAAAGGCCGGGGGGATCTGTTCGACGGACTGGCTATCTGGGAATACGAAAGATACCGGCAGCTGCAGGGAATCTATCCTGTCCTTTTTCTTACGTTTGCAGACATCAAATCCAATACCTGCGAGGCCGCAATTACCCGCATCAAGCAGAATCTGACCGAATTGTATAATCAGAATGAGTTTGTGTTGGAGGGGAATTTGCTTAACGAGAAGGAAAAGGAGCAGTACGCCGCAGTGCGACCGGGTATGAAGAATGAAGAGGCAGAAATCGCCGTTCGGGCTTTAATGGGATACTTAAACCGGTATTACGGGAAAAAGGTCATCGTTTTATTAGACGAATACGACACGCCGCTGCAGGAGGCTTATGTGGGCGGCTACTGGGAGGAGATGGCTACATTTATCAGAAGCCTCTTTAATGCAACATTCAAGACAAATCCATATCTGGAACGGGCGGTTATGACGGGAATTACAAGAGTGAGCAAGGAATCCATTTTCTCGGATCTGAATAATATTGAGGTGGTTACGACAACGTCCGATGCATATGCTTCCTGCTTTGGATTTACGGAGGAAGAGGTCTTTGCTTCTCTTGAGGAAGCGGGGATGCCTGAACAGAAAGAGGAAGTGAAAGCATGGTATGATGGATTTACCTTTGGAGAATACAGGGATATCTATAATCCATGGTCCATCACGAATTTTCTGGATAAAAGGAAGTATGCGCCCTATTGGGCGGACAGCAGTTCCAATGCATTGGTAAATGCCCTGATCCGCACCGGGAGCACGGCGGTCAAACAGCAGATGGAAGATTTGTTGGACGGCGGGAGCATACGGGCAGAACTGGACGAACAGATTGTTTTTAAACAGCTGGAAGGAAATGAAGACGCCATCTGGAGCCTGCTGCTTGCCAGTGGATATATGAAGGTGGAGTCATACCGCATCCATCCAAGAACAAAGAAGATGGAACATGAGCTGAAAATTACCAATTTTGAGGTCATGCTCATGTTTGAAAATATGATTAAACTGTGGTTTCGGGACGGAAACGCAAGATACCATGACTTTGTAAAGTCACTCCTGGCCGGGGACCTGAAAGCCATGAATTATTATATGAATCAAGTTGCACTTGCAACCTTCAGTTCATTTGATACTGGAAAGAAGCCCTCCGGACATACAGAACCAGAACGCTTCTTTCACGGTTTTGTGCTTGGCCTGATTGTAGACAGGCGTGATGACTATATCGTAACATCCAACCGCGAAAGCGGCATGGGACGTTATGATGTGGTGATGGAGCCAGTACGGGCGGCAGATTCCGGATTGCCTGCGATCGTGATGGAGTTCAAGGTTCATGATTCCGATGAAGAAAAAACGCTTGAAGACACGGTCCAGGCGGCGCTTGCGCAGATCCGGGAGAAGGATTATGACAGGAATCTGAAGACCCGGGGGATTTCAGCAGACAGGATCCATCATTATGGATTCGCCTTTGAGGGCAAAAGAGTTTTGATTGGGTAATGCAAAAATTGAATTTAATGGGAGAAAAGTCACGGGTCATTCAGTGGGGCATGTTCCTTCGGAATGCGTAGCCTGGCGCATTCCTGGCCCGAGATATGAGTTTACCGTGTGAATTTAGGCCATTTTTAAGGCCAAGGGGATTGCTTTTACGCTAAAAATGTGTTATTTTATAAATGAGGATAGTTTTAACTGTAATGTGTGCAAAGGAGGTGTAAATGTAGAATGAATTGTCCTTATTGTGAGAAAAAGATGTTGGAGGGCTCAATAAAGTGTTATAAGTGTGCTCCAATGTGGAAGGGAGTTGATGGGAGAAAATTTACCTTTGGTAAAGCAAAATTTTTAATGAATACAACGAAGGGGGTGTGGTATTGCGAGGGGTGTGATTGTTTGATTGTAAAAAGTATAGGAGACAAAATAGAGCATTAATTAGAGAAAAAGGAGAAATTAAAATGAAAAACGGAAACTTTGCTTGCCTTAAGGCAAGCAGAAAAGCTATAGCTTTTCTGTTTGCCTTAAGGCAAGCAGAAAAGCTATAGCTTTTCTGTTGATAGTTATGTTACTAATGGTTGGTTCAAAGGTTGAAAGAGTAGAAGCAGCAACAACCACGAATAAAGAATCCTTAATTACTAAGGTTTCAAACCCATCTAATGGAAAAATTACTTTTGTAATTAATGTGCCGGCTAAAACTACAGTTAGCTATAAAGTGGAGCTGATTCCAAATGCAAGAACAAAATCTATTGATACGAAAAGTGGATCTTATAAAAATACAGGTAAATCACAAGTGTCAAAAAAGATAACTGTTACGACGAGATATTATTCTAATAAATATAAGATTACTGCTTCGTATTCTACAGGTCCAGCACGAAACCGTAAAATTTATAAAGATACAGATAGTGCGGTAAGCGCATTAAAAACTACTATTTACACAAATAAATTTGTTTGGAATAGTGCTAATATAAAAAAATGGAAAGCAGAGTCGAGAGTACAGGTGCTACTTGGTTTTGCTATTACGGGAGCTGCGGATCTTGCAGTTACGAAAGGTTACTTATCTGCAGGGTATGGAACTGTTGTCAGTCTTACATTTTTGTGTGGAGATTATTCGAGTGCGGGAAGTGTTAGTGACACGAAAACTATACAAATGACCCCTATAAAAGGATGGGGGTTTAAAGTTAAAGCGGTGCCGTATGATGGAGGATACACTAAATATTTATTGGTTTATGATGCGAAGGGGAGATTGCATGAGACGATAAAATTCGGAAAAATGTCAATATCTACTATTTCGACTATAATAAAATAGATAATCGGTAATCACTAATAAGTCTTGAATTCGGGAAAGATGAAGACGTTACTATTCACGACCCGGGAGGTCGCTCATAGCAACGATTCGGGATGATACTAAAAGTTTTGCTACGCAAAAGTTGCCACTTATTCTTGAATCATGTTCTTGCGGAATGCGCAGTTCGGTGCATTCCTGACCTATGAATAGTAACGATGAAGATAATTCGTATTTACGAAGGAAGGTGGTTGTATGAGAAAAGATCAAATTGTAATATGTATTATATCAATTCTTTTGACACTTGTTGGTATGGAATTAACATGGAATTTGAATGTTCCGCGTTTTTTTGTTACTGCAATCTTTTTGATGTCAATAGTAGGATATATTAGTGTTATGATTTTAGGTTGGGCGAGAATTAAGAAAAAGGAATGAGTAATTAATTAGAAGATTGGGGACGGGGTATTTTTAAAAATACCCCGTCCCCAATTTCAGATCCAGAAACTTAATGGTAGCTTCCAGTAATCTTGCCGTGGTGGGACTTTCCGCGTCCCGGTCAAAATCATGCATATTGTGGGACACAACGAATCTCTGTGCCCGGTATTTATTGCACAGTTCCAGGAATTCGGAGTAAGGAACATCCGTATCCCCGGTGCTGTGTGCGCAGAAAATGGGGCAGGGCATCTTGTCGCACACCCGGAGGGTATAGTCCAGGTAAAAGAACTTCTGTCTCCCTGCGTAGATCAGGTCAATCCAGTTCCCCTTCTGCCTTGCGTACACATAAACGCTGTAATGCCTGTCCAGGGCCCCTTCTGCGTGGATTCCGGAGGGAATGGCTCCCAGGGCAGCCTCGCTGACAGGAGGGAGTGTATTATAATATTTGCTGGGCGTCATGAACCATCCGTCGCACAGGAATCCGTATCCATAATAAGAAAGGATGCCCGCAGGCTTTTCCGTTAATTTGCCGCCTGCCGCTGCAAGCAGGCACAGGTACGCTCCTGCAGAGCGCCCCCACAGGAAATATGGGAGCTTTTTTTCTGTATACATAGAAGCGTACTTTACATAGTGATTGACCGAAGCGCACACATCCGCTAAGATCAGATCCAGCTTCGCTGCCGGAGCCAGGGGATAATCAAAGGCAATGATCTGATATCCGGCCTCTGTCAGTGTCTTTACATGAAAATCAGGCAAATCTGTCTTTGTTCCGTATAATAATCCGCCGCCGTGGAAATATAAAATACAGGCCTTTGGCACGGCATCCGTGTCATGATAGACAACCGCATGCTTTTCGTATGTATCGGCGGGGATGAGTATTTCTTTTTTCTTTAACATAAAGTCTCCTCCTTTTTATTATAATGTCGAATATGCACGTTAAAATGTGGTTGAAAGCATAATGCTTTTTTAAAATTTATTGTCTTATATTTAACAGACAAGGGTATGGGTCAAATTTCCCTGCTAAATAATAGTATATCATAAAAACAGCGGATTTCAAGAGCCTTCATGATCCCGTGCTCCTTGCAAAATCACCAAAAAAATCATTTGCAATTTGTCTAAAATGTCAATTGAAAATTTTAAGAAGAGTTGTCATAATAATAGTATAAAAACTGGTTGACCACAATAACCTAATAATCCATTTTTTAACAATTATAAGAAAGAGAGGACTTTACAATGAGCTATTTAAACAATCAGGTTGGATACCGTGACGAACTGCTGCAGACACGTTCCGTGATCAAGAAAGAAAACTGGGTGCTTCTTGAGCCGGACGGACTTGTAAAGAATGCGATTCCGGGATATGTGAACTGCGACGTGACCATTCTGGGATCACCGGCCATGGGAGCTTCCTTTGCAGACTATCTTGTAACCGCACATGCGGGAGGAAAGAAAGACGGCATCGGCGGAGACGGCATTGAGACATTCCTTTATGTAGTCGAGGGCGAGGTTACTGTAAAGAATGCGGATAAGGAAGAGGCTCTTACACAGGGCGGATACATCTACTCTCCAGAGGATAAGCCGGTTTCCTTTGAAAACAAGGGAGACGCAGACGCAAAGCTTTATCTCTACAGACGCAGATATGAGAAAGTAGAAGGATACAGCGCATACACCATCGTTGGCAATGCAAATGAGCTGGAGTGGATTTCCTACGAGGGAATGGAGAACTGCTATATCCAGAACTTCCTTCCAACCGATGACTTCGGATTTGACATGAATATGCATATTCTGAAATTCCACATCGGAGCTTCCCACGGATACATTGAGACACATGTACAGGAGCACGGAATGTTATTCTTATCCGGAAAAGCAATGTACAGACTGGATGATGAGTGGGTGCCGGTTAAGAAGGGCGACTACGTATTCATGGATGCGTACTGCCCGCAGGCATGCTATGCAGTAGGCGACCAGGGACGTGAAGAGGTTACGACTTATATCTACTCCAAAGACTGTAACAGAGATGTTGCATTATAAAAATTATTATAATATCCGCCTGGGCGTGGCGGAAATAAAAAAGGATGGTGGGGACAAAGATGAAACTTTCAAGAGATGAATTAAAAGGTTTGATGAAAAATAAACTGGTGCAGGCAGGTTTAAGAGAGGACCATGCCGAGCAGACAGCAGAGATTCTGACATGGTCACATGAGAGAGGATATGCCTCACACGGTGCAGTACGTGTGGAATACTACAGCGAAAGAATTGCCAAAGGCGGTATCACACACGAGCCGAACATCATATGGAACCAGACAGGCCCCTGCTCCGGCATCATGGACGGAGACAACGGGATTGGTTACTGGGTAGCTACAAAGGCTACAGAGAAAGCAATTGAGATGGCAAAAGAAAACGGCGTGGCAATCGTTGGTATGGCGAATATTTCCCACACAGGATCCATCGGTTATTATACAGAAATGTGTGCAAAGGAAGGCCTTGCTGCAATTACTTTCTGCCAGTCTGACCCAATGGCAGTGCCATACGGCGGAACAGAGCCATATTATGGGACAAACCCGATCTCCTTTGCGGCTCCGACAGCAGATGACCGCAAGGTAGTATTTGATATGGCGACAACCGTTCAGGCATGGGGCAAGATTCTTGACAAACGCTCCCAGGGAGTGGAGATTCCGTCTGACTGGGCAGTGGATGTAAACGGAGAGCCTGTTACAGACCCGCACAAGGTAAATGCCCTTACACCGATTGCAGGCGCGAAGGGATATGGCCTTATGATGATGGTAGACGTATTCTCAGGCGTGCTTCTCGGCGTTCCGTTTGGAAAGCACGTAAGCTCCATGTATCATGACTGCTCCAAGGGCCGTGAACTGGGACAGATGATCATTGTTATGGATCCGGAGAGATTCTGCGGTGCAGAGCAGTTCAAGGCGAATATGTCCAAGACCTGTGACGAGCTTGGCGAGATGAAGGCGGCTCCTGGATATGGCAAGGTATATTATCCGGGCGAGAGAGCTGTCATGAGAAGAGACAAGGCTTACGCATCAGGCGGCATTGAGGTTGTTGACGAGCTTGTAGAATATCTGAAGGGCGACAAGGTTCATTTTGACAGATATGACCATAAGAACAGATTCGCAGATTAAAAAATCCAGGATGAAACGCCGCAAAAAATAGAAAGGGAAAAAACATGTTAAAAACAGTTGTTAAAAAAGGAAGTTATCAGGACTCAGTAGTACTTATGCTTCTTACCAATGAGATTTCTTCTGTAGAAGGAGTCAATAAGATTCAGGTTATGATGGCCACACCGGCTAACAAGGATATCTTTAAGTCAGGCGGACTTGATACAGAGGAGCTGATGGCAGCTACTGCAAATGATATGGTAGTTGTAGCAGATATTGAAGAGGACGGCGTGCTTGACGTGGTTCTTGGAAAAGTAGAAGAGTTCTTAAAGAAACAGTCCACGGCAGCAGAAGGAAAGAAGGGCGCCGAGAGTGTCAAATCATGGGATAAGGCGCTTAAGAAGGCTCCGGAAGCAAACCTTGCAGTTATCTCCATTCCGGGAGCATACGCAGCGCTTGAGGCTGACCGGGCGCTGGACGAGGGACTGAATGTATTCATGTTCTCTGACAATGTAACTGTGGAGGACGAGAAGGCATTGAAGGAAAAGGCTCACGCAAAAGGACTGGCAGTGATGGGCCCTGACTGTGGTACAGGCATTATCCAGGGGGTTCCGATTGCATTTACCAACAAGGTTACAAAAGGCTCTATCGGTATTATCGGCGCATCCGGAACAGGAATCCAGGAGCTTACCACTATCATTGACAGATTAGGCGAGGGCGTTACCAACGCGATCGGCATCGGCGGACGTGACCTGAATGCAAAGATCGGCGGAATTACTATGATGGATATGATTGACGCCATGGAAGATGATGACGCGGTTAAGGTGCTTGTGATTGTTTCCAAGCCGCCGGCAAAGGAAGTACGCGACATGATCTCCGCAAGACTTTCCAATTTCAGCAAGCCGGTAGTCACCTTATTCGTTGGCGAGAAGCCGGAATATCATGAGGAAAACTTCTTCCACTGCTATACACTGGACGAAGCTGCACGCAAGGCAGTCAGCCTTGTAAGAGGCACAGAGGTTCCGGAAGCATCGATTGATCTTGATGAGTCCGAGTTCTACAAGGCAGAGGACGGCAAGACCATTAAAGCTTACTACTCAGGCGGAACACTGGCAAATGAAGCAGCGATGCTCATTAAGGATGCCATGAACTGCAAAGTGCCGCCAGAAGACATTGAAGGCTATATGCTCCAGTTAGACGGCAACATCGTCGTAGACCTTGGGGATGATGCTTATACACAGGGCAAGCCCCATCCGATGATTGACCCTGCAAAGCGTATTGAGTGTATGCAGGAGGCAGTCGATGATCCGACCACAGGAGCAGTTCTCCTTGACATTATGCTTGGCTATGGCTCACACGCCGATATGGCAGGAGCACTCCTTCCGTCTATCGTTGCCCTGAAAGAAAAGGCAGAGGCACAGGGAAGAAAGGTATTCTTTGTTGCAACTGTATGCGGTACAAGAAGCGATTACCAGGGATATGACGAGGCTGTAAATAAATTAAAAGAAGCAGGCGTTATCGTATGCGAGAATAACAAACTTGCATGCCGCACCGCAATCCGCGCAATCGGCAGAGATTTCGAGGAGCCGGTAAAAGAGATCCGCGCAAAAGAGGTTGCAGAGGTAGAAAAGAATGCACCTTCTGACAAACTCCGCGCATTACTTTCCGAGAAGCCGAATATTATCAATATCGGCCTTAAGAGCTTCGCGGAAGTTGTAGAGCAGTTTGGATGCGAAGTCGTACAGTATGACTGGCAGCCGCCGGCAGGAGGAAATGTTGAGCTGATCAAGATTCTGAACTTCCTGAGAAATTATGAGGGCATTGATGAGAAGAACCGCGGAGTTATTGAGAAGGTTGTAGCAAGCCAGCCGGTACTTAAGGATAATGTACGTGCAAAGGAAGTAATTCCGGAGTTCGCAGAAAACGGCGGAAAGGTTATCCTTCACGCTGGTCCTCCGGTAGCTTACGAGAATATGCCGGATCCAATGCAGGGATCATGTGTTGGCGCTGTCATGTTCGAGGAGTGGGCAGATACAGAGGAAGAAGCAAGAAAGATGCTGGAAGGCGGAGAGATTAAATTCATCCCCTGCCACCATTGTAATGCAGTAGGACCAATGGGCGGCATTACCTCTCCGAATATGGCGGTATTCGTAGTAGAGAATGAGACCGGCGGCAACAAGGCATACTGTACCATGAATGAGGGTATCGGAAAGGTTCTCCGTTTCGGCGCATATGACGAAGAAGTGGTAAACCGCTTACGCTGGATGAGAGACGTATTAGGTCCGACGCTTGGAAAAGCACTTCGCTCCATGGAGAACGGCCTTGCAATCAATCCATTAATCGCAAAAGCAGTTGCCATGGGTGATGAGTTCCATCAGAGAAATATCGCTGCATCCCTTGCATTCTTAAAAGAGGTTGCTCCGATCATCACAGCCATGGATATGGACGAGAAGGACCGCTATGACGTAATCAAGTTCCTGGCTGATACAGACCAGTTCTTCTTAAATATCATGATGGCCACAGGCAAGGCTGTCATGGATGATGCCCGCAAAGACACAGACGGAACCATCGTTACTGCTATGTGCCGTAATGGCTATGAGTTCGGTATCCGCATCGCAGGTATGGGCGACGAGTGGTTCACAGGCCCGGTAAATACGCCTCAGGGACTCTACTTCACGGGCTATGATGCTGAGGATGCATGTCCGGATATGGGTGACAGTGCTATCACAGAGACCTTTGGCGTTGGCGGTATGGCCATGATCGCGGCTCCGGCTGTTACAAGATTCGTAGGTGCAGGCGGCTACGAGGATGCCCTGCGCACAAGCAACGAGATGACCGAGATCTGTATTGACAGAAACCCGAACTTTACAGTTCCTACATGGAATTTCCAGGGAATCTGCCTTGGAATCGACGCAAGACTCGTAGTAGAGAAAGGAATTACCCCGGTTATTAACACCGGTATTGCAAATAAGGTTGCCGGAAGAGGACAGATCGGTGCAGGTACCGTACATCCGCCGATCGAGTGTTTCGAGAAGGCTGTAAAGGCTTACGCAAAGAAGCTTGGCTTTGAGGCGTAGAGCAGGAATAGGAGAATTTTTATGGAAAAGAAAAAGGTTGTCATTGCTCTGGGCGGAAACGCCCTGGGCAAGGATATAGAAGAGCAGAAAGAAGCAGTTGCCAATACAGCGAAAGTAATCGTAGACCTTGCAGAACAGGGACTGGATATTATCGTTACACACGGAAACGGCCCCCAGGTGGGGATGATCCAGAATGCCATGGACAATCTGATTGTCATGCAGCAGAACTACAAGCAGGTGCCGCTTCCTACAAGTGTTGCCATGAGCCAGGGATATATTGGCATTGACCTTCAGAACGCCATCAAATACGAGCTGTTAAGCAGAGGAATTGACGGCAAGGTATCCACCATTCTGTCGCAGGTAGAGGTAGACAAGGACGACCCGGCCTTCGAGAATCCGACCAAGCCAATCGGAAGATTCATGACAAAGGAAGAGGCAGAGGAGAACGAGAAAAACGGCATCCGCTGTATGGAAGACGCCGGAAGAGGCTACCGTATCGTAGTAGCATCCCCAATGCCAAAAAGAATCCGCGAGCTTCAGACCATCAAGACTCTTGTAGACGCAGGACACATTGTAATCACTTGCGGCGGCGGCGGAATCCCGGTAGTGAGTGATGAAGAGGGCCGCCTGGTAGGCGTAAACGCAGTCATCGACAAAGACAACGCCAGCAGCCTTTTAGCTTCCCAGCTTGGGGCCGACCACCTGATCATCCTGACAGCTGTAGAAAAAGTTGCCATCAACTGGGGCAAAGAAAACCAGGAGTGGCTGTCTGACCTGACTGTTGAGCAGGCAAAAGGCTATATCGAGGAAGAGCAGTTCGCAAAAGGGTCCATGCTTCCAAAAGTAGAAGCAGCCATCCGCTTCGCCGAGTCCGGAGAAGGAAGGCGCGCCCTGATCACTCTTCTCGACAAAGCATCCGCAGGAATAGCAGGAGAGACAGGAACCGTAATACACTCATAACAAATTGCAAGACATATCGCTCTGCCGGCACAAAAATAGTTACTGCCCACGAAGTAAGCAACAACAGAAACTCCCGGCAGAGTTACAGCAGAATATTCCATAATGAAAGGAATTCAATAAACAGGCGTTTCGGGGCTGATAATTCTCTAAGCAAACAATCAGGGGCGCTTTTTGCGGAGGAGAAATCCACTGCCTACGGAGACTTAGGGATGAAGGCTCTCCTGAATCCCTTAGTCGCAGTTGGCAGTTAGTTCTCCGCAGCTTTGCCCCATTTGCGTGAGAAATATCAGCCCCGAAACGCCGTCCTATTTATCGAAACCGTTCATTATACATACATTTTAGGAGATGGAACATGAACATACCAATAAATCTGTTTATGTGGATAATGGCATTTCTGCCCATTATCGTACTGTTAATATTAATGATAAAGTTTAACTGGGGAGCAACCGAGGCGGCGCCGGTCGGTCTTTTAATCACCATTGTTACTGGACTTGTATTTTTTAAAGCAGACATCAGGCTGATTGCCGCTGAGAGCGCCAAGGGTGTCTGGAATGCCCTGATCATTCTGATTATCGTCTGGACGGCGATTCTGATGTATCAGGTGGGAGATGAGGCAAAGGCATTCCTTGTAATCCGTAACGGTATGAGGAAGCTTCTGCCAAACGAACTTCTTCTTGTTCTTGCCATGGGCTGGATCTTTGAAAGCTTTCTGCAGGGAATTACAGGCTTTGGAGTTCCGGTTGCCGTCGGAGCGCCCCTTCTGATCGGTATTGGAGTGAAGCCTTTGTGGGCGGTAATTATCCCGCTCTTAGGCCAGGCCTGGGGGAATACCTTCGGAACATTAGGCGCAGCGTGGGATTCTCTTGCCATGTCTGCAGGGCTTGCAGCGGGCAGCAGGGAATACCTTGTGACAGCTCTGTGGACGTCTGCATTTATCTGGTTCTGGAATGCCATCGGAGGCTTTGCAACCTGTTGGTTTTACGGGAAGGGAAAGGCTCTGAAGAAAGGGCTTCCTGCTGTAGCTCTTATGGCAGTCATCCAGGGCGGCGGAGAACTTCTTTTAAGCCAGGTGAATACGACAATCTGCTGTTTTGTACCGGCATGTGTTTCTCTGATTGTAATTCTGCTTCTTGGCAGGACAAAGATGTATAATACAGAATGGAGTATTGAAGACAGCCAGATTATGAACCGGGAATTTGCAGGGCAGACAGGGGGCGGCGAGGCTCCTGCAGATATGAGCCTTGTCCAGGCATTTGTACCTTATTTCCTGCTTTCGGCACTGACTCTGATCGTGCTTCTGGTGAAACCAGTGAATTCATTACTTGGACAGATTTCATTTGGTTTATCCTTCCCGGAGACCTCGACGGGATACGGGTATGTGAATGAGGCGGTGGAGAGCTTTTCGGCATTCACACCGTTCACACATGCAAGTATGTTCCTGTTTATTTCAGCAATTATCGGACTCCTGTATTATAAAAAGCACGGGTGGATTAAGGAAGGCGGAGTGAAGAGAATCTTTGTAAAATCAGTATCTATGACCATGCCATCCGGAATTGCCGTCATTGGTCTTGTGATTATGTCAAAGATTATGGACGGGACTGGACAGACAGTGGTCCTGGCAAATGGAATTGCAAAAGTTCTCGGCAGGATTTATGTCATTCTTGCACCGTTTGTCGGACTTCTCGGAACCTTTATGACAGGAAGCAATATGAGTTCAAACATTCTGTTCGGCGGATTCCAGATGACGACTGCAAATCTGCTTCAGGTAGATCCTTCCGCAATACTGGGTGCACAGTCCGCAGGAGGGGCAATTGGAAGCGCCGTAAGTCCAAGCAAGATTATTCTTGGAACTACAACAGCCAGCATCCTTGGTAAAGAGGGTGAGGTCCTTAAGAGGATCATTGCACTTACCGTACCGACAACGATTGTGATCGGCGCGATTCTCTTTGTGCTGGTAGGAATGTAACAGATTAGGGACAGATAGGAGAATCTGATAGCATGGAAAAGAAAAGCTTTTTTAAAACAAAGGAAGGCGGTCTTACCATAGCATTTATTGTGATTATGATCGCGTTTGTCATTATTATGGCTGGCCTTAATACGGTAAATGACACGGTCTGCCTTGCAGGTTTTATCATTATGGTGGCTGCGATGTTGTATTCACCGGTAAAAACGTTTATACTAAAGCCAAAGAAATAAAATCAAAAGGAGAATGAAAGGAGAAATTACTATGGCGATTGAAGAAATTACAGGAAGAATAGCGAAAGATCTGGAATGCCTGAAGCAGTTCACGGCAACACCAGGAGAGGGCTGTACAAGACTTCCCTTCACACCAGAGGCAAGAGGTGCAGTGAACTACCTGAAACAGATTATGGAGGAGACAGGTCTTGAGGTAAGAGAGGATGCTGCCGGCAACGTGATCGGAGTTATGAAGGGAGAAGACCCGGATGCACCTTGTGTTATGATGGGCTCCCACTTTGATTCTGTAGTAAACGGCGGAGATTTCGATGGTATCGCAGGCGCTGTATGTGCAATTGAGGTTGCAAGACAGTTAAAAGAAGAGGGAATTAAGCCAAAGAGAGATTTTGTTGCAGTCGGATTCTGTGATGAAGAGGGAATGCGCTTCGGAACAGGATATTTTGGCTCTGGCGCTATGCTTGGAAACAGGGATGTAGAGTACTGCAAGAACTTCGCAGATACCAGCGGCGTGACGATCTATGATGCTATGAAGGAGTATGGCCTTGATCCTGAGAAGATTGAGGATGCGAAGTGGGATGTATCAAAAATCGGCAAATTCCTGGAGTTACATATTGAGCAGGGACCGGTTCTGGACGCAGAGAATATTGAGCTTGGACTTGTTGACTGTATCGTTGGTATTCAGCGCTACATGGTAACTGTACACGGAAGGGCCGACCATGCGGGAACCACCCCGATGGATATGCGTATGGATGCTGTTGACGCGGCTACAAAGGTAATCTCCAAGATTCCAGACTGGGCCCGTGAGAAAGCTGACGGGACAGTTGCCACCACAGGATTTATCCGCACAACACCGGGCGGAATGAATATTGTTGCAGAAAAAGTCGAATTTACGGTTGACATCCGTTCCAAGAATAACGATAATATTAATGATATTGCAAACAGAATCCGTGCGGCTCTTGACAGAGAGGTTGCAGAGATGGGCGGAAGCTATGAGATTGACACAAAGCTTGTGATCACGCCGGTATGGCTGTCCGAGGAGATGCTTAATACGATGGAAGAAAGCTGTAAGGCACACGGCTACAGCTACAAGAAGCTTCCAAGCGGCGCAGGCCATGATGCCCTTGAGATTGGCCAGGTGATCCCGACGGTTATGCTGTTTGTCCCGAGTAAAGAGGGAAGAAGCCACTGTCCGGTTGAGTTTACAAAATACAGTGACTTTGCGAAGGCTTCTGTTATTATGACAGAGCTTGCGAAAGAGCTTCTTTCATAATGGGGCAGAATTCTTTTTGACCCCGGCATCATAGTATAAGTATCCCAGGGTCATGCGTTTCATGCCTGCATGAAAAAGCATGACTCCCTGATATAATGGAATACGCCCTGAGGTCTGCTAAGTACTGCTTCGCAGACCTGCTGAATAGTTATACTCACGGCCGGTTTATCTGGTGTGCAGTATACCCAGGCGGTATGCTTTAAGAAACGGAGAGATATATGGCAGAATTAAACCCAGTACACAAAAAAGATAATCTTCGCTTGTTAAGGAGGGCGCTCCGTCTTACGCAGAAAGAATTTATTGCACGATTCCTGTCTTCTCCGGACGGAAAGCCGATGATGAGTATTGCCACGCTGTCGAATCTGGAATCCAAGGACGGTCCCAGGCTGAATGAGGTGATACTGGCAGTGTCGGAGAGTCTTGGAATAGATTCCATGCTGTTTTCCATGCCTTCGGAGGAATTCGCAGAGAAGATCTATATTCTTCTCCCTGAGGATGCTGGCAGGGCTATGAAAAAAAACAGCGCAAAAAAAGGAAATATCAGTCAGCTTCTGAACCGGCTTACGATGTACTTTGCCGAGCAGATTTTTGAAAAGCGGCTGAAAAAAGGTGACAAGATCGAGTCGGACAGGGTGCTTGCCGCAAAGCTTGGCGTAGGGCGTTCTGCAATCAGGGAGGCGCTTAAGGTGCTGGATGTACTGGGGATGATTGATATCCGTCCCGGACAGGGGACGTACATCAGCAATAATGAGACAAATTTCTTCATTATTCCCCTGTCCTGGTCACTGTTCCTGAATGGAAGCCAGATTGACAATATTGTGGAGGTGCGTAATATTCTGGAGGTGAGGGCGGCATATCTTGCGGCACAACGTATGGATGAGGAGTGCCTGGGAAAGCTTTATGATATATCGCACAGGATCCATACGGCTTATGCCAGAAGAGATTTTAAAGATTTTCTGGATGCAGATCTGGAATTCCATATCTGCATTGCTGAATCATCAGGAAACCAGGTGATCTACAGTATGATTCAGACGATAAGCAATCTTATGAGACATGTCAGCGGCAGCGGCATGGTTGATGAAAAACAACTCCAGGAGATTCATGAAGAGCATCAGAAAATTTATGGCCTGATTCTGGCTGGTGACAGTAGCAAAGCCATGAAAGCGATGAAGGAACACCTTGATAAATCTACCTGTCGTTATAACTATAGATAAAAAAGAACCTTTCTGGTTACTGTTCACACAGGTCTGTGCAGTAAATGCACAGACCTGTGTGAACAGTAACCCTTTCTGAACGAAAAAATCAGAAAGGTTCTTTTTTTCTATATCAAAATATCCGGGGATGCGTTATAATATGATCAGGAATAAAAGGGTCATGTGTTTCATGTATATGAAATGGCATGATACAGGCGCTAAAAGGTCATACGTTTCATGCCTGAATGAAACGGCATGACATAGTATAAGGGAGGGATTCATATGATGAAGAACAGAGTTGTTACCATCGGGCGCGAGTTTGGAAGCGGCGGTCATGAGATCGGGAATCTTCTGGCAACCCGGCTGGATATTCCGCTTTATGACAACAATCTTGTACGCATGGTTGCAAAAAAGCTGGATATTACAGAGGCAACGGCACAGGCGGTGGATGAGACGACGTTAAATGGTTTTCTGAAGGGATTTGTACTGTCACCGCTCGAATATTCGGCTTCCATGAGGAACGAGGAGAATACAAGGCCATTAAGCGATCAGGTGTATGAGCTTCAGTCAGAGATCATACGGAAGCTGGCGATGAGAGGACCCTGTGTATTTGTGGGAAGATGTGCGGATTTTGTTCTGATGGACTGTGCAGAATGTATCAATATCTTTATCTGTGCAGATATTGACGACAGGATCCGCCGGATTGCGAAGAGGTATGACCTGTCGGAAAAGAAGGCGGCAGATAAGATTAAGAAGATGGACCGGGAAAGAAGATATTATTACGAATCCAGAACAGGGCTTTACTGGGGAGATATTGATTCCCATGAGATGCTCTTTAATGTCAGCCGCCTTGGGGTGGAGCGTACGGTTGACATATTAGAAGCAATCTACAGGATGAAATGATACAAGCGTCAAAAAGATCATGTGTTTCATGCTTGCATGAAACGCATGATCTTGGGCCGCATGTAAGTACGAACGGTATTGGTTGGGAGGAGAACTGCAGATGAACAGACAAGAGGAAAACTATCAGAAGTATGTGAAGATTCTTGAGGAGGAGCTGGTTCCGGCCATGGGGTGCACGGAGCCGATTGCCCTTGCATATGCGGCGGCGAAGGCAAGGGAAGTACTGGGCTGTATGCCGGACCGGGTATATGTGGAGGCAAGCGGAAGCATTATTAAGAATGTAAAGAGTGTGATTGTACCAAACACGGATTTTCTGAAAGGGATTCCCGCAGCCGCAGCCGCAGGGATTGTGGCAGGAAAAGCGGAGAAGGAGCTGGAGGTGATCGCAGAGGTATCGGAGGATGAGATACACCGTATGCGGGAGTTTCTGGATCATACAGAGATTGCTGTAGAGCATATTGACAATGGGATTACATTTGATATCATTATTACTGTGTCCAGGGGAGAGGACTATGCAAAGGTCCGGATTGCGAATTATCACACGAACATTGTTCTGGTAGAGAAGAACGGAGAGATTCTCCATGAAACTCTGATCCAGGGCGAGAGCGAGGAAGGGCTTACGGACCGGAGCATCCTGAATATGAAGGATATCTGGGAGTTTTCGCAGATAGTGGACGTGGCAGATGTAAAAGAGGTTCTTGACCGTCAGATTGCATATAATACTGCTATTTCCGAGGAAGGCTTAAAAGGGAATTACGGAGCCAATATCGGGAGCGTTCTTCTTGATACATACGGGGAGGATGTAAGGACCCGGGCAAAGGCGAAGGCAGCAGCAGGGTCAGATGCCAGGATGAATGGCTGTGAGCTTCCGGTGATTATTAATTCCGGCAGCGGCAATCAGGGAATTACCTGTTCTGTTCCAGTGCTGGAATATGCAAAGGAATACCAGGTTCCAAAGGAGAAGATGTACCGTGCGCTTGCGCTCTCGAATCTGGTGGCAATCCATCAGAAGACAGGGATTGGAAGACTGTCTGCTTACTGCGGTGCAGTGAGTGCAGGGGCGGCTGCAGGCGCGGGGATCGCGTATCTGTGCGGCGGTGGATATGAGGAGATTATCCATACGGTTGTAAATGCACTGGCCATTGTCTCCGGAATTGTGTGTGACGGTGCAAAGGCATCCTGTGCGGCAAAGATCGCTTCGTCGGTTGATGCAGGAATTCTTGGGTATAATATGTATATCAGGGGACAGGAATTTCGCGGCGGTGATGGGATTGTGACCCGCGGGGTAGAGGCAACAATCCGCAATGTGGGAAGACTTGGAAAAGAAGGAATGAAAGAGACGAACGAAGAGATTATTAAGATTATGATTGACGGCTAGCAGGTGATCAGGCTCTATGATGGATATTTTTATGGACGCGGGAGCGGACGTCTTAAGGATGCTCCCGTTCCTGTTTGCAGCGTATCTTATGATTGAGGCGCTGGAACACTACTCGACAGGATTTACAGAAAAATTATTAAAAAAGATGGGAAGTGCCGGGCCTCTTGCAGGAGCGGCGGCGGGATGTGTGCCCCAGTGCGGATTTTCAGTTATGGCTGCAAATCTATACGCAGGAGGAGTGATCTCCGTGGGAACACTTCTGTCCGTTTTTATCGCCACATCAGATGAGGCAGTTCTGATTATGCTGGGACATCCGGGACAGGGAAAAGAGATCCTCACACTTCTTGGGACAAAGGTACTTATTGCAGCGTCAGCGGGCTATGGAGTGGATTTCTTTTTCAGTACCTGTATTTCTGAGCATAAGGAAAGCGGAGATCTGTGTGAGCACTGTGGATGCCATGAGCATAATGCAGGAATTCTGAAACCGGCACTTAAGCATACGGTGAAGATTTTTCTGTATCTGTTCTTTTTTACAGTGATACTTGACCTTGTCATTGAAACAGCAGGGGTAGAACGGCTTTCGGCATATCTTTTGGGAGATACATGGCTTCAGCCGGCGGCTGCGGCTCTCATCGGACTGCTCCCCAATTGTGCAGCTTCTGTCATGCTGACAGAACTGTATCTGAATGGTGCACTGTCCTTTGGGTCAGTGACGGCCGGTCTCTGTACTGGAGCAGGAGCCGGCCTGATTGTGTTATTTAAAATGAACCGGAGCCGGCGTGAGAATCTGAAGATTCTGGCAAGCCTGTATGGAATCGGAGTTCTTGCGGGAGTACTGATCAATCTCCTGTAATTGTTCCGTACCTGTAACTGCTGGGCAGGTCTGTGCATTTACTGCACAGACCGTAAAAAAGTGACTGCCGGCTGCCTTTACTTTTCTTTTTCACCGTCTTTTTTGTGGGGATGCCTCCAGATAAAGAAGATGCCAAGCCCGCCTATGAGATAGAGAATATTGACAAGTATTGCCGGATTCTCCTTCAGGAACCATACGATCAGTACAATTGCCGTCAGTGCGGCCAGGATCTCAAGGGCAGTAAGAAAGCGTTTTTCCCGCCGTTCCTTAAATGCAAGGAGACGCTCTTCGCGTGAACCTTCAAGATATTCGGTAATGTGCTCCCCGGTAATTCTTCCGGCAATCTGCTCGGAAGGAGAAAAAGAACGAAAATGCTCCAGTATTTCAGCATACAGATCTTCATATGCATCCTCATATGCCTGCTGGCTATAGCCCCTGGCGGGTATTTCTGGTTCAGTATTTGCACTGTCCTTTCCGGATTCTTTTTCTATGCTCTCTTTTTCTGAGATCTTATTTTCTGTAATTTCCTTTTCTGCAAGTACATCATCTGTGCTTTTTCCTGCCGGGATTTTACTTTCGGCAGATTCCGCCGCTGTGGTTTCTCTTTCGGCGGATTCCTCTGCGATGTCCGTATTTTCCGGCCAGGTATCTGGCAGGGACGCCTTTTGCTCCTCTGTTTTTTCTTCGGTTGCCATGTTATGTACCTCCTTATTAATTCTCTCTGTAGGTCTATCATAGCAGTTTTCACAAGGGATTTCAAATTTTATTATGAAATATCGACAGATCATTCACAAAATAAAAATTGCATTTTTAAAATAATATGTTATAATAAAATCTGTTAGCTGTCAGATTGGGAATTGTGAAAAATAAATGACTCATAAATTTGTGTTTTGCGGTTTCTAAATATTGAGGAGGAATTATCATGGCAAGAAGAAAAAAAGATGTAACAACAGAGCAACCCGGAGCTGAAAAAGCGCCATCAGTGGATCAGGAGGCTGTAAAGAACTCTGGGAGCAAGGCGGCAGAAGAAGAGACAGCAGAAGTAGAGACAGCAAAAGAAGAGCCGGCAGAAACTTCCACACAGGAAAAAATAGAAAGAGCGCCGAAGGAGAAAAAGCCGTCATCCAGAGCGGCAGCTTCAAAAAAGGCTGAAGATAAGCAGGCAGCAAAAAAGGCTGCAGTGAAAAAAGAGATAAAGGTAAAGGCAGTAGTTCAGTACCAGGGAAAACAAGTAGAAGAAAAAGAGATCATCGGTAATGTGAAAAAGGCATGGACAAAGACAGGCGGGAAGGTGAGAGATATTAAGTCCATAGATCTTTACATAAAGCCGGAAGAAGATAAGGTATACTATGTTATTAACGGTACAGATACAGGAGACGTTGCGTTTTAATTCATTCCCGCCATATTCTCATGGAATGCGCTGTCTGGCGTATTCTTCACGAATGGCCGCGGAGTGGACGGCATCCATCGTAACAAAAGGTCTTTGTAGATTCATCTATAAAGACTTTTTTTTTGCCCTTTTTTTTGTTATAATAGAAAAAGCAGGAGTTCCTGACCTAAAGACAGCTGTAAAGAGGGATATACTGAGCGTCAGATCAATCTGCCGCCTGCGGAATTACGCCGCTTTGCGGCTGCGGCTTCCGTGAGTATAAATAAGGGATAAAAGGAGAAGGATACATGAATGAAGTATTGGACTTTGGAAAGACTATCATAGGAGGTGCAGACGGACCGACTTCAGTTTTTCTGGCAGGAAGTCTGGGAATGGGAGTGAAGGCGGCAGCTATTGCTGCAGGGCTGCTGCTTTGCTTTTTCGGGCTGAAGCTTACGAGGATTCTTGCAGCGCTTGCCGGGCTTGGCGCAGGGGGAGCGGCAGGATTTGTTATAAGTCTGGCAGCAGGGACGAAGGGAACGGTTTCTCTTGTCATTATACTGGCATGCGGGATCATAGCAGCACTTTTGTCGCTGTTCCTGTATAAGCTGGGGGCATTCATTTTAGTAATTTCTCTGGTGATGTCGTCGGCAGTATCGATTCTGGGCGTTGCTTCAGGATTTCCGTTTTCTGTAAGCCTTGGGAGAGACAGCCTGGTTATGGGAGGAGCTGCACTTGCGGTTTCTCTTGTTCTGGCCGTACTTGCGGTTATCTTTTCTGAGCCGGTCATCATAGTAGCCACTTCTGTTACAGGAGGAATGACAGCGGGACCGGTGATTCTCCTGGCGGCAGGATTAAGCGGGAAGCCCTGGATGAGTTATGCTGCCGGCGGACTGCTTTTTGTGCTGGGTATGGGAGTGCAGTTTCTGATGCAGTCACGAAAAATCGGCAGGAAGGAAAAGAGCTACGCGGATGAAAAGAGGGAGAAGGATTCTGTGGAGTCAGAAGTAGAGAAGGCAAGAAACATTCTGAAAGAGGATGAGGAGGAAGAGTAGAAGCTGCGGGGAGACGGAACATTTATAAACAAAAGTTTGGAAGGAGGACTTGCTTATGAAGCTTGATATGCATTGCCATGTAAAGGAGGGTTCGCTTGACAGCAAAGTAAGTCTGGAGGAATACATTTCCTGTCTGAAATCCCAGGGGTTTGACGGGATGCTGGTTACAGACCACGATACCTATAAGGGATACCGCCACTGGAAGTACAAGATGAAGGGAAAGGTTCATGAAGACTTTGTTGTGCTAAAAGGGATTGAATATGATACGTGCGATGCAGGGCATATTATCTGCATCATGCCGGAAGGGGTAAAGATGCGGCTGCTGGAGCTCAGAGGGCTGCCGGCTGCCGTCCTGATTGACTTTGTGCACCGCCATGGAGGGATTCTTGGCCCGGCTCACCCATGCGGGGAAAAATATCTGAGCTTTACGCATACAAAAAGGTATTTTAAGTCGCCGGAGATTATAAAACGGTTTGATTTTTTTGAGGTGTTTAATGCCTGTGAACCGGCATCGTCTAATGAAGGTGCGGCAAAGCTTGCGGTAAAATATAAGAAGCCTGGAATCGGAGGAAGTGATGCACACAGGCCGGACTGTGTGGGAAGAGGTTATACTGTCCTGCCTGAGCGGGTGACCTGTGAGACAGAGCTGATTGCCCTGATCCGGGGCAAGGCTCAGATTGAGACAGGGGGCGTCCTGTATGACAAGACGACAAAGGATAAGATGGGCAAGGCGAATAAGCTCTTAGTCTATTCCTTCTGGTTTTACAATAAGGGAGGGGCGCTCTTAAGATGGAGAAAGAGACGGTTAAATGGAGAGATTGAGAACCCGGTGGATCCTATTGACCCGATTGAGATCCCTTATCTTAAGAAGGTGAGCGGCAGATAATATGCAGATTTATTACTTGATCTTGTATTTTTTTACGTATGGGCTGCTTGGCTGGTGCACGGAGGTAGCGTATGCGGCGGTCAGGCAGGGGAAGTTTGTGAACAGAGGTTTTTTAAATGGTCCCATTTGTCCCATTTACGGGGTAGGGGTCAGCATCGTGATTTATTTTCTCATGCCGCTTTCAGGAAGCCTGGCGCTTCTCTATGCTGCCTCTACCGTTCTTGTGACAGTATTAGAGGGAATTACAGGATATCTTATGGAGCGGCTCTTCCATCATAAGTGGTGGGACTATTCCGATCAGCCTCTGAATATAGGAGGATATGTGTGCCTGATCTTTTCCCTTGTGTGGGGAGTGGCGTGTGTTTTTATTGTGAGGGTATTCCATCCCCTGATACATAAATTGCTTGCGCTGATTCCGTTTGCGGCAGGCGTTGTTCTGTGTGCCGGGTTAATGTCTGTTCTTTTCGCGGATCTGTATGTGACAGCGTCCGGTATTCTGAAGCTGAACCGGCAGCTTGAAACAATGGAGAGGATCGCGGGAGAGCTTAAGGAGCTTTCGGATAAACTCGGAGAGACAATCTATGAGAATGTCATGGAGACGATGGAGATCAGGGAAGAGGGACTTAAGAGAATCAGCGATGCGGCGGCCGGGCGAAAGGAACGGTTTGAGGAGTTTACCTCAGAGCAGAGACAGAGAACCAGGGCGAGGCTTCTGGAACTTCACGAACGCTATGAGGCTGTTTCGAGAGAACGGTCCAGGGTTGCCGGACGTCTTATGAATGCATTTCCGCGTATGGAATCCAAAAGGCATAGGATGTTGCTGGAAGAATTGAAAAAGAGAATGAAAAACAGGATGTAAAAAGGTGGCCGATTATAGAATCGGTCATTTTTTGCGTTTTTTTGTGCAATATTTCAGAGTGGAAAAGATTGACAAATTGAAAAAAACTATTTATGATTATAACACTCGTCTAAGAAATTCTTATTTCTGAACAAAAGTTCATGGGGTTTCCCCCGTACAGGGAATACATCTTCCCAGATTTTCCAAAGCGAGATATAGAGGACAGGAAGGAGGACGGAAGTTTTTTCGTATACGTTTTATCAGTAACTATTGGTGACAGAGGTTTTGAAAAAGGAGAAGTGAACTGAATATGGCAAAAAAAGTTATGTTATTTTTAATGGCTTTCGTGTCGGCATGTATTATCCTGTATCAGGGAGGAATAAGGCAGACAAAAGCTTCGGAGGCGGCTGCATTATTTAAAGGAAAGACGACAGAGGAGGTTATCAAAGTTGCAAGATCGGGCCTTAATGTTCCCTATGTATGGGGCGGAACGACCAAATCAGGATGGGACTGCTCAGGCTATGTGACATGGGTGGGAAAGCAGCTCGGAGTGGATATGGGCAGGACTACCAGCGATATCTTAAGCTATGGGCGCGGGCAGGATGCCCAGGTTGCAGTCGGTGAGAATTCAGCTGATTTTAACAAGGATTACGGAGCAGGAATTATTAAGGAAGGAGATGTAATTGTGTTCATGAATGATTCCGGTAAGGATGTCCATACCGGAATTGTGGGCGGTGATTACAGTCTGTATCATGCGTGGGGAGAAGGAGCCAGTGCATACTGGTTTAAGCCTGCCTACTCCAGCTGGTGTGAAGGGAAGGGGACCGTTCACTGCCGGTTTGATAAGATGTGGGAGGTAGAGGGAGGACACGAAAAGTCCTATGATGCCTATATTGTATTCCGTGGAGTAGAGGATAAGGGTGCGGCACGGCTGATCAAAAAATCTGCCAATGAAGCAGTTACAGGAAGCAATAGCTGCTACTCCCTGAAGGGTGCAGAATACGGGGTCTATTCTGACAGTAAGTGCAAGAAAAAAGAAGGGACGCTTACCACAGATGCCAAGGGGAATACAGGGACACTGGAGTTAAAGGCAGGTACCTATTATGTGAAGGAGCTGAAAGCCCCGGAAGGCTTCGTGCTTGATGAGAAGGTACATAGTGTGGAGGTTGCGGCAAATGAAACTGCGGAGGTAAAAGTAACGGACAAGCCAGAGTATAGTAAGGCAGAGCTCTCGGTAGAGAAGATGGATCAGGAAACCGGCGGGTCGCCCCAGGGGAAGGCATCCCTTGCAGGAGCAGAATTTACGGTAAAATATTACGACAATCTGTCTGGAAAGACGGACGGAAGCCCGAAAAAAACATGGGTAATCCAGACAAAGGAGGAGAACGGCAAATACTGTGCGAGGCTGGAACAGTCTTGTAAGGCCGGAGGGGATGATTTTTACATGGAGGATGGTGCAGCGATTCTTCCTCTTGGGACATATTCCATTGAGGAAACGAAGGCACCTGAGGGGTATCTGCTGGAGGGAGCGGTTCTTGCACCGTCTGGCAGTACCGGACAGAAGTCAGCAAAGTGTACGGCTGTTGTAAAGGAAAGCGGTGGAAAGGTTTCCTTAGAAGGCGGGAATGTGTATTCGGCTTCTGACAAGATTATCAGAGGAGGGGTGAAGGTGAAGAAGCTGGATTTTGAGACAAAGAAGGATACTCCCCAGGGAAATGCCGCACTTCAGGGGGCTGTCTTTGAGATTGTTACGCTGTCAGATTCTCCTGTTTCTGTAGGCGGAAATACTTATAAAAAGGGGGAGGTCATCACAGAGCTTGAGACTGATGAAGAGGCGGCGGCCCAGACGAAAAGCCTGCTTCTTCCTTACGGAAGCTATGAGATCCGGGAAAAGAACCCGCCGGCAGGTTATCTGGGCGAGGGGGTCATCTCCAGAAATTTTGATATTACAGAAAACGGCGTGGTTGTGGATATGACCGGTGAGGAACAGGCGATTCAGAACCAGGTTAAGAGGGGAGATTTTGAAGGCGTAAAGGCAGGCGGGAAAAAATATAAAAGACTTGCAGGCGTTCCCTTTGAGATTAAAAGTACAACAACCGGGGAGACACATACGATAGTGACAGATGAAAACGGACAGTTTAATACCTCGGCTGACTGGACGCCCCATACTCAGAATACGAATCAGGGAAGCACCCACGAGGACGGAATCTGGTTCGGCGAAGGAGAACCGGATGATACGAAGGGAGCACTCCTTTATGATACTTATCAGATTACAGAGCTTTCATGTGAAGCGAACAAGGAGTATGAACTGATCCCTTCCTTTGAGATTACGGTAAAACAGAATAAGAGGAAGATTAATCTTGGAACGCTTGTAGATGATGACATACCAGATATTCCAGAGGAGCCGGAGAAGCCGGAAAAGCCGGAAATAACCATCCATACCACAGCAGCGAACAAGGCGGACGGCTCTAAGGCAGTGGTTGCAAACGGACAGGTAACGATTACAGATGTGGTGACTATTGACGGTCTGGAGCCCGGAAAAAGCTACAGACTGTATGGATGGGAGATGGTAAAAAATAAGGAAATGACCGCGAAGCTTGTGGTTGACGAAAAGCCGGTGGAGAATGAGCTTCTGTTTACTGCAGATGAAAAGATGAAAAAGGCAGTGATTGAGTTTACCTTTCCTGCCACTCACCTGGCCGGGTCTGATGTTGTGGTTTTTGAAGAGCTGTATGACCTGACAGAGCCGGAGCATCCAGAGCTTGTGGCGGAACATAAGGACATTGAGAACCGCAGTCAGACCGTATCTATAAAAAAGCCAGTACAAAAGGAAAAAAAGAAAAAGGCGGAAAAGAAAACAACAAAAAAGGTGACAGAGAAAAAGACGGTCCCGGTGTCCAGAGCCCCAAAAACCGGTGACACAAATTCCGTATTCTTGTTTGTTTTTATCCTGTTGGCTGTTCTTTCTTGCATAGCTATTATCAGATGTGTTACAATAATGCGGAAATAGAACAAAAAGAACAGGAGGTTGTCGTAATGGGAATGACAATGACGCAGAAAATCCTGGCGGCGCATGCAGGTCTTGACACTGTAACAGCAGGTCAGCTGATAGAAGCAAAATTAGATGTGGTTATGGCAAATGATATTACCGGGCCTATGGCGCTGCCTATTTTCCGGGAGATGGCAGATCGGGTATTTGATCAGGACAAGGTTGTGCTGGTGCCGGATCATTTTACGCCGAATAAGGATATTAAGTCTGCGGAGAATTCGAAGGCTATTCGCGAATTTGCAAGAGAGCAGGGGCTTACCTGGTACTTTGAGCAGGGTAAGTCAGGAGTAGAGCATGCAATTCTTCCGGAAGCGGGAGTGGTTGCAGCAGGAGAGTGTATTATCGGTGCAGATTCCCATACTTGTACATATGGTGCGCTGGGTGCGTTTTCTACAGGTGTCGGGACAACAGATATTGCCACCGGCATGGCAACCGGACAGCTGTGGTTTAAGGTCCCGGGTGCGATGAAGTTTGTGCTTAGAGGAAAGCCGGGACCATATGTAAGCGGAAAGGATATTATCATCCATATTATCGGCAGGATCGGGGTGGACGGCGCATTGTATAAGTCCATGGAATTTACTGGGGACGGGATTGCATCACTTTCTATGGATGACCGGTTTACGATGGCGAATATGGCCATTGAGGCAGGTGCAAAGAACGGAATCTTCCCGGTGGATGACAGCGCCAGAAAGTATCTGGAAGAGCATACAAGGAAAGCTTACCAGATATATGAGGCGGATGAGGATGCCGTGTATGATGAAGTAATAGAGATTGATCTGTCTGAGGTGCGTCCTACGGTTGCGTTCCCGCATCTTCCGGGCAATGCAAAGACAATTGACGAGATCGAGGCCATGGAGCCTGTCCGGATTCAGCAGGTGGTGATCGGCTCCTGCACCAATGGACGTATGGAAGATATGAGAAAAGCGGCGGCAATTCTGAAAGGACATACCGTTCATCCGGATGTGCGCGTCATGGTAATTCCGGCAACACAGAAGATCTATAAGCAGTGTATTAAGGAAGGGCTTCTTGATATCTTTGTGGATGCAGGCTGTGCAGTAAATACGCCGAGCTGCGGACCGTGTATGGGAGGCCATATGGGTGTTATGGCAGCAGGTGAGAGGTGTGTCTCTACTACCAACCGGAATTTTGTGGGAAGAATGGGACATGTGGATTCCCTGATCTATCTTGCCTCCCCGGAGGTAGCAGCGGCGAGTGCCATTGCAGGCTGTATTGCAAATCCTGAGAAAGTAGGTGACAGATAATGAAGGCTTTGGGACATGTTTTTAAGTATGGAGATAATGTGGATACAGATGTAATCATTCCGGCAAGATATCTGAATTCCTTTGACGCAGAGGAGCTTGCAAGCCATGCGATGGCGGATATAGATCCGGAGTTTGTGAACAAGGTAAGGCCAGGAGATCTGATCGTGGCAAATAAGAACTTTGGCTGCGGGTCGTCAAGGGAGCATGCGCCCCTCTGTCTGAAGACGGCAGGGGTAAGCTGTGTGATTGCTGAGACATTTGCGAGAATTTTTTATAGAAATGCAATCAATATCGGACTTCCGATTATTGAATGTCCGGAGGCGGCAAGGGGAATTGAAGCCGGGGATGAAGTAGAAGTGGATTTTGACAGCGGAAAGATTTTTAACAGAACGAAGGGAACGGAATTTAAAGGACAGCCGTTCCCGGAATTTATGCAGAAGCTGATCGCTGCAGGCGGACTGGTAAAATACACGCTTGCGAATAAGGACAGGTGATTAAGAATGAATCTATATTATACAAGCACAAGAAATTCGGATGTAAGGGTAACTGCATCCCAGGCCATTCTCTCAGGTCTGGCCCCGGACGGAGGACTATTTGTACCGGAGAGTCTGCCTTCCCTGGATGTATCTTTTGAACAGCTTAAGGAGATGAGCTACCAGGAGACTGCATATGCGGTGATGAAGCAGTTCCTTACGGATTTTACGGAGGAAGAACTAAAATCATGTATCGCAAAGGCTTATGACAGTAAGTTTGACACAGAGGAGATTGCTCCTCTTGCGAAGATTGATGATACCTATTATCTGGAGCTGTTCCATGGAGCCACTATTGCGTTCAAGGATATGGCGCTTTCCATCCTCCCCCATCTTCTTACCGTGTCGGCAGGGAAAAACAAGGTGGATAAGGAGATCGTGATACTGACGGCAACTTCCGGGGATACCGGTAAAGCGGCAATGGCCGGTTTCGCGGATGTGAAAGGAACAAGGATTATTGTATTCTACCCGAAGGATGGCGTCAGCAGAGTGCAGGAGCTTCAGATGGTGACACAGAAGGGAAGCAATGTAGATGTAGTGGCGATTCATGGAAACTTTGATCATGCCCAGAGCGGTGTGAAGGCTATGTTTGAGGACAAAGAGCTCGCCAGGGAGCTTGAGGAGGCGGGATATCAGTTTTCTTCAGCGAATTCCATCAATATCGGAAGGCTTGTTCCCCAGGTTGTGTACTATGTCTATGCCTATGCAAAGCTTTTAAAATACGGGGAGATTCAGGAAGGCGGGCAGATTGATATCGTGGTTCCCACAGGCAATTTTGGCAATATCCTTGCAGCATATTATGCAAAGAGGATGGGGGTGTCCGTTCACCATCTGATCTGTGCGTCCAATCAGAACAAGGTGCTCTTTGACTTCTTCCAGACAGGTGTATATGATAAAAACCGGGAATTTGTACTTACCAGCTCACCGTCCATGGACATTCTGATCTCCAGTAATCTGGAACGGCTGATCCATCTGATTGCAGATGAGGATGCGAAAAAGACCAGAGCATTCATGGAGCGGCTTAAGACCAGCGGGAGTTATGAGATTACGGCAGAGATGAAGGAAAAGCTGGCAGATTTCAGAGCAGGCTATGCCAGCGAGGAGGATACGGCGGCGGCGATACGTGCAGTCTATGAGAAGACAGGCTATGTGATGGATCCCCACACAGCGGTGGCTTCCCATGTGTGCAGAAGCCAGAAGGAAGAAAGCGGCAGCAGGAAATGTGTTATAGCATCCACTGCAAGCCCTTTCAAATTCGTAAAAAGTGTTATGGATGCCCTTGGTAAAGGGGAAGAGGAGACGGATGAGCTTGAACTTCTGCCAAAGCTTGAAAATATATCCGGTGTATCCATGCCCGGGGCAGTGAGGGAGATTCTTCATGCCAGAGTGCTTCATACAACAGAATGTGACGCAGACAGGATGGAAGATGCTGTAAAAAAAATATTAAAGTTATAATACTTATTGTGAAAAATAAGTTGTAAAATCTCTGAAAATAGGTTATAATAGATTTCAGAAAAAACCTGGGATGTACGATACTCCTGTAATTTTGAACCTACAAAACTTTAAACGGGACTCTTATATCTCCGTAATATGTCAGGCCTTCCACGTTTGGCAGAGGAAGACAAAAAAGCGGATGCGGACACCCACCTGGCTTCGGCTAGGAGTCAAAATACAGGAACCGGCATTTTGGGGATTTCACCAAAGATAAAAGACAGTCGTATACCGGCTGTCTTTTTCAGCATATAGGGAACATAAAGGGCAGCAGTTTTGCCAGCCCGGAAGACGTGCAGTAAAGTGTACGCCATCATGAATACGGACAACACAGGAGTACATATTCGTGCAAAAAAGTTGGATTGGGATGCATCTGCGCTACGGCATGTCTGTTCTTACTGTATTATTTATCATTACCGGACTAACAGCGGCATTAAAGGGTTATAATACAGACAGGATGTCTAAATTGGGCAGATGGGAAGCGGATTTTTCCAAAGAGAAGAAGGCAGGGAATGAGACGCCGGAAAAGAAAGAGCCGGAGAAATCAGAAAAAGAGAATCAGGAAACAGCAAAAAAAGAGCAGAAGACAAAAAAAGTACAGAAGAATTCAAAGATCCGGGTGCTGCTTAAGACAGACGGCTATCAGGGCACGACGCATCCATCTGTGTCGCTTAGCTCGGCTTCAGGGCTTGTGGTATCTTATGGGAAGAAAAAGAAAGAATGGGCGAAGGATAGTCCGCTTGTGATTGAACCGGATGACAGACGCTTTAAGAAGGGAAAGCTTCAGATCCGGGCGAAGAAAGGAAGAATTACAGTGGATAGCCTGAACCGGGGTTATGGTACTCCATCCTATGAAGGTGTGATTGAGCTTCGCACAACGGCTGAAGGGATTGTAATGATCAATGAGCTTCCTGTGGAAAAGTATCTGTGCGGGGTAGTGCCAAGTGAGATGCCGGATTCCTATGAGCCGGAGGCTCTGAAGGCACAGGCAGTCTGTGCCAGGAGTTATGCATACCGGCAGATGGAACAGTATGGGTATCCGGAATACAAGGTACATGTAGATGACAGCACTGCTTATCAGGTATATGGAAACTCGGCTCCTGCGGACAGTACGAAAAAGGCTGTGAAGGAGACCGAAGGGGAGGCTGTCCGATATCAGGGAAAGATTGTAACTACCTTTTACTATTCAACCTCCTGTGGAAAGACAACGGATGTGGAATGCTGGGGAACAAAGCCCGGCGGGGCCAACGGTTATCTGAAGTCTGTGGAGGTGAGGGGAGAAGAGGGAGATTACGAAAGAGAGCTTCCCTGGTACAGATGGAAGGCGAGAGTACCGGTTCAGACGATGTCAGATCTGATTGGGCTGAACACAGGGAAGGATGTGGGGACACTGAAGTCTTTGGAGATTACAGAGACCGGACCCGGCGGGATTGCGCTCAAGATAAAGGCCGGCGGGGATAAAGGAACTGTTACAGTTAAGACAGAGAACAAGATCCGCAGAGCTTTGGGAGGAGCCGGATATGTAATAAAGAGGCAGGATGGTGTAGAGGTGGACAGCAGTGAGCTGCTTCCCAGTGCATTCATTACGATTAAGAAGTCAGGGGATGCCTTTGTTATAAAAGGAGGAGGCTTCGGCCATGGAATCGGCATGAGCCAGAATGGGGCAAATGAGATGGCAAAATGTGGGAAGGACTACAGAGAAATACTGACACTGTTTTACCAGGGAGTGACGGTAGAGTAACTGATTCGGTTTCTTAGTCCGTGAATCATAATACAGAGCAGTTGCAGCGGGTGACGATATGGAACGAATTTCGAAAATATACAAAAAAATACAGAAGATCGGAGAAGCAATTGCCGGGAATCATGTGGGGGCATATGCGGCACAGACCGCATATTTTTTCATGATCTGCATGATACCGATTATCCTGCTTCTGTTAACTCTTGTCCAGTATACGCCAGTTACGAAGGCAGATGTGATGACAGCGGTGATCCAGGTGTTTCCGTCATCGGTTGATTCCATGATGACCTCAATCGTAAACCAGGTGTATAACCAGTCAACGGGCATTATCCCGGTTACGGTTCTTGTGGCGCTCTGGTCTGCAGGTAAGGGTGTTCTGGCAATGAGTACAGGACTAAACTGCGTCTATCAGTGCCGGGAGACACGTAATTATGTTCTTTTAAGGCTCCGTGCTACATTGTATACCGTGATGTTTATCCTGGTGATTATCCTTCTTTTGGTGCTGTCTGTATTCGGAAACAGCCTGAACCTGTTCATTGGAGAGCATGTGCCGATTCTGGCGAAGGCTGCGGATCAGCTTATTCAGGCACGGGTATTTATTGCGCCGGTTACGCTTATTCTCTTCTGCCTTCTGACTTATGAATTTCTGCCAAACAGGAGGGACAGATGGATGAAGCATCTTCCGGGAGCAGTGTTTGCCGCGATCGGCTGGATGGTAGTTTCCTGGGTGTTTTCTGTGTATGTAGATATTTTTGAAGGATTTTCCAGCATGTATGGAAGCCTTACGACCATTGTGCTGATCATGCTGTGGCTGTATTTCTGCATGTACAGTATACTCATAGGCGGTGTCATCAACGTAATGTTCTATGACAAAATATTTAAAAATACAAAAGCTGCTATTCACGGCCCGGGAGGCCGCTCATAGTAACGCAAACAAACACTAATTGGTACTTGACAACTGATTCTGTTGTGTTACAATAGTTAAGAATAAAAAACAAAGGCAATGACCGCGTAAGTAGAGAACCATTTTCCATCAGAGAGAGGGAATCCCCGGCTGAAAGTTTCCTCGGGTTCAGATGGCAATCGAATTTCCCGCGCCAGCTGCATTTCTGAAATTCTTTACAAGAGGCAGAGTAGGAGATGACGTACATGCACGTTACGCAGTAATGAGTGCCTGCATTTTTCCAGATGATCATGCAGGAATCAGGGTGGTATCACGGGTTATTCCCGTCCCTTTTGCCAGGGACGGGTTTTTTTGTGATATAGGAAACTTTATGTCCTATATTACAAAAGCCCTCTGTTAGAAAACTTATTTGTTTATAGGAAAGGAGCACAGCAATGAATGAAAAACTTCAGCTTATTAAAGACGAAGCACTAAAAGCAATCCAGGCAGCTGATATGCCTGACAAATTAAATGATGTACGTGTAAAGTTCCTTGGAAAAAAGGGAGAGCTCACAGCAGTTTTAAAAGGAATGAAGGATGTAGCGCCCGAGGAGCGTCCGAAGGTGGGGCAGCTTGTCAATGAAACAAGAGCATCTATTGAATCCATTCTGGAGGAGACAAAGCAGAAGATGGAACGCGCGATCCGGGAGGAACGCCTCAGGCAGGAGGTGATAGACGTAACACTTCCGTCGAAAAAAAACATGGTCGGACACCGTCATCCGAACACCATTGCCCTGGAAGAGGTGGAACGGATCTTCGTGGGTATGGGCTATGAGGTAGTAGAAGGACCAGAGGTGGAATACGATCTGTATAACTTCGAAAAGCTGAATATTCCGGCCGACCATCCTGCAAAGGATGAGCAGGATACCTTTTATATAAATAAGGATATTGTGCTGCGGACCCAGACGTCACCGGTGCAGGCACGCGTGATGGAGCAGGGAAAGCTCCCAATCCGTATGATTGCACCTGGAAGAGTCTTCCGCTCCGACGAGGTGGATGCCACACACTCCCCGTCCTTCCATCAGATCGAGGGACTGGTAATTGACAAGAACATATCCTTCGCAGACCTGAAGGGAACACTGGAGGTATTTGCCAAAGAATTATTTGGCCCGGATACAAAGACTAAATTCCGCCCACACCACTTCCCATTTACAGAGCCAAGTGCAGAGGTAGATGTATCCTGCTTCAAGTGCAAAGGCAAGGGCTGCCGGTTCTGCAAAGGCTCTGGATGGATTGAAATTCTGGGCTGCGGCATGGTTCACCCCCACGTACTGGAAATGTGCGGAATCAATCCAGAAGAATACAGCGGTTTTGCATTCGGAGTAGGCTTAGAACGTATCGCATTATTAAAATACGAGATTGACGATATGAGGCTTCTGTACGAAAACGATATACGTTTCTTAAAACAATTTTAAAAATCCCCAAAAAGGGACAGGTCATTTTTAATCTGGGACGGGGCATTTTGAAAAATGCCCCGTCCCCCAAAAGAAAGGAGAAGAAGATGAATACTTCATTATCATGGATAAAGGCATATGTTCCGGGGCTTGATGTGACTGCGCAGGAATATGCTGATGCGATGACATTATCAGGGACAAAGGTTGAGGGATATGAGAGACTGGACGCGGATCTGGACAAGATTGTCGTGGGACAGATTGAGAGGATTGAGAAGCATCCGGATGCGGATAAGCTGATTGTATGCCAGGTGAATGTAGGGACAGAGACGGTTCAGATTGTAACAGGCGCCCCGAATGTGAAGGAGGGCGATAAGGTTCCGGTTGTTCTGGATGGCGGACGTGTAGCAGGAGGCCACGAGGCGGGAAGCCGTGTTGCAGGCGGCGTGAAGATTAAGAAGGGAAAGCTACGCGGAGTGGAAAGCTTTGGCATGATGTGTTCCATTGAGGAACTTGGCTCGAACCGGGATATGTATCCGGAGTCGCCGGAGTATGGGATCTATATTTTTGATGAGGACGCAGTAGTGGGTTCGAGTGCAGTCGCAGCACTGGGGCTTGATGATGTCGTATTCGAATATGAGATTACATCGAACAGGGTGGACTGCTTTAGTGTGACCGGGATTGCGAGGGAGGCGGCAGCAACCTTCCGCAAGGAGTTCCATCCGCCGGTGGTATCCGCAACGGGAAATGATGAGGATGTGAATGATTATATTAAGGTTACGGTGAAGGATACAGAGCTCTGCCCGAGATACTGTGCAAGAGTGGTTAAGAATATTAAGATTGGGCCTTCCCCGAAGTGGATGCAGAGACGCCTTGCATCTGTGGGAATCCGCCCGATCAATAATCTGGTTGATATCACGAACTACGTAATGGAGGAATACGGACAGCCCATGCATGCATATGATCTGGATACGATTGCCGGGAGAGAGATTATTGTCCGCAGGGCCGGAGAGGATGAAACCTTTGTTACTCTTGACGGCCAGGAGCGTCAGATGGATGACTCAGTGCTGATGATCTGTGACGGTGAGAAATCTGTGGGAATCGCAGGAATCATGGGCGGTGAGAATTCCATGATCACGGATGATGTCCATACGATGCTGTTTGAGGCAGCCTGCTTTGACGGAACGAATATCCGTAAATCCAGCAAAAAGGTGGGGCTTCGGACAGATGCTTCGGGAAAATTCGAAAAAGGCCTGGATCCCAATAATGCAGAAGCAGCCATAAACCGGGCATGCCAGCTTGTTGAGGAGATGGGCGCCGGCGAGGTAGTCGGCGGTATGGCTGACGTGTACGGAAAGAAAAAGGAGCCTGTGAGAGTACCATTTGATGCGGATGAGATCAATGCGCTTCTTGGAACAGATATTCCGAAGGAAGAGATGCTCTCTTATTTTAAAATGCTGGATCTTGACTATGATGAGGCGGCAGATGAGGTGATTGCCCCCACTTTTCGTCATGATCTGTTCCGTCTGGCTGATCTTGCGGAGGAAGTGGCGAGATTCTATGGATATGATAACATTCCGACTACGCTTCCGAAGGGCGAAGCAACTACAGGCAAGCTGTCCTTTAAGCTCAGGATTGAGGAAATTGCAAGGGACATTGCAGAATTCTGCGGCTTCAGCCAGGGCATGACCTATTCCTTCGAGAGCCCGAAGGTATTTGATAAGCTGATGCTTGCAGAGGATTCCCCGCTTCGGCGTGCAGTGGAGATCATGAATCCTCTAGGAGAGGATTACAGTATCATGCGTACCACCTCTTTGAATGGAATGTTGACTTCTCTTGCAACAAACTATAACAGAAGAAATAAGAATGTAAGGCTGTATGAGCTTGGAAATATCTATCTTCCGGGGGAGCTTCCCCTTACAGAGCTTCCTGAAGAAAGAATGCAGTTTACACTTGGTATGTATGGAGGGGGAGACTTCTATAGCATGAAAGGTGTGATTGAGGAGTTCTTTGAGAAAGTGGGGCTTCATAAGAAGGAGGTTTATGATCCCACATCTGAAAAGGCTTACCTCCACCCGGGACGCCAGGCAAATATTGTCTATGACGGAGCAGTTGTTGGTTATCTTGGCGAACTTCACCCGGATGTGGCGGACACCTACGGTATAGGTGAGCGGACCTATGTGGCAGTCATTGATATGCCGGAAATTGTCCTGCGTGCTTCATTTGACAGAAAATACACGGGCATTGCAAAATACCCTGCGGTTACGAGGGATATCAGTATGGTAATGCCAAAGGAGATTCTTGCGGGTCAGATCGAAGAGGTAATTGAGAAAAATGGAGGCGCACATCTGGAAAGCTACCGGCTGTTTGATCTATATGAGGGAGCACAGATCAGGCAGGGGTATAAGTCAGTGGCATATTCCATTGTATTCCGTGCAAAGGATAAGACACTGGAGGATGCAGAAGTTACAAAAGCAATGGAAAAGATTCTGAAGGCTCTTGAGGCAATGGGAATTGAGCTTCGGAAATAAAGGATGGTAGATAGCATGAAGAAAAAACAGACAGTCGGGCTGGTTATTGCGGTAGTATTGTTTATTGTTACAGGTGCTGCCAGTGTTCTGACAAATACAGTCTCAAAAAATATACTGTCAAAGGAGATCGGGACAAAGCTTGCTGGTGATTTTATGTTCAGTGCCCCAACGGGGCCTTATATTGCAGTTGTGGAAGTGACAGGGACCATACAGGAGCAGACGGCTTCAGGAGCCTTTGACATGGCAGAGGGCTATCAGCATACGACAACCCTGGAATATATTGATAAGCTAATGAATGATGGAAACAATCAGGGCGTCATTCTTTATGTAGATTCCCCGGGAGGTACTGTGTATGAATCCGAGGAGCTGTATACGAAGCTTCTTGCCTACAAAGAGCAGACCGGCCGTCCTGTGTGGGGATATATGGCGCATTATGCGGCTTCCGGCGGCTACATGATCTCCATGGCATGTGACAAGATCTTTGCAAATGCAAATACAACGACAGGCTCCATCGGGGTGATTATGTCCGGCTTCGATCTGACAGGGCTATACGAAAAGCTGGGAATTAAATATTTCAGCATTACGAGCGGTGAGTTTAAGGACAGCACACAGATGACCGATGAGCAGATTGCAATTTATCAGGATCAGGTGGATGAATATTATACGAAATTTGTTAATATCGTAGCCAAAGGAAGAAATATGTCTGAGGAAGCCGTTAAGGCGCTTGCGGACGGACGTACCTACACGGCATATCAGGCCCTGGAGAAAGGTCTGGTTGATCAGATCCTGTCATATGATGATATGCGCCGCATGATGTGCAGCGCGCTGGGGACAGAAACTGTCTATCAGTTAGAATCTCCGTCAGATATATTAAGCTCTTTGTTTGCCCGGATCAGGGATCTGGTGCCGAGAAGCGAGGCGCAGATTCTGACTGAAGCTGCAGATCAGCTGGAAAGCGGGGTGCCGATGTACTATGCAGAGCAATTGCGGTAAAGAAGAAATAACCTATGCAGGGTTCTGGGCGCGGCTGGCAGCATATGCAATAGACAGCCTGATTGTGTTTTTTGGACTACTGCTGGTAAGAGTGTTTCTGTCAGGGATCCTTTCCCTGGCAGAGGGGACAGTTCTTGGCGGAAATATATTGTTTCATTATACACTAAAGGATATTGTGCTGTATGGCTTCCAGGTGCTGTATTTTATCCTGTTTCTGTACTGTACCGGAACTACGCCGGGGAAAAGGCTTCTGAATCTGCGTGTGATTAGTGCAGACGGGGAAAAACTTTTGCTAATGGATGTGGTGTACCGGGAAACTGTCGGAAGATTTTTGTGCGGGCTGACCATGGGCATCGGCTATATTTTTGCCGGCGTGGATGGACAGAAGAGAGGACTTCATGACATGCTGTGTGACACCCGTGTGATTTACGCAAAACGTGTGAAGGTGTACCCGGTGTTCCGGGGCTCGCCCCAGACTCCGCCCTACGTGCCCTGTCAGGTGACCCCGGCGCCGGATACAAAGAATCCGCAGCCTGAAGCGCAGATGCCATACCAGATGCCGCCCATGCCGGGTACGGAGAATCCACAGCCTGGGCAGAAGCCGCCAGGCGCAGAGGCTTTGCAATCCAGAGCGGAAACGCCGTATCAGACGCCGCCCATGCCGGGTATGGAGAATCCGCAGTCTGCGCAGGCTCTTCCAGGTGCGGAGGCTCTGCAGCCCGGGGAGCAGATGCCGTATCAGACACCGCAGATCCGGGATCCTCAGTCTCTACAGAAGGCGTCAGACCAGACGCCAGGCAGACAGCCGGAACCGGGACTGGGAGATCTGCGGGCGCATGAGAACATGCCTCCAAGGGAGCCAAGAGGATCTTACAGGATGGTGCGGCCTGAGGAACAGAATAAGGAAAGGGATTCATAGTGATGAAACGACAGGATTTTTATTATGAATTGCCGGAGGAATTAATTGCACAGGATCCGTTAGAGGACCGTCAGAGCTCCAGGCTTCTTGTCCTTGACAGGGAGTCCGGAGCTGTTTCACACCATATATTCCGGGAGATTACAGAGTATCTTGGCCCGGGGGACTGTCTTGTTATTAATGACACGAAGGTGATTCCGGCAAGGCTGATCGGCGAAAAAGAAGGGACCGGAGCCAGGATTGAGCTATTGCTTCTTAAGCGCAGAGAAAACAACATATGGGAAACCCTGGTAAAGCCAGGAAAGAAAGCAAGGCCCGGAGCAAGAATCAGCTTCGGCAAAGGGCTTCTTACAGGGGAGATCCTGGAGATCGCAGAAGAAGGAAACCGGCTGGTCAGATTCACCTATGAAGGCATCTTTGAGGAAATCTTAGACCAGCTGGGACAAATGCCGCTGCCTCCATACATTACCCGCCGGCTCCAGGATAAAAACCGCTATCAGACAGTCTATGCAAAGCATAGCGGATCTGCCGCTGCGCCTACAGCAGGGCTTCATTTTACGGAGGAGCTTCTTAGGGAAATCCAGGAAAAAGGAGTAAACATTGCGAGGGTAACACTACATGTAGGCCTTGGAACATTCCGTCCTGTAAAGGCGGAAGAGATTACGGATCATCATATGCACTCGGAATTTTACCAGATAGACGAAGAGGCGGCGCAGAAGATAAACAAGGCAAAAAAGGAAGGGCACAAGGTAATCTGCGTAGGGACAACCAGCTGCAGGACGGTCGAGTCAGCAGCAGACGAGAACGGGTATCTGAAAGCGGGCAGCGGTTTTACAGAGATCTTTATCTACCCAGGCTACCAGTTTAAGGTACTGGACAGCCTGATTACAAACTTCCATCTGCCGGAATCCACGCTGATTATGCTGGTGTCCGCACTGGCAGGAAGAGAGAAAGTACTTGCTGCCTATCAGGAGGCCGTGAGAGAAAGATACCGGTTCTTTTCCTTCGGGGATGCGATGCTCGTGAAGTAACTAATTGCAAAAATATACCATGTATGCTATACTAACGACGTGGAAAACCAGAGAGCCCGGCGGCTTACCCTCTTGTTTCATCGGAGGGGCCTGCCCTCCAGACGAAAGAGAAGGGGGGAATGCTGATGTATGTTACATATTCTGATTTCATTCAGACTGGAATATTCATTTGCGCCCTTGTTGGATTATGCTACACCATCTTCAAGGGAAGAAAACAGCCGCCACTACCGGAAATAGTGACGGCTGTAGTTAAGTAACAGTCAATTACTTACTTGAGGGTATCCACGTCTCTAGTTTCCCCTCTATGTATATAATATAACATATATGTAAAGAAAACAAGAGTTACTTTATCGTTGTTATAGGAGAAATCCAGGGAGATGAAAAAACCATATTTTCCGTTATTTATTGATATATCACAGAAAAGCATTGTCGTAGTCGGCGGAGGAAAAATTGCGGAAAGAAGAGTGAAGACACTTCTTCAATTTGCGGAAGACATACAGATTATCTCCCCAAAGCTTACAGAAGAACTTAAGCGCCTTGCAGAGAGCGGGCGGATTGAATGGATACAGAAAAGATATATGCCGGGACAGCTTGCCGGGGCTTTTTTTGTTCTTGCCGCTACAGATGACGCTGCCTGTAATGAGCAGATTGTCACGGATTGCAGGGAGCTGGGGATTTTAGTAAATACATCCCACAGGAAGGAACAGTGTGATTTTTACTTTCCGGCAGTTGTAGTCCGTAAAAATGTTGTGGCGGGGATTACAGCCAGCGGAGACAGTCATGCGCAGGCAAGAGACGCCAGGATACAGGTGGAAAAAGCACTGGAAGAATAATAAAGGAGGATAATGTAAGATGATCTTGAAGGTAGCCCTGCTGCAGATACTTCCGGGAAACGGATTGACGGAGCAGTTTCACATAGGGGAAGAAGCTTTAAGGAGGGCAAAAGATGCGGGGGCAGATCTTGCGCTGTTTCCGGAGATGTGGAGCACTGGCTATGAGATTCCTCCGGATGAAGACATGCTAGGGAAAATGGCAGTTTCCGCTGACGGCAATTTTATAAAAAAGTTCGGGCGGCTTGCAAAAAATCTAGAGATGGCAATCGGTATTACATTTCTGGAAAAGCATTCTCCGAGACCGAAAAACTCCATTGCCCTTTATGACAGGCATGGGGAGAGGAAGCTTCTTTACTCGAAGGTACATACCTGTGAATTCGGGGATGAGAGGCTGCTGTCTGCGGGAGACGATTTTTATGTGACAGAGCTTGACACTGCCTCTGGAAAGGTAAAGACCGGATGCATGATCTGTTATGACAGAGAGTTTCCAGAGAGCGCCCGGATTCTGATGTTAAAGGGTGCAGAGATTGTGTTAGTGCCGAATGCCTGTCCCATGGAGATTAACAGGCTGGCACAGCTCAGGGGGCGGGCATATGAAAATATGATGGCAGTCGCAACCTGCAATTATCCGGCAGGACAGCCGGACTGCAACGGACATTCCAGTATTTTTGATGGAGTTGCTTATCTTCCGGGGGGATCAGGTTCAAGAGATATGTGCATTCTGGATGCAGACGAAAGACCGGGAATCTATCTGGCGGAGATTGACATAGATATGCTCCGTGCATACAGAAAACGTGAGGTTCATGGAAATGCATACAGACATCCGGAAAAATACGGATTGCTTCTTTCAAGAGAAGTGGAAGAACCCTTTATCCGTGAGAAGGAGCTGACACAGAGCCCCCTTATTGACATAGATTAACTTTTCACTGTATCCTGCGCCTATCTGCTGCTTTGCCATTTACTCTGCGGCAGACATAACACCTGGATCCGTTACTGTTCACTCCGTGACCAGTAACAGTCGCAAAGCAGGAAGAGAAGTAGAATAATAGGAAATGCATAAGAGAAGGTGAAAAAAGATGGAGAATCAAAGCTATGGAAGGCGTATGTGGAGCATATGGAGTCCTTTGGTCATAAAGTATGCCATTGTCACTGTTGTGACCTCTGTTGTCCTGTTCTTTTTTACAGGAGCCGGTATGATGCAGCAGGGGAAGTCCGGCGATATCACGAAGCTTATGGAAGAGCCGGATCATATGGCAGAGCTTATGCAGGCGGCGTCGGAGCGCCTGATGAATTATGCAGTTCCCCTGGAAGGTGCGGCGGCACTGGTTACGATTCCGGTCATGCTCTTCTTTATGAACCGGGACAAAAAGAAGCTAAAAAAAGAACTGATGATTAAAGGCAGGGCATCCTTCTGGAAATACCCGGCCATTGTGGTGATTTCCTCAGCAATGTGTCTGGCATTAAACAACTTAATCCTGTTATCGAAGCTGTCTTCCTACAGTGAGTCTTATGATGAGACGATTCAGATGCTTTATCAGCCGTCTTTTGCCGTGCAGCTGATCTGTCTCGGGGTGCTCATGCCGGTCTGTGAGGAGCTTACTTTCCGGGGGCTTATGTACAGGCGTATGAGGAAGGACATGAGCTTTCTCCATGCAGCGCTCTATTCCTCGCTGATCTTTGCTGTCACACATGGCAACCTGGTGCAGATGCTGTATGGGTTTTCCATGGGAATGATGCTTGGGCTTGTCTATGAAAAGTACGGATCCGTCCTGGCGCCGGTCTGTGCCCATGTGACTGCAAACGTGGTGTCTGTAATTGGAACACAGTATCAGTGGTTCGACTGGATTTTTGGGGATGTGATCCGCGTCGGGGCAGTAACCGTACTCTGTGCGGCGGCAGCATCGACCATATATATCATGATGCAGAGGATGGATTCCAAATTTCCATAAATCGTAACGTAAATCTGTTACTGTTCACTCCGTTCACAGTAACATAAATCTTGATATCTGATAATTAGGGAAAAGTTTTTATTTACAAATGAGACGAAAAGTTGTATAGTAATAAAAAATAAATGAAAGGGACAGTAGACGTATGAGCAAAAGATATAAGGAACGTCCGTCTGGCCTGTACCGTCCGCAGTTTGAGCATGACAACTGCGGAATCGGTGCAATTGTAAATATAAAGGGTCAGAAGAGCCATAACACAGTGGCAGACGCATTGAAGATTGTTGAAAATTTAGAACATAGAGCTGGCAAGGATGCCGAAGGTAAGACAGGCGATGGAGTTGGAATTCTGTTACAGATTTCGCACAGGTTTTTCTCCAAAGTCTGCGGACCTCTCGGCATCTTTTTAGGTTCAGAGAGAGATTACGGTGTCGGAATGTTTTTCTTCCCCCAGGATGAGCTGAAAAGGAATCAGGCGAAGAAGATCTTTGAGGTGATTGTAAAAAAGGAAGGAATGAATTTTCTGGGATGGCGCAAGGTTCCGGTTCAGAGCGGGGTTCTTGGAAACCGTGCCGCCCAATGCATGCCATGTATTATGCAGGGCTTCATTGAGAAGCCCGGAAAGATAAAGAAAGGGCTTGACTTTGACAGGCGGCTTTATGTCGTGCGCCGGATCTTTGAGCAGAGCAGTGACGATACCTATGTGGCTTCTCTCTCCAGCCGGACCATTGCCTATAAAGGTATGTTCCTTGTAGGGCAGCTCCGATCCTTCTTTACAGATCTTCAGGATCTGGATTACGAGTCTGCAATTGCCCTGGTGCATTCCAGGTTCAGCACGAATACGAATCCAAGCTGGGAGCGTGCACATCCCAACCGGTTTATTGTACATAATGGAGAGATCAATACAATCCGCGGAAATGCGGACAAGATGCGTGCAAGAGAAGAGAACATGGAGTCAGAGCATCTGAAAGGCGAGCTTCACAAGGTGCTGCCTGCAATCAACAGCTCCGGATCAGATTCAGCCATGCTAGACAATGCGATTGAATTCATGGTAATGAGTGGTATGGATCTGCCCCTTGCAGTGATGATTGCCATACCGGAGCCGTGGGCAAATACGAAAAACATGTCACAGAAGAAAAAGGACTTTTACCAGTACTATGCTACTATGATGGAGCCATGGGACGGCCCTGCCTCCATTCTGTTCAGTGACGGGGACTGTATGGGCGCTGTTCTTGACCGGAACGGCCTCCGCCCGTCCAGATACTATATTACAGATCAGGATACCCTGATTCTTTCCTCCGAGGTAGGAGTACTGGATATTGACCCTGCAAGTATTCTTGTAAAGGAACGTCTCCACCCTGGGAAGATGCTTCTGGTAGATACCGTAAAAGGAAAAGTTATTGATGATGATGAGCTTAAGGAGCTGTATGCAGGAAGGCAGCCATACGGAGAATGGCTTGACAGCAACCTGATCAGCCTGGAGGATTTAAAGATCCCGAATCAGAAAGTGCAGACTTATACTGCAGAAGAGTGCAGAAGACTTCAGAAGGCATTTGGCTATTCCTACGAGGAAGTAAAAACATCTATATTGAATATGGCTTCAAATGGGACAGAAGGAACAGCAGCAATGGGAATCGACACTCCGCTGGCAGTTCTTTCAGACCAGCATCAGAATCTGTTCGGATATTTCAAACAGCTGTTTGCCCAGGTGACAAATCCTCCCATTGATGCCATCCGGGAGAAGATCGTTACTTCCACCACAGTCTATATTGGTGCGGACGGTAACCTTTTAGAGGAAAAGGCGGAAAACTGCAGAATGCTGAAATGTAACAATCCGATTCTGACCAATACAGATCTTCTGAAGATTAAGAATATGAAGAAAGAGGGATTTAAGGTCGCGGAGATCCCCATTACCTATTATATGAATTCAAGTCTTGAAAAAGCGATGGATTATCTCTTTATTGAGGTAGACCGTGTGATCCGGGAGGGCGCCAATATTCTGATTCTCTCTGACCGGGGCGTGGATGAATACCATGTGGCCATGCCATCGCTCCTTGCCCTTTCAGGACTTCAGCAGCACCTGATCCGCACGAAAAAGAGAACCTCTGTAGCTGTAATCCTGGAGACCGGGGAGCCCAGGGAGGTACATCACTTTGCTACGCTTCTTGGCTATGGAGCCTGCGCGGTGAATCCCTATCTGGCACACGAGTCAATCCGTCAGCTCATTGAAACAGACATGCTTCAGAAGGATTATTATGCCGCGGTAGATGATTACAATGAAGCGGTTATAGGCGGAATCGTAAAGATTGCCTCCAAGATGGGCATTTCCACTATCCAGTCCTATCAGGGAGCGAAGATTTTTGAAGCGATCGGCCTGAGAGAGGAATTTATAGAGAAATATTTCACAGATACTGTGAGCCGTGTGGGAGGAATCGGAACAGCAGAAATCGCCCGGGATTATGCGGCAAGACATTCGCAGGCCTTTGACCCGCTGGGACTGGAGGCAGATCTTACCCTTAATAGTGTGGGACAGCATAAGGCAAAGAGCGGCGGGGAAAGGCATCTTTATAATCCACGTACCATCCACATGCTTCAGCAATCCACCAGACGCGGCGATTACGAGATGTTTAAGCAGTATGCAGATATGGTAAATGAAGAAGGTGCGCATATTAATCTGAGAGGTCAGTTAGAATTCAATTATCCGAAAAAAGGCGTGCCCATTGAAGAAGTGGAGAGCGTAGACGAGATTGTGACCCGGTTTAAGACAGGCGCCATGTCCTATGGCTCCATTTCCAAGGAGGCACATGAAACACTGGCTATAGCCATGAACCGGCTCCACGGGAAGTCCAACAGCGGAGAGGGCGGGGAGGAAACAGGCCGACTGGACAGTGACAGATGCTCTGCCATAAAGCAGGTGGCATCCGGGCGCTTTGGCGTGACATCCAGATATCTGGTTAGCGCCAGGGAAATTCAGATTAAGATGGCACAGGGGGCAAAGCCCGGAGAGGGCGGACACCTTCCTGGAGGCAAGGTCTATCCGTGGATCGCGAAAACCAGACATTCCACCCCGGGTGTGAGTCTGATCTCGCCGCCGCCCCACCATGATATTTATTCCATAGAAGATCTTGCACAGCTCATTTATGACTGCAAGAATGCAAATAAAGATGCCCGCATTTCAGTAAAGCTTGTATCTGAGGCAGGAGTGGGGACCGTTGCGGCCGGCGTTGCCAAGGCAGGGGCAGGGCTGATCCTCATTTCCGGATATGACGGAGGTACGGGCGCAGCGCCCAGAAGTTCGATCCATAACGCGGGGCTTCCCTGGGAGCTGGGGCTGGCAGAAACCCATCAGACGCTGATTCAGAATGGTCTTAGGGAGCGTGTTCGCATAGAGACAGACGGGAAGCTCATGAGCGGCCGGGATGTTGCGATTGCCGCCATTCTCGGCGCGGAGGAATTTGGCTTTGCCACAGCTCCGTTAGTTACGATGGGATGTGTCATGATGCGTGTCTGTAATCTTGACACTTGTCCGGTGGGAGTAGCAACCCAGAATCCAGAGCTTCGGAAGAGGTTTACGGGAAAGCCGGAATATGTCATGAACTTCATGCGGTTTATGGCACAGAATCTGCGGGAATATATGGCGAAGCTGGGCGTACGCACCATAGATGAGCTGGTAGGCAGGACAGACCTTCTTAAGGTAAAGGAGGAGCCAGGATCTGAGCGGGCCTCTGCCCTGAATCTGGAGCAGATTCTCTATAATCCTCATGAGGGGACGAAGAAGGCGGTGACTTATAATCCGAAGAAGATCTATGATTTTGAACTGGAGAAGACACTGGATGAGCGTGTCCTTGTGAAAAAGCTGCTTCCGGCCCTTGAAAAGGGACAGAAGAGAAGTATAGAGGTGGATGTATCCAATACAGACCGCACCTTTGGAACCATCTTTGGCTCGGAGATTACAAGGAGATACCCGGAAGGACTGCCGGAAGACAGCTATGTTGTGAAATGTAAGGGTGCAGGCGGACAGTCCTATGGAGCTTTCATTCCAAAGGGACTGACCCTTGAGCTGACAGGAGACAGCAATGACTATTTCGGTAAAGGATTGTCCGGCGGGAAGCTTGTTGTATATCCTCCGAAGAATGTGAAATACAGGCATGATGAGAATATTATTATAGGAAATGTGGCTCTCTACGGTGCAACCAGCGGCAAGGCATTTATTAATGGGGCGGCAGGAGAGCGGTTTGCAGTCCGTAATTCCGGCGTGACCGCAGTTGTGGAGGGTGTAGGAGACCACGGCTGTGAATATATGACTGGCGGCCGTGTGGCAGTACTGGGAAAAACCGGAAAGAACTTTGCAGCAGGAATGAGCGGCGGAGTTGCCTATGTGCTGGATATGGACAGTGATTTATACATGAATGTAAATAAGCAGCTTGTGAATATTGAGCGTGTTGCCTCAAAATATGAAGTAAATGAGCTGAAGAGTATGATAGAGGAGCATGTGGCTTACACGAATTCGGAAAAGGGAAGGGAGATTCTTGACAGCTTTACAGAATATCTTCCTAAATTCAAGAAGATCATCCCGAAGGATTATGAGAAAATGCTGACCACCATCCTGCAGCTTGAGGAACAGGGCATGAGCAGTGGGCAGGCGCAGACAGAAGCATTTTATGCCATAAAGGAAGGAAGATAGGAGGGCGGAAAAGTGGGAAAAGCAACAGGTTTTATGGAATATGAAAGGCAGGATAAGAAGGCGCAGGATCCGAAGGAGCGGATCAGGCATTTTCAGGAGTTCCACACGCCCCTTTCGAAGGAGGAGCAGGAGTGTCAGGGAGCCAGATGCATGTCCTGCGGAGTTCCTTTCTGCCAGGCAGGGCAGATGATCATGGGGATGGCAAGCGGATGTCCTCTTCACAATCTGGTGCCTGAGTGGAATGACTTGATCTGGCATGGAAACTGGGAGGAGGCTTATTACCGTCTGAAAAAGACGAATAATTTTCCGGAATTTACCTCCCGTGTATGCCCGGCGCTCTGCGAGGCGGCATGTACCTGCAGCCTGAACGGTGACGCTGTATCAACAAAGGCCAATGAATATGGAATCATCGAAAATGCATATGAGAAGGGATATGCCGCTGCGAAGCCGGTGAAGATCCGCACTGGAAAGAAGGTAGCGGTTGTAGGCTCCGGCCCGTCTGGTCTTGCGGCAGCAGATCTGTTAAACCGCAGAGGACACAGTGTGACTGTATTCGAGCGTGAGGATAAGCCGGGAGGACTTCTGCGCTACGGAATCCCTAATATGAAGCTGGAAAAGCAGATTATTGACAGGAAGATTGCAGTCATGGAGGAGGAAGGAATCACATTTGTCACGAACTGTAATGTCGGGAAGGACAAAAAGGCAGCAGCCCTGTTAAAGGAGTATGACAGGATCCTTCTGTGCTGCGGCGCATCAAACCCAAGAGACATTAAGATACCTGGAAGAGACGCCAGTGGAATCTTCTTTGCCGTGGATTTTCTGAAATCCACCACCAAAGCACTGTGGGCGAATGATATGAAGCTTATAGAAGGGAGTTACATTTCCGCAAAGGATAAGCATGTAATTGTAATCGGAGGCGGGGATACGGGAAATGACTGTGTAGGCACATCCATGCGCCACGGTGCAAAGTCTGTGCTTCAGATCGAGATGATGCCAAAGGCTCCGGATACCCGCGGGGAAAATAACCCGTGGCCGGAGTGGCCGAAGGTCTGCAAGACAGATTATGGACAGGAGGAAGCAAGGGCAGTATTCGGACACGACCCGAGAGTGTATGAGACCACAGTAAAGGAATTTAAAAAGGATAAAGACGGAAATCTGAATCAGGCTGTACTCGTAAAGCTGACGCCGAACAAGGATGAGAAGACAGGCCGTATGCTTATGACAGAGATACCGGGGAGCGAATATACCGTTCCGGCACAGCTCGTACTGATTGCCGCAGGATTTCTTGGAAGCGAGGCCTATGTGACCAAGGCTTTCGGGACAGAAGTAAACGCCCGGACAAATGTAGCCGCCCCGGAGGGAGGATATCTCACCAGTGCAAAAAACGTGTTTACCGCCGGGGATATGCACAGAGGACAGTCCCTGGTAGTGTGGGCAATCCGGGAAGGAAGAGAAGCAGCGCGGGAGATTGACATAAGCCTGATGGGGTACACTAATTTAGAGATTCAGTAATGACTGTTTGCTCCGTGACCGGGATTTGCCCACACCTGAATCATTTTCTTACGGACTTTGCAGTAAATGCAAAGTCCTGTGTGAACAGTAACCTTTACATAACAAAATGTTACGAAAGTGTTAAAAAGTATTGCAAAATTGTTTGACTTCGAATATAATTTACCTATGAGCAAAATGTATAAAAAAGGGGCGGCTCATCATAAGAGGGTTATTCGAAAAGGAAAAACTACAATAATTTCAAAAAATGTATTGAAATCAACCGGAAGTTGTAGTATCCTAGCTTTAGATGTGCAAAAGAGGTAACAGGGAGGGAGCTATTGTCAGCTGTTGCCGCAAGGGGAGTAGACTGTATTCAGAGGGAGACACAGATGAGATAACACCTTTGGATACCTGAAAAATAATGTAACTGTTGAGATACAGAACAGCTACAGAATAATTGGCTAAGGATAGGTGAAGATATGAAGAAAAGACTGGTAAAGGCACTCATTGCTTCAGCTGTGATGAGTTCCTTGACGATAACAACTGTTTTTGCAACCCCGTCGGTAGATGAACTGAAAAATCAGAAGGCGGCAACGGAGAATGAGGTGAATGATCTCCAGACACAGTTGAATAAATTAATGGATAAAGTGAATGAACTGGAGAACAAGCTGATTAAGAAGGGACAGGATCTGACAAAAGCGAAGAAGGATCTTGTGGTTGCCGAGGAGAAGCAGAAGAAGCAGTATGAAGACATGAAACTCCGTATACAGTATATGTACGAGGAGGGAGATTCTTCAGCGCTTGAGAGAGTGGCGTCATCCGGAAGCATTGCAGAGATTCTGAATCAGATGGAATACGTACAGAAGGTACATACATATGACCGTAACAAACTTCATGAATATGAGGAGACGGTGCAGGAGGTAGAGGATCTTAAGACAACCCTTGAGAAGGACAAAAAGAAGCTGGAGAATCTGCAGACTGAGTATGAGGCGCAGTCAGAGGAGCTGAGTACAACAATTGAGTCCAAGAGCTCAGAGATAGAGAATCTGGACGTGATGATCCAGGAGGCAGCGAGAGCCGCACTGGAGGCCCAGAAGGAAAGAGAACGTCAGGAGAGAGAAGAGCGTGAGCGTCAGGCACGCGAGCAGCAACAGCAGCAGGAACAGCAGAATCAGCAGCCAAATCAGGATCAGAATCAGCAGCCTGATCAGCAGCAGCCTGATAACACAGATCCGGGCACTCAGGACGATCCGTCATCAGGCGGAGATACATCCACTCCGGAGCCGAGTTATAATGCGGCAACAGGTAATGCGGTAGTTGACCGTGCTTACGGATGGGTCGGAAAAGCTTCATATGTATGGGGAGCCTGCAGTCCGGGAGCCTTTGACTGTTCTGGATTCGTAAGCTACTGTCTGACAGGAAGCTATTCACGTCTCGGGACGACGTACACCTTCCTTGCATGGCCGCAGACAAGCAATCCGCAGCCGGGAGATGTGTGTGTGAATGCAGGACATTGCGGAATTTATATCGGAGGCGGTCAGATGATTCATGCAGCAACCGAGGGGGTCGGAGTTGTAGTAGGACCTGTACAGAGTGGTATGATATATGTCCGTTATTAATTGAATAGAGATTATATAAAGAGGGCGTCGCAAAATCATTAAATTAGATGATTGAGCGATGCCCTCTCTATATATGCAAAAATCTAGAAAGAATCCTTTGATTTGCTGATTCTATATCAAGAAAAGGTTTTATCCGCTGATTATAGCCCTTGATTTTGAAATAACTGCTTCATTTCTTCTGCGGATTCCTGCATTCCTCTCTGGAACCATACTTCTATCCAGCCATAAAGACTGTATGCTACAAATGCTTTTGCATAAGCTTCGTCTTTCGGCAAATCTGGTCTTAGCTCCATAATGTCCAGAATGACATCTTTTAACAAATAAACAAGATGGCGTTCATTCAAGAGATTATAAAATTCCCTATGCTGTTCAAAATGCCCGAATACCATGCCAATGCCAAGACTGAGGGGAATACTGTTATTTTTCTCCCAATCACTTCTCCAACCGTTAAATAATTTATTGATATGCGCCCTCAAAATATCTTCCTTACTGTTGAAATTACGGTAAAAGGAAGCCCGCCCAATGCCTGCGTTGTCACATAGTTCGCTGATGGAAATGTCCTCAATCGTCTTATTTTCCAATAGTGTAAGGAGGGATTCTGTTATATGCTCTATCACATAAATATTTCTTCCTTCATTGCTCATCGGTGATACAATTTTCCTGTTTTGTCCCATTTTTTCTCCTCCTATTGACATTTCACAAATCGCTGATACAATTATATCGACAATACAAATGTTTCTACAGAATAATAGCACACTGTATGAAAAAAATCAAGTATGAGGAAAGGAAAACAATATGACACTTACACAAAAACGTATTCTTATTTTAGCCATTATCATTGTCATAGCAGCAGTCTTAGGGCGGCTTGCTGTAAGGGCAGTTATGAACCTTATGCTAGGTGGTACTATGTCCGGAGGTAATTTTTTATGAGCAGGGAAAAGAAAGGCAAAGCCATGTGGGGATTTATCTATGTTCTTGCATTTATTGTTACTTTTGCAGGCTCTGCAATATTTAAGATGACCTACAATCCTTATGGCAGCGAATTTTCGGTTGACTGGAATGATTCTGTTGGCACAGTTTATACTGACCTTTCCTATGGCAATGGCGAAGCCAGCAAATTTGACCTTTACGTTCCTGCTGACGCTTCCAGGGATCGTTATGGTTTGATTGTCTATCTCCATGCAGGCGGCTTCACAGGCGGAGATAAATCCGGTGACTTGCAGATGCTCCAATGGCTCTGTTCCAAGGGGTATGTAACAGCTGGCATCAACTACACCTTGTTTAGCGAAACACACCCTGATGCAAGCGTGTATTCCCAGTCAATGGAAATCAAAGAGAGTATGCCGTATGTGGTGGAAGAAGCGGAAAAGCTCGGTTACCATATTGACGAAATGGCAATCTCTGGCGGTTCGGCAGGTGGCTGTCTTGCTTTGCTCTATGCCTATCGGGATGCGGAAAGTTCACCTGTTCCCGTAAAAATGGTCTTTGAGGCAGTCGGACCGTCCTCTTTCTATCCCGAAGACTGGAAAAGCTATGGTCTTGACAAAAGTGCCGATGCTGCAAGAGAATTATTTGGCACGATGGCAGGCAAAGAGATTGAAGCAGAGTTTGGCACTCCTTCCTACGATGAAGAAATGAAAGATATTTCCGCCTTGCTTTGGGTAAACCAAAAAACCGTCCCTACCCTTATGGTATATGGGAAGTACGATAAAATTCAGCCATATGAAGGCTCGCAGCGGCTCCTAAAGGCTCTTGAAGACAACAATATCCCCCATGATTACTACTTGTGTGAACATTCAGGACACGGCTTGCAAAATGACACTAAAGTATATGTAGAATATATGCGGAAGATATTGGAATACCTTGATGTTTATATGCCTGTAAAATAATTTTAAAAAGAAATAGGGGATGTTGATTGTCGCTTTTTATTATCATTGTTATCTTAAAATAGAATAATTCTGTTTTTTATTGACCGAATCGGTTATTAATGGTATGATATATAATAACTGATTCGGTTATTTTTGGAAGGAGGAATAGTATTGGACAAATTTTTCGCATTAAATGAAGATAAGCAAGCGACAATTATTAACGCAGCACTCCAATGTTTTGGAAAGTTTGGATATGAAAAGGCTTCGACCAATGATATTGCGGTAGCGGCAGGTATTTCTAAAGCGTCTGTTTTCCAGTATTTTGGGAGCAAAAAAG
>CAPEBR010000009.1 GCA_948602995.1 uncultured Dorea sp.
AAGTATTGATTTTTCAAGGTTCAACACATCAAAACGGTGTGGGAAGTTTGAGTTAATGAATTCTATGCAACACATCTTTTGATTCATCAAGCAGCACATAATTCTCCTTATATAACCAATGCTTTTTCCCTAAAAAATCTAATTTTTTATTTAAAATATTTTGAACAAACACAATCAATCTTTCAATATACGTCTCTGTAAACTCTGCCTTACCATACATTAAGTAAACAAATTCATTCTTTTCTGAAGCAGGAACGTCTTGTAGCAAAAAAATTTTTGAATTCCATTTTTCAATCTTTAAATTTATTTTTCCCATAGAAGCATTTACACCTGCCGCAGCATAGTCTAAAGCTTTTCTCCCACATTGTATTGCACCAAAATATTCTTTCTCTTTATACAAACTAATACAATCATGTAATAATCCATCACTTGCAAATGCGAATTTTCGTTGAACATTTTTTTGCAAATCATAAAAACTCAATTTTTCTTCAAGAACAAACTTTCCTTGATGCAAATACTCCCCTTCCAATAATCTATACAGCATCTTTAATTCTTCAAAACCAATATTTTTATTCGCCTTCACTCTATTTGCAAGTTCATCCAATGTATTTATTTCCCAATATTGAATGTCCAAATATAAATATGCAACATCTTCCATTCCATAATATAGTGGATCTAAATCCAGCATTTCCCCACCTTGTCCATTATTTACCAATATACCTTTCTTTTTATAAATATCGTCTCCAATAACATAAATATCAAAATCCGAAGCTTTTGTTCCTAATCCATCCATGCAAGAAGCATAAATCACTACACTCATATCTGCTTCTGGAGCAATTAAGTCAATAATTCCTTTCCTACTTATTCCTATTTCCTCTAGTCTTTTGGATAATTTTTCTTTCATAAATAATATTCACTCCCTTTCATATTGCTTATACTCATGACAAAGCTTCGCATATTTAGTATACTTACCCGTTGCCTGCATGGAGACCGTCCTTGACTTAAGGCTTCCACCAAACGCATCATGGATTGCCTACTCTCCGTTGAACCTTTGGATGAAGAAAAGTACCAGTCTTTGATCGACCGCCCGGTAAAAGCTTCTAAAAATGAAATCATGGACACCATCCATGGATACCACATCCGTTCAAAACGCTACACACAATAGCCCCTATGAATTCCATCAACAAATTCATAAACGAGATCGAAACAGAACTTTTTCGCCAGAGCCAAGCATTTGTATTCCTGGGTAAGAAAAAGCAATCATTGCCATAGCGAGGATGATGCTTACCAACATTTACTACACCCTGCCAGATAACGAAGACTTCCATCAGGATGACTATGAATCCATGGTCAATCCACCGGAGTAAAAAACAGTTGTGCTTACCCTTGACAATACCCTTCAGTTCCTAAACCTCCATGCCCACACACTTGGCACCACCATAAATGAAACTGTGCAGACGGTAGGCTGTTGAATTTATTTGTGCCATTGTTTATACTTATAGCAACGGCAAAGATCGTGTTTATTTTGGGCAGGAAGCCCGTTTCCTAAACTGATTTCAGGTACTCTCATTTGCACCACCACCTGTCCAGCCTCTTGTTCATGGCAAAAGGACGTATAGTAAAATGATAAAAGACAGAGTACCGTGCCGTAAATTCTTCCAGGAGGTGCCTTTATGGATAAAATTTACGACAAATGTTGTGGTATTGATGTTCACAAAAAACTTATCGTTGCCTGCTTCCGATACGGCAGAAAGCAGGAGGTGCGCGAGTTTGGTGCAACAACCAGGGAACTTCTTTCATTGACTGACTGGCTCAAAGAAGGCGGCTGTGAAATGGTCGCTATGGAGAGTACAGCCTCTTATTGGAAGCCTCTGTATAACATTCTTGAATCTTCTGACCTGAATGCCATGGTGGTTAATGCCCGCCATATGAAAGCTGTTCCAGGTCGAAAAACAGACGTAAAAGATGCGGAATGGATCGCTGACCTTTTACAGCATGGCCTGCTTCAGCCCAGTTACATTCCCGGCAAAGACCAGCGGGAACTGAGGGAATTAGTCCGTTACCGCAAAAGCCTTGTAGGGGAACGTACCAGAGAGTTGAATCGACTCCAAAAGATGCTGGAAGGAGCCAACATCAAGTTGTCCGGGACCGTATCCGACATCAATGGCAAAAGTGCCCGCAGCATCCTGGAATATCTCCTGACTGGAGAATCCATCGATGAGGCAAAATATGATGAGATGTATAAGCGGAAGGTGATTGCCCATAATCTCAAAGCCACCAAGGAGCAGATCATTGATGACCTCAATGGTGTCATGTCATCTCTCCAGCGCCGGATGATGAAGGAGCTTCTCATCCATTTGGACGAACTGAATATTCACATCAGAAATCTGGATGATGAGATTGACAACTTCATGAAACCGGAGGAAAAGCAGGCTTCCCAGGCGATCCAGGACGTGACTGGCATAGGCAATACCAGCGCCCAGGCCATCATTTCTGTCATTGGTACGGATATGAAGCGTTTTCCAACGGATAAACACATTTCATCCTGGGCAGGGTTGTGTCCTGGAGACAATGAAAGCGCCAAAAAGAGAAAATCTGGAAAGACCAGAAAAGGGAACTCTCTACTACGGACAACATTGATCACCTGTGCGCATGCAGCTGTAAAAAACAAGAAGTCTTACTTCCATGCCCAGTTTATGCGAATAAGTGCCCACCGAGGGACAAAGCGTGCCTATGTGGCCGTTGCCCATTCCATGCTCATTGCGATATACCACATCCTTAAGGATGGAGTTGTTTTCAAGGATCTTGGAGCTGATTATTACAATCAGTTCAATAAGGAACGTAAAATAGCTGCATACCTTAAGAAGTTAAAAGCACTTGGCTGGGAGGCCCCTGTAGTTGCCGCTTAAGCATCTTTTCCCATCGAACACAGACTGCCTGTAAACGAGAAACTGTTATTCCGCATTAGCATAGCGTATTTGATAACAGATGAATTCTGACAGTATGAACAGTTTGACCTGTCAGACGGATGCTAGTTATCAGAAACAATACTGAGCGCAAGGTTAATGATCCATTTAATGTCCGGCTCATCCAAATGTTTTATACATTCAATCAAAACATCAATATTATTTTTCATATGATTATCATTACAAATTTCATTAGATAATCATATAATACACTTTATGCTGTCCTAAAATCAGGACAGCCATCAAGGCCAACACAGATATTGACTAACACCAGAATTTATTATATTTTAAAACAAGTCCCTATTATTTATAAACCCTCTATTAATCCAAAAAGGAGGCTCTATTGTTCTTTAATCCATATTTAAAATACAGAATCCGAACATGTGCTTAAATCCATCATAAAACAGCTTTCTGTATAATATAAACATAGTGAAACTCGACTAAATGAAATACCTCCTGTAAATTTAGACTGTTGCTGACCTAACCTTTGGTCATAATCTAAAGAACAAGAGATATTTAAAATGAATACTACAGCTAACAATTCAAAAATGCAACTAGAAACTTCAAATTCAAAAATATATCCAGGGCTGAAATCCGCAGACAGCAGAAAGCTGCTGCAAAAGCGCAGAAATCCGAAGCCAAGAAAAAACTTTCATCCACATGGATGCAGTGTAATAAGGAACTTCTCCTGAAAACGGAGGAACTCTCAAAAGATCCGAGAACAAAGTCCTAACGAGAATTTAAGACTAAGGGAAGATTTACAAAGAATGACAAACTCTCGTTCATCAGTGATGATATGCTTATAGCCGTATGCGATATAGGTAGCGAGACTCGCTATGTCAGTTGCCATTAACTATCTCTATATAATGTGGATTACTTTCTAGTTCCGCATTTGCAAATGAATCAACAACATCAAGCAGCATTAATGTCGAACTACCCATTTTGAAAATATATATTTTAGTCATAAAGTCAATAAAACACTTAAATACTTGGAATAATCTTTTAAGGCGGTCGTTCAATCTCAACTGAAGTGACTCCAATTAATTGCTCTGGAATAGACTCAAGCCCTGTTCCACTATAAGTTACATTTACTATATCCCCCTTTTTAAACTTTTTTGTTTCGTCAGATTCTGGAACATCAACCTGGCATAAACTTTGGTCTGCTTCAGATTCAATTAATAAAACATATCCATGTGCGTCATGCACTTCTAAAACTTTACCACGAATTGTGACGTTTTCAGACCAAGATGGTATCTCGCGTTCAATTCTTTTCCCCATAATTTTATTATTTTCTGCTTCTTTAACGTCCTTCCCTTTATCATTTCCTGCGAGTAAAGACAATATTAATACTGCTATTGTTACAGAAATTCCTTCAAGCCATTTTGATTTCTTTTCCATCTTCTAACCTTGCCTTAATATTTATTTTAAAGCTACTTCCATTAAAGTTCTGCTACACCAAAAGCCTCCTGCATACCTGAATTTACGGAATACGTAACCTGTGATCATCCTTTGGCGGTGAATAGCAGCTCTATAAATGAAGGCAATTTCCCACCGCAGGCTACGGGGTATCTGAACCCGGTTTCACTTCGTCCGATATAAGTTTGCACGCTGCAGGCAGCGTGCAATGTACTCTCCTATGATTCTATTTCGATTCATTCTTTAATGTACAAAGACATTCATCCAGCTTATCGGGCTTTTTTACCTCATATGAAAAAATAGGAATACTTGCTTTTTCGCTATTTTCCGCCAAAAATACCGCCATCTTTTCTACTTGTTTAATTACCGTTTCTTTTAACATATTGTCTCCTCCTGCTTATCTTGTGTTCTAACAAAAATATTCCTTGTTCTAAGGATACTAATACAGCTGTAAATCTCATCCTATCTGTCGCAAGCCAAACATTGGCTGCACATATAGCAAGCAAAACTATTACCTTACTTCCTGCCCTATATAACTCTCCTTTCTTTTTCTTCTCATATTTTTCATCTTGTGGTGCAAACAGCAAATGTATAATTAGTGCTCCAAAAAAACAAGCCTCATATAAAGATTTATCTATTGGCAAATATTTTGCAATTAGAATAGGGGCAAATATCAAAATGCCCGTCAGAATAAGACATCCTATATCTGTTTTTGAGTGATATCCCCCTGAAAAACTTCTAAGCACTGCAAGAAAAAATATTACAAATACCGTCTCGGCAAAAACCCCTGAAATTCCTCCAATTATCAAATAAATAACTGCTTTTAAACAAGAATTTAACAGCAATTCCAGTCCATATGAAATCACTATATATTCTTCTTCTGAATAATCTCTATATTTATTCATTTTCCGCATTATTGTGTTTACCAACTCATATGTATAGTTTTTCACGTATATTAATTTCAATTATCTCTCCTCTGCTTTGGTACACGGATTATTAAAATTGTGTTTTTATCTTATCACCTTTTTGGATTTTGAATAATCCATTTATCTCCAACGTAGTTTTTCATGGCATAAACGTAAACAAAAACCGAAAGATTTTGACAAACTGCAATTACCCTTTTTTAATAAAAATATAATTGCAGTTTGATCGAAAGAAATTCTTGCTTATGCCATGAAAGGACAGTATAATAGATATAATTATCAGATACTATTCACGGCTTAGGAATGCGCTTACAGGTGAGTAAAATGCTTGATATTTATATATGTGAAGACATAGAGATTCAGCTAAAATACATTGAAAAAATTCTAAAAGAATATATCGTATGTAGAAAGAAAGATGCCAGAATTGTCGCTGCAAGGAGAGATCCAGAAGACATTTTATCCGAAATCAGTAATCATTCGAACCCTGCTCTCTTTTTTATTGATGTGCAGCTAAAAGGTTACAGCATTGATGGGTTTGAACTGGCAAAACGGCTAAAAAAGCAGAATAATGAACATAGCATTGTCTTCCTGACTTCAAATGATAAACTGGCTTATAAAGTATTTGAGTATGAGCTGGATGCGTTGGACTATATCATCAAAAAGCCCCAATACTTTTGCAATAATGCCGAAAATTCAGAGCTATCGAAACGATTAGATAATATTTTTGAAAAATTACATAACATTGATCTACAAAAGCACAAAAAATCTATTACGATTTCTAATGGGAGTATCCTGACAAAACTTTTTTTAGACGATATCATTTATATACAGGCAGTCAAAAGAATACACCTGGTGGAAATCTATTCATATAACCGTGTAATTGCCTGCAGACAGTCTTTAAAAAGCATATTTGAATTATTAACAGACCGGTATATATATGTGAATAAATCCTGCATAGTAAATATGGATAAGGCAAACTCATTGGATAAGCAAAACAGATATTTGTATCTGGACGGTGAGTTTCAAGTTGAAATATCTTACCGTGAATTAAAAAATGTAGAGAAAGTGTTAAATAATCTCTAGAGCATGTTTGAAAATTGCTTTCTGCAGACTGTGACGGCATCTTGCAGAAAGCAATTTTCAAACACACTCTGGCAATACGGACGGTGAAAAAGTGAAGATATTGTACAGTATAATAGGGGCTATATGTGTAGTTACATCTTCTTGTGGATTGTTAACAAGCGAAATAAAGATCTGGCAATATATCATTTTAACAATGTATGTAACTCTTATGGGACTTTGGGGATTGTCTTATGGCCAGATCATAGGTGTTGCTATGTTTCTGGGCTTACTAATTATCCTGTTACTAATGGTGAAAGAAAATCGGATCGAAAATCTGTGTCTGGCTTGTACAGGCTACATGTTTAATCTTATTTTCAATAATGTTTTTTTGTTGATCGGCTCAGCCATGTTGGGAATATCAGTGGACAGAATGGAAAAAGACTACTATCTGGCTACTTCCATCATATATTGTTTTATATTATTAGTAACCATATTGGGAATCAGAAGATTCTTGTATCAGAGACTTAATCTGCTGTATTATATCGAAGGAATCCCCTATACGATACGAAATGGATTGTTCATCAATTTATTAATGTACATCATTATTTTTTTGTTTAACATATTCTGGGGGCAGAAAGTTGGATATAGCGCTTCAGCTCTGCGCTTTAATTGTATTCTCTTTTTTATATGCATGCTTATTAGCAATCAGCTGATTGTTGCCTGTGCTAAATACGTAAAGTCAGAAGAGATTAAGAGCGCGGAAAAAGACAAACAGCACTTAATGGAAAACTATATCGTTTGCCTGGAAAATATGGTAGAAGAGACAAAAACGTTTAGACATGATTATAAAAATACTTTATCTACAATGGCAGGCTTTATACATGAAAACCAGCTAAAGGAATTAAAAGATTTCTTTTATATGCAGCTCCAAAGGCCTGCATATACCAAACTTGACGAGATACAGGCCTGGGAATATTTAAAAAATATTCAATCAATGGAGTTAAAGGGGCTGATGTTTGAAAAGCTACTGTTTGCTATAAACAAAGGCATTCATGTAAAGGTAGAAATAGCAGAACATTTTGATGTACAATACGATGGATTAAAAGATTTAATAAGCATTTTGGGTATTTTTATTGATAATGCAATCGAAGCAGCCGAAAAGCAGCAGGGGCTAATCCGAATTATTTTAGCACAATCAAGTGAACATATTATGTTCCAGATTATGAACAGCTATGATAAAAAGCCAGATATTTCTAAAATCTTTGAAAAAGGTTATTCTACGAAAGGAGCCGGTCGTGGCTTAGGATTATATGAGGCCCGAATATTACTGCAAAAATATACCGACATAGTTCATGAATGTAATTGTAAAGACGGATGGTTTACGCAACAGTTGCAGATAACAAAAATAACTTCACAAACATAATCCAAACAGACGGTTTCATGAAAAATAAAATTAATTATACTGCACGGCAGATTTCATCGGCCATGAGTATAACCGTAAACAAATACACTAATATATATAAGGAGGGCACTGTAATGGGCAAAATTACATACCGTAATCCGGTAGTGAAGGACGCAGAGAGAATCGTAGAGTTTTACAATTATGTAGGAAGGGAGACCAGTTTTCTAAGCTTTGAGAAGGATGAGTATCCTCTGGGCGTAAAAGAGCAGGCGGAGGACATTAAGGGACTCGAAGGCAATGTGAATAACACGATGCTTCTTGCACTTGACGGGGAAGAGATTGCAGGCATTGCGACCATTAATTCCAGCCATAAGATTAAATCCCGCCATGAGGGCGAGTTGGGGATTGTCGTGGCAAAAAAATATCAGGGGCAGGGAATCGGGAGCACTTTAATTCAGATGCTGATTGACTGGTGTAAAGGAAATGGCGTAACAACAAGAATCCGTCTGGACACAAGAACAGATAATACAATGGCGGTTTCTTTATATCTGAAGTTCGGCTTTATCGTGGAAGGATGCTGCAAAAACCAGACATTTCTCAACGGCAGATACTATGACCTTTATATTATGGGAATGATGATAAAATAAGGTAGGTGTTCCTTCCCTCATTTCCATCAATACTGCAATTTGACCACTACTTGTACAAGTCAAGCAGTGGTCAAGCCATCCCATCCTATTTTCTGTACTATATTTCTACGCGCTCCTTAACGCATCATAACAACCTGCTCAATGTCGCAAGCTTCAATTTAATATTTATATTATTTTCAGCAGCAAGTTTCTTTATCCACACTATATCTTCATCTCTGTATGGATCCTTAAAGAATCTTTTAACAAACTTTATCACCTGGCTCTTAAAAGACCAATTAAGATTCGACGATGTATTAATTGAATTAAAATCTTTCAAAGTTTGATTTTCGTCTACGGTGCCAATCAAGTATCTAAGGATTAAAACATCCGCAAAGGTAAATGGCATAATATCATCTTCAAACTGCAACAATGACATATATGGTCCGCCTTGCTTCGTATCATTTGTCACTAATGAATATGCGCCCAGTGTCTGAGCTAATGATATCGCATATACTTCGCCCAGATCACCTGTTCCATACAAATTTCTATTCTCACTTACATTATGCTCAAAAATCTTATATACCTGCAAGTTCCTTAGCCTTTGATTCGTATATAATTCCATCTTCCCATCAGCGATGTCTGCATCAACTTGATTGAGCACATCCTGACCATGATTTTCCAATTCAACATTACGAATCTGCTCATAAATAAATACACCTTCATCAAAGAATGCAAACAAGATATCCTGTAGACCAGCCTTATAAAAATGGATTATTACATTTGTATCTAAAGAGGCTCTCAATCGTCCAAACCTCCTATCAAATCACCCAACTCATCATCGTCATCATCAGAACGTTCAATAAGCTTATCGCTAATATCTTCTATGCTAAGTTGATAACAAGCTAAAACTCTTTCCAAGGTTTCCTTCGGTATCGCGTTATGGTTATAATTGTATATAACATAGTCAATGTATTCATACGGTATATCAATCCCATTACCAGGTACATTCAATCTTGCGTTTCCACCAACGCTTCGAAGCAGATTTCCAACCCTCTTCTCCGTTTTCTCATTATCAAGACGCAGTTTCTGATTTGAATCTATAACGTCCAAACTTTCCAACCGATTTAGCGCCATATCAAAACTAACGCTGAATTCTGACATGATTCGTGCAATATCCATTGCTGATAATCCTTTTTCCGGGAAATTCTGAATTTCCAGATCAAGAAATCTGCCAACATCATCCGAAGGCATCAATAAACAAGCCGCAAAATAATTTGCTTCCTGCTCTTTTATGTCTGTACTTCTTCCATTAATAGTAACATGATCATCAATAAAAGAATCTGTGTCCGCCAAATGTAAAATAGCATGACCTATTTCGTGGGCAAGTGTAAATATTTCTCTGGATAATCTACTGCAGCTATTTGTAAAAATTACGATATCATTATCCCTTTTAACAGTAAATCCAAGATCTGCGTTCTCTCCCAAAGGATATCTCAATAACTTATATCCCAGCCTTTCGCATTCTTTAAACAGATCAATAATTCCATATCTGCTGATTTTACATTTTACTCTGAAAGAATCCGCCTTTATACGTATTTCCCGCTTTCTACTGTCTAACATTCACGAACCCCCTTCTTAAAACATATCCCTGTGCCGAAGCTTCTCGCACATATGCTTATTTGCATAGAACAAATCGAGCATATCAAATATCTTTTTAGAAGATCCGCTTTCCTCTCCAATTCTATATGCAACTGCAGGAGCTTCATCCAACACTCTTGTTATATCCCCTACTGTAACGTCCAAAACTTCCGCAACTTTAGAAAGAATATCCAATGTAATGCTATTAACTCCATTCTCAATTCTTGCATATTTCTGTCTGCTAATGCCAATTTTATCAGCAATCTGCTCTTGAGTGAAATTTTTTGCACTTCTTAATGCCTTAATGCGGCTTCCTAACATTTCATTCATGATCATCCCTCCATTTCTGCGTACTATTATTCTATCATAAAAATGAGCAAAGTCAACCGGATATGTTGTATTTTCACAACATTTCATATGTCTCATGTTATGTTTTTTAACTTTATTCACAATTTCATACTAACGGAAAAAAGGTCTACTGAAACTTCAACTCCAATAGACCTAATTCCCCTGCTTAAAGACACCGGTACCGGCTGTCTGCACCCCTTTATTTTTTCTCACATTTTCGTTTTTCGCGTAATTCCTTAAAGAACTCCTTCATCATCTGGCTGCACTCTTCTTCAAGCACCCCTGTCACCAGCTCTGCCTGATGGTTGAATTCCTCCATCTGCAGCAGATTCAGTATCGAGCCTGCGCACCCTGCCTTTGGGTTCATGCATCCTACCACGACTCTTGTCATCCGCGACTGTACGATTGCTCCCGCGCACATCTGACAGGGCTCCAGTGTTACATACATAGTACATTCCTCGAGACGCCAGTCCCCCATTTTTTTACTCGCCTTTCTGATGGCAATCAGCTCCGCGTGAGCCAACGTATTCTTATCAATCGTCCTGCGGTTGTATCCCCGCCCGATAATCTTATCCTGATATACGATCACACAGCCAATGGGCACTTCACCGATCATATATGCCTTTTTTGCCTGCCTGATGGCCTCCTTCATATATTTTTCATCCGTACTCTGCATGGCTCCTCCCTGTTCACTTCCTCATGCGGCTGTGCGCATCATGTTATGCTGTGCGGCAGATTTATCTGGTGCGCAGTATATTTTTATCGGTAACTGCTCAGTACCTTCACAGTTACATGCAAAAATCCATTTGAAATTGCCTTCGGCAATGGGATTTTTGCACTCCTGAATCACTTTCTTACGGTCTGTGCAGTAAATGCACAGACCTGCTGAGTAGTTACGTTTATCGTACCATTCTTCTCACCTGCCGGCACCAGTATCCGAATGCTTCTTCTGTCATGTCTTCCTCTTCCGAATCCATCTTCATCTCATCTGCGCCGATAAATTCCGGGAAGCCAAAACCGTACGCAGCCCTTGCCTCCTTTGGGTGGTATATGCCAGGCACTCCAAGCCTTAGAATCTTCCCGTCATCAAGAAGAACAAGATATCCATAATTATGATATCCGTGCAGGAGAAAATTATTATTAGCAAGACGCCATTCACAGCGCGGAAGTCTGGCAATATCTCCCCTCTGGATCTTCGTCATCTGCAATGGGGATGTCTCCCCGCAGGCCTCTCTCTGCATAGACATCTGAGATTGTGTTATATCCGCTCCTTTTGACATAGCTTCATCTTCCGTTCTTTTTCCATCCGGCTCTCTCTGGGTCCGTCCGGCCTCTCCGGCAGGAGTCTCAGTCTCCATCTGTTCCTTGCCTCCGGTCGTTTCTTTCTCAGCCTGCTTTTTCTCTCTATCCGGTTCCTTCATTCTCTGTTCTTTCCTGTCCAGACCCGCCTCTCTGACCGGATCCTTCTCCCACACTTCTTCCTCTGCACCCGCTTCTCTCTCTGACCGGATTTCCTCTTTCACCGGTTCCCTTCTTCGCCACTCTTCCTCCATCTGCCTGGCTTCTCTGACTGGTTCCCTTCTCCGCCACTCTTCCTCCATCTGCCTGGCTTCTCTGACTGGCTCCCTTCTTCGCCGCTCTTCCTCCATCCGCCCGGCTTCTCTGACTGGTTCCCTTCTTCGCCGCTCTTCCTTCATCTGCCCGGCTTCTCTGACTGGTTCCCTTCTTCGCCGCTCTTCCTTCATCTGCCCGGCTTCTCTGTCCGTCTCTCTCCTTTGTTGCTCTCTCTCCATCCACCCGGGCTCTATTCCTGGCTCCCGCCTTTGTTGCTCTACCTCCATCCACCCGGGCTCTATGCCCGGCTCTCTCCTTTGTTGCTCTCTCTCCATCTGCCCGGCTTCTTTGTCTGGTTCTCTTCTCCGACGTTCTTCCTCCGTCTGCCCGGCTTCTCTGCCCGGATTCTTCTCTGCGTACCCTTCTCCTGAGTCTGTTTCTTTCTCGTCCTGTTCTTCCTCTCCTGTGTTTTTTTCTTCCTGTCCCGGCAGGTTATGCGCTGTATCAAGCCGTATCCTTTCTATGTCAACGGGCTGATCCTCCCACACAGCCGCAAAGGTACGGCCATTTTTATCCTTTAAAAGCATTCCGCCTACGGAATCATAGTTTTCCTCTCCCCCGGTATCCTCATTTGTATACCGGAGCCTGTAATTCACAGACGGACCCATAAAGGCAATGTCTCCCTGGTGAGCCCCGGCAAATCCACCGTGCTCCTTCCAGAACAGATACACCTTAAGTGCATCGCCTCCTGAAAGACGGAGTCCCTTTCCATGAATATGCAGAGTACTCTCCTGTGCACCCTGCTCTACATTTACAAATCCTACATTGCGTATCCTTTTTCCCTGTTCATATTCATACAGATAGCGAATAAATCGTTTCAATGCTGCACTCCCGGTATCGTATCATTTATCACAATCTATTCCGTACAAGTAAAAAAAATTACACAATCGCCTTTAATTCCTGATACAATCTTTTCGCATAGCTGTCTGTCATGCCGCAGACATAGTCAGTCACCAGAAGAAGGCGCAGATACAGCCTCTCCACATCCGGCCTTCCATCCGCATGATAATGGTATGCTTTTTTATAATTACTGGAGATAAATGATACCATCCGTTCATCAATGGAATCCAGCTTCCCTGCTGCATCATCATACTTTACAATTGCACCGACAAAACGGTCCATAAGAAAGTTAATCATTGCCGCCTCGGCAACCTCCATCCGAAAGATCGTTTCTGATGTAAACACCTCACGGTATGCCAGCTCTCCCAGGACGTCCATGAGCCTCTCCGCCCATGTGCCATGGAACAGGTCATACGGATACAAACCATCCATAATCTCTCTGTAATGATCTGCAAACCCCTCTGTTGCACTGTTTATGAGAAATCCCTGCACCCGGACAATCCAGTTTTTTACCGCATACTCCTCCGGGTTTTCCTTTTGCTTATCCTTTCCCCGCACATAGAGATCCCGCAGCCTGTCCGCAGGCATAAAAGGACAGTCCTCCTGCATATTCTCCTGTACGTCCAAAAGCACCTCCAACAGTTTATAGTAGCTGATGAATCCCTTTACATATGCATCCTCAATATCTGCCGTCTTATAGGCAATGTCATCTGCTGCCTCCAGTATGTAAGCAAGGGGATGCCTGCTGCCGCATGTACCCGTCTCCCGTTCGATTTCCTTAAAAATATCCTCATCCGCATAGTAATAGCCCATCTTTCTATTCTTAACATCATCTGCGGCCTCACGGATCTCCGTCGAAGCTGACGGGTATTTAATAATTGTACTCAGAAGCGCATACGTGAGGTTCATTCCCTGCTCGTCCACAAGAAAATGAAGTTTTGTCACCAGTCTCAGTGCCTGTGCGTTTCCTTCAAAATGATAAAAATCCTCTCTCATCTGAGGTGTCAGCATCTGCTCCACCGGTTCTCCATGGTAAGTGATCAGAGGGAGATTTTTTTCAAACCACTCTCTGATCGCTGTCTCGCCGAAATGCCCGAAGGGCGGATTCCCGATATCATGTATCAGGCCTGCACACTGGAGAATATTACAGATATCCTCCTTCATGGCAGGTGTAAAATCCTTATCCATTTTCCGGATCAGGATGTTTTCTCCTATATTCTGCCCGAGGGACTTCGCGAAGGATGATACCTCCAGGGAATGGGTAAGCCTTGTCCGGATAAAGTCACTCTTATCCAGAGGAAATACCTGTGTCTTATCCTGCAGTCTCCGGAAAGATGCACTGCCGATAATCCGGTGGTAGTCCTTTTCGAATTCGCTCCTGAGATCTGTTTTTCTATTTATTTTTTCTGATGCCCCACGGCTTCTCCTGACTGATAATAGCTGCTCCCAGTTCATGTGTCCTGTCTCCCCCGCCTGACCTGTTAGTCCAGGTAGATCGGAGAAACATAATCTTTTCCAAGCAGCGCCTTCTTACGCTCCTGGTAGCCAAGAAATGCCCACTCCGTCATATCCGTCCATCTGTGATCCGCACGGTCATACACCTGCACATACCCGATTCTGTCGGGATGCATCCGCACGCTGTTCGTCTTATATTCCCTTCCGGTATAGGGATTCACATCACCGAGCTCCGTATCTTCATCATCATCAAAGACACCTTCATTTGCAATATACAATTCTTCATCAGGTTCATACCCGGATTCAAAGAACTCCCCGTCATCCCCTGCATCCTCTCCGGAATAGACCTCATATTCCCCGCCTGCTTCAGGCTCGTATCCTCCGGCCTCTTCTTCCGGCTCTTCTCTTTTATTACGCTGCAGATAGGACATAAAGCCCCGGGGCTTTTCCTCCTGCTCCTGTGCGCTGTGTCCTTCCCTGGCTTCTGCCTCCAGCGCCTCCACTTCCGCCAGAAGCTCCTCCACCGTACAGGACGAATCCTGCTTTCCTGAATCCGCATATTCCTGTGGATATCCTGCCGTCTCTGCTCCTCTTGCATCCCTTACGCCTTCCTCCAGCTCATCCAGCCTTTTATGTATGTCAAGAATCTCCCCTACTGTAATGTCTCTTTCCTTTGATGACAATGAGGCTGCCGCCCGGGGCTTCGGCTTCTCCTTTGCTGTCCTTCGTGCTGCATGGCCGGCAGCCTCAGCATCCTCTTCTAATATGCTAAGATATAGCGGACATCCCAGAATTCCTGCAATCATACGCATATCCTGCTCCTGAAAATTATCTCTTGACAGCCTCTGGGTAAGGTTCTGCCTGGACATCTTCTTCCCGGTCTGCACCTCAATAAGCTCTGCAAGCTCCTTGATCGTCATTCCCTTACGGCTTAGAACAACCTTAACCTGCTCTCCAAATGTCAGCTCAAGCATCCTGTTTCCTCCTATTTCATTTTTATACCCACCCTCGGTATTATCACTGGTAAACCATTTTATTTCCTGGTAAATTCCTGTTTTTCTAATACATTCTATCAAATCCGAAATCCCCCGTCAAGATTCCGCTGAAACCATTATTACTATTCACGGCTCAGGAATACGCTAAACTGCACATTCCGTAAAAATATGATGCAGGGGTGAGGGACGGTTTTTGCGTAGCAAAACTTGGAATGCCGCCCCGAATCGTTACTATGAGCGGCCTTGCAGGCCGTGAATAGTAACAAACCATTGACAAAATACATGGAAAAACGGTACTATAAACGTAACTGTTCAACAGGTCTGTGTTTGTAACAGTTCAGACAGGTTCGGTTTATCATTACAAATACATACAGCAAGGAGTTGAAGACATATGATTATTGTATTAAAACCACGTACCACAAAACAGGATATTGTCCGCGTAGAAGACATGGTCAAGGCGCGTGGGCTTGACACTCATATTATTGAAGGCTCGGAGATGACGATCATCGGATGTATCGGTGATACAACCCGCATTGACATGAAGCTTTTTGAAGTGGATCCCGCGGTTACCAAGGTCATGCATGTGCAGGAGCCCTATAAACTGGCGAGCCGTGCGTTTCACCCGGAGGATTCCACGGTTGATGTCTCCGGCGTAAAGGTTGGCTGCGGACATCTGGCTCTGATTGCAGGCCCCTGCTCCGTGGAATCTACGGAACAAGTCCTAATGATCGCCCAGGCCGCGAAGGAATCGGGAGCCAATCTTTTAAGAGGCGGTGCATTCAAGCCGCGGACAAGTCCCTACTCTTTTCAGGGCATGGGGCTTGAAGGCCTGGATATTCTGTGCGAGGCGAGAGCTGCAACCGGCCTCCCGATTGTAACGGAACTCATGTCCACAAAATACCTTGATAAATTTAATGAAAAGGTCGATCTGATACAGATTGGCGCCCGCAACATGCAGAACTTTGATCTGCTAAAACAGCTCGGGCAGATTGAACGTCCCATTCTTTTAAAGAGAGGACTGAACGCCACCTATGAAGAGTGGTTCATGTCCGCCGAGTATATTATGGCTTCCGGGAATGAGAATGTCATACTTTGCGAGCGCGGTGTCCGCACCTTTGAAAGCTATACAAGAAACACTCTGGATCTCCAAAGCATTCCGGTTGTGCGGAAACTTACACATCTTCCAATTATTGTTGATCCAAGTCATGCCGGCGGAAAATGGTGGCTTGTGGAGCCCATGGCAAAAGCAGCAATTGCTGCCGGGGCAGACGGCCTGATGGTGGAAGTACACAACAATCCCGAATGTGCCCTGTGTGACGGTGCCCAGTCTCTGAAACCGAAAAAATACGATGAGCTGATCCGCCAGGTATCCCAGATTGCACAAGTAATCGGAAAAACACTGTAAACATACAATTCCATAACACTGGAAGGTTATTATGATGAAATTATATGTAAATTTAGGAAAAAACAGTTATCCAATCTATATTGAAAATGGGCTCCTGTCCGATGCCTGCCGATATGTTGCAGAGGCATTTACCGGAAGTAAGATCATGATTGTATCGGATGATAATGTCTACCCTCTTTACGGGGAGGACCTAAAATCTGCACTATCCGGGCAGTACGAATGTCACTCACTCATACTGCCCCATGGCGAATCCACCAAAAGCTTCGAGAGTCTTCCCGCGATTTACAGCGCCATGCTCAAGGCACGGCTTTCACGGAGTGATCTCCTGCTTGCTCTTGGCGGAGGTGTTATCGGAGACCTTGCGGGCTTTGCCGCCGCAAGCTATCTGCGGGGCATAAAATTTGTACAGATTCCCACCTCCCTTCTCGCACAGGTAGACTCCTCTGTAGGAGGGAAGGTTGCCGTAGACCTTCCCCAGGGCAAAAACCTGGTCGGTGCTTTCTACCAGCCGTCTCTGGTATTGATTGATCCACTCGTACTAGATACACTTCCTGAGCGCTTTATTAACGACGGTATGGGAGAGGTAATTAAATACGGCTGTATTAAGGATCCGGATCTTTTTGCAGAGCTGGAAGCGCATCAGTCCTTTGACGCCTTAAAAGCAAAGCTTCCGGCTGTCATCCAGCGCTGCGTGGATATCAAACGGATTGTCGTGGAAGAAGACCAGTTTGATACCGGGGAGCGCATGCTCCTGAATTTCGGACATACACTGGCCCATACCATCGAACAATATTACCATTATGAACGCGAAAGCCACGGTGAGGCTGTTGCCATCGGCATGTATCAGATTACACGGCTGGCGGAAGAAAAAGGACTGACCCCCGCAGGAACAGCAGAACGTATCCGCAGGATACTTGTCTCCTACGGACTTCCCTTCTCATGCGGACTGCCCTTAAAAGACCTGATAAAAGCCATTACCCTGGATAAGAAGAATATGGATGGAAGCCTGAATGTCGTCCTGCTTCACGACATAGGAGACAGCTATATATACCCCACCTCTTCATCCTTTTTCACAGAAAATAACGGAGGAACCATGATATGAGATTAAACGGAAAAATTGCAATCATCACAGGAGCCGGAAAAGGGATCGGCAGGGAGGCCGCTCTCAAAATTGCGGCGGAAGGAGCAACTGCCGTCTGCGTGGCAAGGACTCAGTCCGACCTTGATGAAACTGTACATATGATAGAGGAACAGGGCGGAAGCGCTGCCGCTTACTCCCGTGACCTCACGGATGCCGCCCAGGTTCAGTCCATGGTTGATGCTGTCCTTAATAAATACGGGCGCATTGATATTCTGATCAATAATGCCGGAGGCTATCCCTCGGAGATCTATGATAAGGTAAGCAGACAGGCGATCAAGATCTGGGAATGGAGCGAGGCCCAGTGGGATCAGATTATCAAGACAAATTTAAAAATCCCATTTTTATGTATCAGTAAGGTCGTGCCTGTTATGATCAGGCAGGGCGGCGGAGAGATCGTAAGTGTATCCTCCCGCATGGGACGAATCGCATCACAGATGGGGGCGTATGCTGTCGCCAAGGGAGGAATTATCACTCTGACAAAAACCACTGCCATTCAGACGCAGGAATATGGAATCCGTGCAAATGCTGTAGCCCCGGGCATTGTTGACACTCCCGGACAGCGTGTATACAACCACAACGTCGGACAGGATGATGTCAAGATGGGAAGCGCTTCCTCTGTAGCAGATGCAATTCTATATCTGCTCTGCGATGCTCCGCAGGTTATGACAGGCCAGGTGCTGGATCTGTTTACCACGGTTTAGAAAATGTGAATGCCGGCATATCGATTGTTACATTTTGTTAACAATTAATTTTCTTTTTCAACACAGTTTTATCACATTTTCTGCCTATACTATAATTGTTCGAAAGAACAAAATAATTTTCTTTTTCATAACTTTTTCCTCAGGACTGCAGCCTCCCAAACTTGCAGTCCTTTAAAATGCTCTTTTTCCCATTCATCAAGATACCCCCGCATATCCTCCTTTAAAGAATTCAGAAGCTCCTGCTGCCTTTCGATCATTCCGGGTATCTCAGAATCAGCTCCCAGACAGCCTTCCCTCATACTTTCCAGTCTCCGGCAGCAGCCGTCAATTTCCCTTTCCTGTTCTTCCGCCTCTTCGTAAAGCTTTTTTCTTCTCTTTCTTAGATCTTCTGCCTTTTCCATAATGACATGCTCCTTTTTATTATGATTAATGTAAGTGTCAAAAGCTCATGCTTTTTCATGCAAGTATGACCTTTTGATGCCTGCATCATGATATCTGGATATATACCGCAGCCCCGAGGATTCTGGAATATTCTTTTTCTTTTTTCTCTTTTAATTTATTCAGGTATTCCCGCCTTTCCCTCATATTATCTCCAGGCAGGATATTTCCCTCCTCATCGTATTCCATACAGTCTGTAATCCCAAGCACCAGTGCCTGGTTTGGGATCACTGGCTCTCTCCCTGCCTTCTCCGGATACAGGAAGCCGCCTCTTTCCTCTCTTCCGGCAGGCCCCCTTACTCTGATTACCTCCGGGTAGGTTTCCTTTACCATCTGTTTCAGCTCTTCCGTTACTGCCGTGTCTCCTGTCCTGAGACAGGTCTTTAGCATCTCAAGCTGCTTCTCCCCAAGATATTCGATGTACAGATTATTTCTCAGATACAGAAACTTAAGACCCATGGATGACTCCCTCTCATACAGGTTCTTCTCTCCCGGCCCATGGCTTACGAAGCCCAGCTCACTGCTTCCAAGCTCTCCATCCAGCGCCCTGATATCCAGTGCCTCCAATAGATATGCATCCAGATTCGCTCTGTATACGGCCTGCAGACACAGATAATAGCTGCTAATCTCATCCCCCTCTGTCAGTCCCTTTTCTCTCATCAGCCCATGATGATAACGATATATGAATCCATTATTTACTACTTCCTCTTTTCCCGGGATATAAAGCTCTCCGGCAAGCTTGTACCTGCTCATATCTTCCTCCTTTCCTGCATAGCATTCTTTCTGGCAGCACCAGAGCGATACTGTCAGAGTTCCTAAAACAAACATGCAAAAGACTACTCTAATCAAACCTGACTGACTGAATCTGCATATATGCATCTGCTTCACACTCCCCTTCTGGACAGACTTCCCGAAAATCCGGATTTTCAGGATCTATGTAATATTTTTTTCCCCATGAGGACACGGTGATTTTTCCGTCATCGGTAAGGCCTGTCACTGTCATTGCGTGCCCGCCGTCCATCTGGACCATCCTTCCCCCGGCATCCTCTAAGGTCACTGGGTGGGTGCTGATAATCACCCTGTTTCCCTTTGCCGCCTCTTTCTTACACCTTTGATACACATCCTGTACACTGCACTCAATATTTTTGATTTCGCCCTTTATGCCATATGCCTTCATATATCTTTCAAACCGGTAGATCCGGTTTTCTCTCGTGGTGCCGATGCCTCTTGTCTCTGAAAAGTCCTCCTCTGTGTCGTAGATATCATATCTGTCCCACGCGTTTCCCTCCTCATTATGATTATCACTGGCGCAGTACAGGTCAAGCACGAGCCTGTCATAATTCACATATTCCTTCCCGGACGCAGTTTTTGAAAAAAGGGGAAAGCCAAAAACCTTTTCAAACTCTTCTTCCTTTCCCCTGTATTCGTCCACAATGATATTGGCAAATGCCACATATCCGCAGCCTTCGCTGTTCAGCTTCTCCAAAAATCTTGTAATCTCCTCATCTGTGTAATTTTCATATTCCTCATAGCTGTGAATCAGCTCCCTGATATACTCCCTGTCCCCGCCGCGTCCGAGCATCCAGGCGATCCCGGGCCCCTCCTGCCTTCCGCCATACACCTCAAAGCTCATGGCAAGGCGCAGACTGGCATTGAGAATCTGGTTTTGCCAGGATGTGTCCTTTTTGTGTCTGTAGGAGCCATCCTGAAATGCCCCGGCAATCTGCGTCAGACCTGTTTTCACAGCAGAGACTATTTCCTCTCCCCCTTCAAACAGTCCTGCCGTTCCTGATGCAATCGCATCAAAGCTTTCTGCCTTTTTTACCCACTTATCATAGAGGGTCTGTCCCATACCTGCCAGTTCACTGTACTTTTCCGCCTTGCGGCTGTAATACAGATAAGTAAGAGGATCACAGGATGACTTCATCTTGTCCCGGAGCATTGCTTCATTTGTCTCATAGCTTTGTTTTGTACTCAGTGCATTCTCCATCTGGAGGAAGATGTTTTCCCCGTCCAGCACTTCCTCTCCAACCGAATCCTCCAGTTTCTTAAAATCCTGCATATACGAAAGGCTTGCTGCCTTTAAACCTTCAATAATAATCATATAATCCTTAAGCTGCCTTTTTAATGCATGGAAGGAAAAACTTTCCAACTCATCTGCCAGGGAAAATTCATTGATGCTTTTACTAACTACATCCAGCGCCTTATTGTCCTGCTCCATCCGGTGCACTGCCCTCTTGCACTGCTCTTTCATGCTCACCGGATTCAGGTAATCGCTTCTCTGCATAAGAATCCTCCCCCTTATTCTGCCGCTCTGATTGTCATATACCTGCTTCCTGTCTTCGCCAGTTCACCCATCATCTCATCAAACTCTGTGAAAGCTGCGTTCAGACTCCTGATATTTCGAACCTCCTGGTCCAGGGCTCTGCCCAGTTCCTCCACACAGTTCTGTGATCTTCCATATGCTTCCCTGCCGTTTGCATTCGCCGGTATGGTCGTTCTGGTATCCTGCGGCACTAATGGAGAATTTCTGAAATATCCTGCCGCACTCTCAATCCGATCGGCACTTTCACCTGCCTGCTGCTGATTTACCCGGATCTCACCTGCCATATGCTCCTCCCTTCTTCTGAAAACACTATACTCACAGCCGCATAGCGGCATACTTCCTTATGCAGCTTTGCGCAGTATAACAATTTTTACACTGCTTCCGGCAGCCTGACTCTCCTGTAGATGCCATTCCTAAATAGCAGCCCGTCTCCATGCTCTGGAAGCTCTCGCATCCCCGGAACCGGAAATATGGGCATCAGCCCCTGAGCACTTAATACAAGCCCGTCAGCCGCCTGTTTTACCATCTTGTTCACCTCATCCATTCCCCTGGCCCTGGCGGCATGAACCGTTATAATACATGTGATTCCAAGCGCACACCCTTCCTTTAAGAGCCGTGCCGTCTGCTCCAGGTTCTCCTTCATAAGCTCTGTAAAATCATCCACATCATCTATCAGAATCGTACAGAACGGCATCTCACCCATAATTGTCCTGGGGTTTTTGTCCGGGCATTCTTCCAGCTGTCTTTTTATCAGAAGTCGTCTCCTGTCGATTTCCTTCGTAATCTCCTTCCTAAATACAGCTGCTTCCTCCCTGTCCTCTATATACAAGACATTCTGCTTTCCCCTGCAGTAATAAAGCTCCATTCCTTTTGCGTCAAATATATAGGTTCTTCCCCGGGAAATTGCCTGGGACGCAAGCACCCGTGCCATATTTGTCTTGCCCGACCCGGCATTCCCAATAATAATAAAGGGACCGGCACATCTGTCAAATCCTTTCCCCGTCACCTCTTCCACATCCAGGCCAACCAGGTAATCATTTCCGGCATTTTCATAATTTTTCAGCATGTCAGCATAAAACTCCTCTGGAAGCACGGGAATATGCGGCGCTTCTTTTCCTGGACAGAATCTCTTTATCTCCCTGATCAGCCTTTTCAGAGACTTGATGTAGGCCATATCATGTATGCATGGAGCCATGACGCAGAGCTGCACTGCATGCACATTCTCATCATTCACAAGTGCGCGCCCCTTGATCTCTGACTGCCTGTATCCAGATCTTCCCACCATAAGAAATGTCTCATTTTCATCATAATTATATCCCGCGAGCCTGGTCTTAAAGTTATTTAGTGTCGCCTGCCTTATGGCATTCATCCTCGTGGCTGCAACAGCCATATAGATTCCAAGACCCACGCCGTCCCGGGAAAGTTTCGTAAAAAATTCTTCCTCCTCTATCCCGGACTCTTTCACAACATCAAACTGATCAACCGCTACGATAATCGTTTTTAAGGGTGTTCCTGACAGTTCTCCGTATACCCCTGCAGAAGGCGCGGCATACCGCGCAAGCATCCTTTTACGTGCTGCCATCTCCTCTGTCATCAGCTTCTTAAATTTCCAGTACCGCTCACTGTCATCAACAGAAATATAGTCTGCTGTATGGGGAAGCTCCTTAAGAGGCATCAGACCGCTGTTCCCATAATCCAGAATATAAAAATTCATGTCATCCACATCGCTTAAAAGTGCAAGACTTACAAGCAGGGTTGTAAGAAATACCGTCTTTCCAAAGCCCGGCGATGCCACAAACAAGAGATTCCCGTCCCTTACAAAGCTATGGGTGAAGTCCTCCTGCTTCTGCTGCTCTGGAATATCGATTTTCCCAATACAGACTGCCGGCAGCTCCTGGCTTCTTTTTCCCGGAAGCCATGTCATCTCACCATTTTCATCTACATAGGGGCTTACAAGCATCTCCTGTAATGGCATAAGCCATGGTTTCTTTACTTTTACAGAGACTTCGGATTCACAGATCTTTCGGATGTGCTCCACCACCGCCTCAAGCTGTGTCCCCGCGCCGAAGTTTTCCTTTCTTCCCCCGCTTAGATCCTGATTCACCAGCTCACCCTGCCCCAGCTCATTGATCACATAGATGCGGTCATCTGTCATACACTCCTCCCCGCCCCGGACATAAACGGCGCTGCTTAAGGCTGACTGGAACATTTCATAGATCTCATTATTACCAACCTGGAGATATGCCCGTCCCGGAAGAGCGATATCTGCCGCATCCGGCGTCCTTAAGATCTCTCTGCTGTCGCTTTCGTCCTGTACCTTCAGACACATTCTGAATCTGCTGTTGCTCCAGATCTGTTCATCTACCACTCCGGCCGGCTTCTGTGTTGCCAGAATCAGATGAACCCCCAGGCTTCTTCCAATACGTGCCGCAGACACCAGTTCCTTCATAAAATCGGGCTGCTCCCTCTTAAGCTCTGCAAACTCATCACTGATAATGAAAAGATGTGGTACTGGCTCTTTCGCCGTTCCTTCTTTGAATAATTGCATATACCCGTTTATATGATTTACTCCATAGCTTACAAACAGCCTCTGCCTTCTAAGCAGCTCCGCCTTCACGGATGCCAGCGCACGCATACTTCCCCCCATATCCAGATTCGTAATCGTACCCAGGTGATGGGGCAGCCCCTGAAACAGGTTTGCCATTCCCCCTCCTTTATAATCAATGAGAAGGAAGCCCACCTCATGGGGATGAAAATTGACTGCCAGGGACAGGATATACGTCTGTATAAGCTCTGACTTGCCCGAGCCGGTCATCCCCGCTACCAGGCCATGGGGGCCATGCGCCTTCTCGTGAAGATTCAGATACATCGCATCCCCCTCTGAACGCATTCCCAAAGGTACTGCAAGACTTTTGTGGGACTGTCCTCTTTTCCATCTTTGCCGGATCCCAAGTTCTTCAGGATGCCGGACCTTATACATCTGAAAAAAAGTAACGTTTTTGGGAATACATCCTGTAATCCCCTGTTCATGTTCCAAAACACTCAGATCCCTCGCCATCCATTCAAGCTTTGCCTTCTGGGCCTGATACAGCTCAATTTTCTGATTTTTGTATACCTTTTCCTCCAGAAGCAGCAGACCCTCCCTGGAATTTTCAAGAAGAAGCACGCTCTTTGCATACTCCGGGAGGCTGGTTCTCTCATGACTGGTATAGATCATGGAGAATCCCATCTTCTGTCCTTCCATACACAGATACTCCATAACTGCATGTCCCATAATCAGAGATGGTTCATCAATAATGAACAGATAATGCGGATAAAACCGGTTGTCCTTCTTCCCCTCTTCAAGCCGGGCGGCCCTCCCTTTTAGTATCCGGCTCATACTTCCAAACACAATATCCCCGGTCCGCTCTGAATGCACCATCCCCAGCACATTCAGGGCTTCGATCCGCATATGAGGAAGCCAGCGCATCCAGGAAAATTCTGCTTCATATCTCTCGTCATATACCACAATCATCTGAAGATCATGATAACTCTGAAAAAAAGCCGCCTGTGCCGCTATTATCCGGATCTGCTGGTGCAGAACTTCTTTTTCTCCTGCCATACCGAGGTTCGCCTTTTTCAGATCAATGATTTTCGGCTTATCTATTACTGAAAACTTTTGTCCAAGCTCCCTTAAGATACCTGCCAGCCTGTCCTCCTCCTCATCCCATCCCCGCTCCCCGCATTCAATCCGGAAGCTTGTGCCGCCTCTTCCATGCCCAATCACCACAGTCATAAAATCATCATCAGACGGTATCCGTTCATAGATCCGGCTGTCGTATTCCTTTACCATCCTGCAGATCCTGTCCGTATCCGGATACTGGTACTGATACACCTCCCATTCATTTACATAAGCTCTGGCAAGTTCCTTCTGTTTGCTCCACATATAGTCAATATACCGTTTCTCCTTTCCCTTTTTTCTTTCTGTCAGCTCTCTCTTGTCACGGAGATACCGGATGCCGGAAAACACAGCCGTCATTCCGGTTGCCGAAACAGACATCAGCATATAGACTCCCCTGCCAATCAGAAATCCGACCGCTGTAGTTATTGCTGTCATTCCAAGAGGCGGCAGCACAGTCATAAGAAGTCCCATTTTATCCTGTCTTTCCTCCCCCTTCGGAAGCTCCATAAGAATTCTTTCCTCAGACAGCCTCTTCATAAGCCTCGGCGACCTTTTATAGACTGGAAAGCTGTCAAATGGCTGCTCTGGCAGATGTCTTTCAAAAAGAACTGTTCTATACAGCTCCCGCGAGCCCTGAATGGAAATCCGGTCCTCCCACACCTCAAGCTTTATGTATTTCAAAAACAAAATGTCCCCTGGACACAACTGAAAATCACCTGGCTTCAGCCTCCCCTGGTTAAGATACAGATGCTCTTCCGCCGCGGCCTCGAAAAACACCTGCATATTCCTGATATATAGCCGGCTTTCAAGCACCGGGATCAGGATATCTGCCTCTGGTCCTGATGAGACAGTTACATCCTCTCCTCTGTCAAATACATGTGTTTCTCCGTCAAGGTAAAACACCTCTTTCCCATCTTTTATTCTCCATAAACTCCCACAGTCATCCCATCTGTCATCCTTCACCGGGCGCTCCCAGTAGCCGTCCTGCGTCTGTACGAGTAGATACCTCATCATTCTCTGTATACACCTTCCTCCCCGTCCCCGGCAGAGATGCCAAGCTCCTGTGCAAGAGCCCTGATCTCTTTCATTAGTCTCTGCTGCCTGTCCCTTTTCTCTTCGCCAGACAGCTCCCCGTTTTCTTCTGTCTGATCCAGATCCTGCATATAGGCATATAGAAGCAGCTGGTCATCTGACATTTTCATTGCAAGATTCTCTGCCTCTTTTATCTCCAGTCTTCCAAGGTGGATCCAGTAGTCCAGGACCTCATCACTGGACTGGCAGTTGATCCTGCTTAAAATATTCTCCTTATCCTTTACGCTAAAATGATCCACAGCCTCTCCCTGTATATACGCTGCTGCAAGCATAACCTTCTGTATGTATGACAGTTCCTTTGTACTGAATGCCTGAAGCTCATCAATCATCGCTGTGTAGTCCTTCCTGATGTACGCCTCATTTGCCGCCATAAATCTTTCCTGCCTGGGCATGTAAAACACAAGTCCATATACCGCTCCTGCCCCAAGCAGAACCATAAGCAAAGCAGATATCACACTATAGATCTTCAGCCCTTTATACCGTCTTTTTCCCACCCTGCACATGTTCCGCTTTTCCTCCTCCAGCACCTGTTCTAGATACTCTGACAGGAATGCCTTTTCCTCCCTTACCGTTTCCGGCTCAAAGAGTCCTGCCTCCCCACTCCTTCCTTTCAGAATCTCATAGCCGCCGGACAGATAGTCTTCAAAACTCCTTGAGCCCTCCAGGATATATCCTGCCAGTGCCTGATACTCCTTTAAAAAGCGCTGCTGCCTGCCCCTCTCCTGATCAGAGGCAATATCCCGCATCATCACCCTGACGCGGCCTGAGATATCATAATACAGATTTTCCGGAGAAAGGGAGAAATCATACAGCTGATGCAGTCTTACAAGCTCCCCCGCCTGCAGGAGGCCCGAAAGCTTCTGTTCCTTTCCTGTTCCCTTAAGCTCCTCAAATGGCCGCATCCCGCGAATATCAAAATTCATGCAGACGGTCTCCTTTTCTTCCTCAATTCTTAATGGAAGAAGGAAAAAGTCTTCCCGCTCCAGCCTTCTGTAATCATAACCCGGCTGCGCTCTTAAAGCCGTCTTCGGCACTTTGACCTTCATATCACGCCCTCCTGTCATATCTGATTACAGAATCCCCAGTACATCCCCTCCATAAATTCTGCCCTGTCTAAATGTCAGCATCGGATTTACATATCCCTCCTGCCTGAAGGAATACACCCTGATCTGCCCCTCATGTCCAACTGGTTCAAAATAACCGTTCTTAAGGAGCTCTCTGTAAACCTCCTGAATCCTCTGCTCCGGTTTAATCATCACATCTATCCCCCTGTATTCTCCCTGCTTCCCTGACTGTCCGGAAATTGTCAAAATCATCCATACACCCCCAGCTTCTAATCTTAAGAACTGCGGCGGCAGTTCCCTGTTATTTTTGCATTTCAGAATTACTTTTTACAATTCTCTCTCTTCTTTGCTGCCTTTTTCCACCTTCCCAGGAGCGAGAGAAGGAAAAGCACCATCCATGGTGCGATAAGCCCTGATACGGATACTGGCGCCGGGTCCCCCCGAACCTCTTCACCCTGGTCCGCCCTGACGGCCTTCACGGTTTCTTTGCTGACTGTAAATACTCCCCTGCGTAATTTCCCCAGGAACATTTTATCTCCGTTTTCTGACGCCTCAAAGACTACCTTTCTGATGCTCTTAAGTTCCTCCTCCCCTTTCCTTCTGGCCTTCTGCATTTTAAGGCCTGTCTCTTCTGCCAGCGCGTTAATCTGGTACTTGTCACACAGAGGCAGACCGCCCCTCCTCTCCTCCCCCAGAACCTCCGGTTCCAGGAGAAGTTCCCAGTCTCCAGTATCTGCCCGGCTCTGTCCCGGCTCCTCCCAGCGCTGCATGGTTCTATCCCCGGTTGGCCGCTCCTGCCGCCTGGTCGAATTCCGCATACTGCTGTGCATTGGCCACCACGCCCTGGCCGATTGCGCTAATCAGCTCACGCATGGCCTCAAAGCTCGGCGCCATCTCAGAAACCCTGGCGGCAAATCCTTCATATCCGCTCCCTTCCCACAGCTCCGGAAGCTGGTGATTCACCACATCATTCAGATAATTCTGAAGCGCGGTAACATCCTCAATGTGACTTCCGATCTCACGTCCCCTGACAATTACGTCCTCCGCATTCATTCTAATACTCATTTCTTTTCCTCCCCGTTTTCTTTCATCTTTTTATTTGTCTGTAAGAGTTCAGCAAGCCGCCCTGTTATATGCACAGACCTGTCTGAACTGTTACATATGTTTTCCTCTGCGTATATCTAAGACAATCTGTGCTGCCAGAGCAAGCAGCACCAGCCCTGCTATCACAGATACGGCTGTCCATGGGAACTTATAGTCCTCCTTTTCCACCCGTTCCTTCACATACTGTACTACACCTCCCGCAGCAGCCTCCTGGGACTGGTCCGCAGTCATAATGGGACTTGCCATAAACTGGCACACCTGTGTATTCTCCGCACTCCCAAGTCTCGTGTAGAGCAGCTTACGTGAAAAGTGATCCAGGACAGTCTGATTTACCAGGCTGGTTTCCTCTTTGATCTTTTTTGCCTCGCTTAAACCGTCTTCTACAGCCTCATCCGACTTCTCCTTCGCTTCTTCGATCTGCTCTTTCAGACGTGTTACATGCTCTTCTGCTGCTTTTGCAGTTTTGTCTGCGTACTCCTTATGCTCCAGATTATTTTTTGTAAGAGCCTCCTGCATTAGCGTATGGTTTCTCACAAGCTCATCCATGTTCCTGGTTACAAACTGGTCGCTTACCTGAGGGCAAAATGAGGCGAGCTGTTCCTGATAGGCTGTTACTGAAGCTGTTTCCTCCCCGTACCGCTGCATAAGCTCCTTCTTTACCTTCTCCACATTTCCTTCAACCGGCTCTATATATTCCTTTTTTACCAAAGCCTTTATTCTTTCCTCATCCAGATCCTTTGCCTCCTCCACCTCTTTTAAGAGAAAATCAATCTGCCCGCTGCTGTCGTCTGCCATGGAAGCACATAGTCTCTGGTTCCCCTGCCCATCTAATACCGGCTGGTCTTCATCATCATATAGAAGTCCGGGCTCCACTGTAAGATCCCAGGCACTGTCTGCATGTGCGCACTCTTCCCTGATATAATCAGTAAATATTCCAGGATCTCCACTGTACGTAAGCTCCCCTGTATCCTCAGCATAAGAGAAGGTTATAGAAGGAGGATCCTTTTCCTGTTCCTCCTGCTCCAAGGCCAAAACAAGATTTCCCTGCGTATCGTATTCCAGCTGAAATGCCGGTAGATTCTGTTGAATGTCTGACAGATACTGCTGTCTGATCTCTTTCATCTCTGCAGTAAGATTTGCATAATAGATTCTATTTGACTGCTCCAGTCTGCTTTTTAGCTCTTCATTCGTGTTCTTAAGGTCTTTCAGCTGACTGCTGATGCTTTCTCTGTCTGGAGCGTTCTTTGCCTGTTGAGAAAGCTCATCAGCAAGCTCTGCTTCTGCTTTCTCTGTAATGGATTCCCCTTCCTCATCTACTGTAATCTGGATCTCCGCCGCCTGTGCGGACAATTCTTTTAGCAGGCCGGATAAAGCAGCTCCCCCTTCCTGAAGTCCGGCAATCTGAGACTGAATGTCATGGACGCATCTCAGATATTCCTCATCAATGGCATCTGCAAGCTCCGTATTTTTTGCTGTATAGCCAGAGAGATTCAGTACCTCTGCCGTACTTTCCACCTGTTTCATCTGGGGAACCTCTACGAGGGCCACCAGGTCCTGCGGCCTTACGCGGTCGATTGCCGCCTTGTCTCTTGCATCATTTTCCATAATATTTTCTGCACTGTCCTGCGCCTCGTGAAACTCTTTTAACACGTTATTCACATACATATAGCTGAGATTATTGTTCATGGAGTCCAGATAGCTCAGCACACTGTAGAGAAGCTCATACTGTGTTTCTCCTGAGCAGGACTTATTAACCGTATATTCCAGCTGCGATACCTGGGGCGTCGTATTGATGCTTTCCACATTTTTGGAAAAAACCGCGGGAATGATAATATATGCCCCGAATCTTCCGGACTTAAGCCCGTTTCTTGCAGCCTCCAGGGATGCATATTCAAAGTTTGTACCTGGAAACCGGGAAATTCTTTCTGCATAGTTCACCCGCTTTCCCTTTTTTGAAACTCCTTCATCCAGATTTACCACTGCAATTCTTTTTGATTCCTTTTCCCTGGCAGAGACACGGTCAGTGATATTATGATCTTCCGTAAATACGCCTCTTAAAATCCAGGTACTAATACTGCAGGCAAGCGCCAGTCCCATAACGGGAAAAAGCTTCATAATTGCCTTTCTGTATTTCATTTTCTCCTCCCTTCGTGTAACTGCCCGGTACCTTCACAGTTACATACATCGAGTAATTACCCTTTCGTTTTCATTGTCCTGCAGCTGACAAATACCTCTGCAGCTGTCTTCATTGTACTTACTTAACTAACACTGGGTTTAAAATGAGGTTGAAGACCGCGAATCCTCAACGCAGACTACTGTTGCTTGACTTGACCAAATCAGATCCATATAACGTGTTGAACAACACTATATGTATGTGAATTGTATCTTACACGACTCCTTCTAAATTGTCAACCGGATATTTCTTTAAATTTTCCTTAAGGTTACTATTCGTTACTGTTCACACAGGACTTTGCATTTACTGCAAAGTCCGTAAGAAAATGATTCAGGAGTGAGCAAATCCCATTCGCTGAGCGAATTTTAGATGGATTTGCGAATGTTACTGGTCACGGAGTGAACAGTAACACTATTCACGGACTATCCGTCCGCTCATAGTAACGCATCCAGCCCATTTAAAACTCGCTTTCAGCGAGGGGCTGGATGCTGGAAACCACCGCTTTATCGGCTCGTATGCCGTGCAGCGGAGTGCACGGCTCCGTAAATAGTAACCATTAAGGTTACAAACCGCAACAAAATTTGCCATTTATTTCCTCGTTATTTTATAATGGTAGTATGTGCAGAACGCGCAGTTTGGCGCATTTCAATGCCATGAACCGCAACAATTAATTCAGAGTCGAAAGCGCTGAACAGTTACAAATCTATTTTACAAGGAGGTCACAATATGACACAGACAAAAATCTTTGCCGCGGAAATGTCCTGTACCGCCGGAACAGAGCCCGCCCTAAAGCCCACAATCACCGTAACTCCCGCCACCAGGCGCTCTATGCAGAATGCTGCCCCTTTAAAGACTCAGACTAATATTCGTGTAGCTGCCTACTGCCGTGTTTCCACCAGCGACGAAGGACAGCAGACCTCCTACACACGTCAGAAAAGCTTTTATTCCACTCTGATCAGCGAACACCCTGGCTGGACTCTTGCCGGAATCTACGCAGATTCTGACGCATCCGGTACAAATACAGACCACCGCTTAAACTTCCAGCGTATGATCGAGGATTGTAAAAATGGGAAGATTGACTATATTATTACAAAATCAATTTCCCGCTTTGCCCGGAATACGGTAGATACACTTAATTATGTCCGGATGCTGAAACAGCTCAGTCCTGCTATAGGGATTTATTTTGAAAAGGAAAATGTGGATACCTTAAATGCCACCGGAGAACTGCTCCTAACCATTCTTTCTGCCCTTGCCCAGGACGAGAGCCGTTCCATCTCCGACAATGTACGCTGGTCTTATGCGAAAAAGTTCCAGTCTGGCATTGCCCATTGCAATCTAAAGGGTATGATGGGATATGACAAAGGCGAAAACGGCCAGTGGCTCATCAATGAGCAGCAGGCGGAAATCGTAAGGCTTATCTATGATTTATATCTCGCTGGAAACTCTGCCTGCAAAATTGCACGAGAATTAAACAGCCGGGGAATCAGAACCCTGTTCGGCAGGCAGTGGGAAGCCAGCGCTATTATGCGAATGCTGAGAAATGAAAAATATGCCGGAGACTGTGAATTGCAAAAGACCATCGTAAAAGATTTTCTGACTCATTACTCCTATAAAAATCTGGGGGAGGCTCCCAAGTATTATGTACGGAATCACCATGTCCCGATTATTCCCAGGGAAAAATGGGATAAAGTGCAGATGATGATCGCAGGACTTGACGGCACAAGGCGGCGCGGCTGCCCGGAACACGAAGAAGCACAGAAGAAACGCACTGTGCCAGTAAAAGGGCGTACCTTTTACAATCTCTGCTGCGGCGAAGAAGTGAATGGCCGCATCTGCAGCAGACCCTTCTACCGGAGTGTTTATAACCGTTCTATATCCGGCTACAATGACGAACGCTCCCTGAAGTCAGAAGCGCTTCGCACTGGTATTGATTTAAGCGGAAAAATGAGTGAAATGTATAAATACACCTTTGCAGTCTGGCGCTGTGCAGGCCGTTTCGGGGAAAAGAAAGGAAATAAAATGATCCGCAGCGGAAACCACTCCTGTACAGCCCCCATACTCTACGAAATCGCCCTGGAACAAAGCTTTATGGAGATGCTGTACAGACTAAAACGTAATTACGAATTCGCCGGAAAGCAAAGCGAACTCATAAAAAGCTGCGAGCAGTCACTGGATTACTCAGGATCCGAACATCACATAGACATTAAGACAAATTTGGGGTTGTTCCTGCCCTGCATCCTAAAGCTTCCAGAGCAAAACCCTGCCGGAATGAACATAAACGTCTTCGGACTGGACTGCCAGGATACCCCCCTTAGAAATGCAGACGGTACACTCAAGACCTCTGTCTATCAGTCACTTAAGCACAACACCCCGCCCCCTGAACCAGAACATATAGCCCACGCACCCGATCTGCTGCCCTTTGACAGGGGAATCTATACTGCCTTTGTTGAAAAGGCGACCGTATATGGCGATACAGTCGAATACCAGATGACCTTCGGCGGCAGGCTGAAAAGCTCCGGGAACCAGCGGAAACTGGAACATTTCCAGGGATACCGCTCCTTTCTGGACGGACAGACACAACTATTTTTAGACACATGGCAGGTCAGCAGCAGCACCATACAATACCGTCGGACGAAAAAGAAATAACAAGTTGGGGACGGTGTACTACGGCAAAAAATACCCCGTCCCCAACTCGCGGCCCTGCCTACATCCTTAGCCTGAATGTCCTGGGAGCAAGCCTGTATACCAGGACACAGGCAGCCACGCAGTAGATCACGCAGAATAGAATCGTCATCATCCCGAAAATCTCCGTAGACATCCGAAGCTGCATCAGAAAGTAACAGCAAAAGTAGGTCACACACATAATCACCTTATACATTCCGCTTTTCAGCTCTGTCCCTGCATTATAGGGCTGAAGAAGGTAATAGACCGTCAGATAGTGAACGGAGAAAAACATGCTCATGCCAAGAATGGACACGATCAGTATCAGATAATTTACCGGATGTTCTGTTCCTCCGGATGCGTAGAGGATCAGCGCCAGCCCGACGCCAATCACTGCTGCAGACACTGCATTAATCTTCATTATTTCACGCAGGCGGATCTGGAACAGCCTGAGGATGGACCCGGGCTGTTTATAGAAGGCGTAGGTTAAGAGACTGTGGTCGCAATTCATAAACAGCGCCTGGGTAAACCCTGTCCCCCGGTTAATACAGTACATAATAAATGCAAAGTACGGCAGGAAATTCATGACCGCCTCATTGATATGTCTCCTGATCTCCGGCCGCAGTGACATGGCGAGAAGTACGCCGCAGACAAGAGCCGCGCACACACCCGCGATCCTGTTTGCAGATCTCCATAGTATTTTTTTATGGCGTCTGATAAATAGCTCGTTTAAATATTCAAAGCCCTTCCGGTTACTGGTAATCGAGCTGTCAGTGGAGATCCTTTTTTCGGTTTGCGCCTTTGTAACCTGCACTGCTGTGTCCATCTGAGTGGTCATCTGGGAAAGCAGTTCTTTATTCATCTCCGGATAGTACTGGAAGGAATAGATTTTACGTATACTAAAGGCGCCTGTTATGACAAATGCCACATATGCTGCTGCGGAAGCCATCTCTGGCAGGAGCAGTCCGGCTGCCGGCAGGCCGTAGGCCGCTCCCAGAAGAAGAGCGATCAGAAGCCATTCATACTTTTTCAGCTTATTTTCATTAAAAACGTTCCCATTCTTTTCATAATCTCTTAAAGACAGCGCCGCAACTGTAAATTTGCTCCCCGCGATGGAAAAGGGCAGAAGAAGGCACAGCAAAAGCGGCACCCCCTGAAGCATTCCAAATAATATGGTAAATGGCAGGAACCCTGCCACTACCTTCAGCATGGCATAGGTGTAATTAACCAGCGTATAGTCGCCTGCATTCATCCGCATCAGAATAATCGCGTAGTATTTATCCTTTGATGGATTAAAAAGGGTTGTATTCGCAAAGCTTCCAATGATGGTCAGAAACAGCAGGATATGCAAAAACACATTGGAACCCTGCAGATTCCCATATAGTATTCCAGCTCCGCATACCATGATCAGAATATATAATACCTTGCCAAGAAATACCGAGACAATCTCCCACAGAACAGACACTACATTTGCAAAAAGCTTAAGCTCTTCTGACCGGTACAGCATATCCGGGAGAAGCCTTTTGATCAGAGGAATCTGCTTCAGGGAATATAAGATCGTATTGACGCGGTATGTATTCTTCAGCGAAAAGGAGAGCCTTAATGTTTTATTCATGACCTTCCTCCTTAAGCGCAGCAATAATCTTATCCTTAAACTCATGGCTGTCCATGCTGCTCTTCTGCACTACCTCCAGTTCCCCGTGATTTAACAGCACAATCTCATCGCAGAGATCCAGGGCAAGATCCATGATATGTGTGGAAAAAATAGTAATACGCCCCTGCTTTAATGACCGGAGCAGAGTCTTCATCTCCTCTGCCACTACCACATCAAGCGAGGTAAGGGGCTCATCCAGGAGCAGGATATTGGGCTCTGCGATGATATTGACAAGCATCTGCATCTTATTTTTCATACCGTGGGAATAGTCCTTAAGAAGCTTGTCCCTGTCCTCCGGCGCAATGCTCATGTAGTTAAAATAGTCATCCGGCCTCCTCAGATTCCGGATTGATTTCTCATTAATATCAATGAAGAACTTTAAAAATTCCCTTCCGGTCAGAAACTCCGGAACCACAGGCGCTGAGAGTACATAACCCACATCCTCTGGAACCAGTTTGCGTCTCTGTCCGTCAGTCTCCAGGCAGAAACTCCCGCCGTCAATGCCCATGTCCCGGTTAATGCAGTTGAACAGTGTTGTCTTACCCGCGCCGTTTCTCCCTAACAGACCATAGATCTTTCCCTCCTCGAAGGCAAAATCAATGTCCCGCAGAACCTCCTTTTTGCCAAAACGTTTTGATAAGTGCTCAATAATGAATCTCACGCCATCCTCCTCATATATCCTCTTTGTTTTCTTTTTAACGACTAAATCATATCATAATATGATACAAGTGTCAAAAGCTCCGTTACTGGTTACTATTCACGGACTAACCGTCCGCTCATAGTAACGCATCCAGCCCATTTAAAAGTCGCTTTCAGCGAGGGGCTGGATGCTGTAAACCACCACTTTATCGGCTCGGATGCCGTGCAGCGGAGTGCACGGCCCCATGAATAGTAACCGTTACTGTTCATTCCGTGTTACTATTCACGGTAACCTCTTGACAAACAAAATGCACATGAGTAAACTTAAATCAAATGATGAAAAATGACAAAGATAATGTATTATTTCTGAAAGGATGGACATATGGCAAGGATTTTTAATATCGCTGGCTGCTGCGACCCGAAATGGAATTACATGGTAGACCTGACCGGCCGTCTTCAGGAAATCAAAACTATGATAGATGACGGAATGTATTTTACAATAAACAGGGCGCGGCAATTTGGAAAAACCACTACTCTGGCAGCTCTTGCAGAATATCTGAGGAAAGACTACCGGGTTATCAGCATGGATTTTCAGGTAATGAGTACATTATCATTTGAAAGTGAACAGGCTTTTGTCTCTGCCTTTTCAGATGAGATACTGGAACTTGCCGGTGAATTTCCAGGTGATATTGAAGCAAAGCTCTCTGCATTCACAGAAAATAACGGGCAGACCGCTTCGCTTAGGACGCTCTTCAAGGTCTTAAAGGCCTGGTGCAGAGAATCTGACAGAAAAATTGTCTTAATCATTGATGAGGTTGATACAGCCTCTGATAATCAAGTATTTGTTGATTTTCTTGCCCAGCTTCGCGCGTGCTATCTGGGCAGAAGAAAAATACCGGCTTTTCAGTCCGTCATTCTTGCGGGGGTCTATGATATACGAAGTATTAAGAGAAAAATCAGCCCGGAGGGAGCGCTGCCCGAAAACAGCCCCTGGAACATTGCAGCCAGTTTTGATGTAGATCTAAGTTTTTCTGCCAAAGATATTGCCAGTATGTTAAGAGAATATGAGGCAGACCACCATACCGGCATGGATATTATCTGGATGTCAGAAATGATCTGTAACCATACATCCGGATACCCATATCTTGTTTCCGGATTGTGTAAATATATGGACGAAAGAATTCCTGGAATAGCAGGCTTTAAGGACAAAAGCGCCGCGTGGACGCAGGAAGGCTTTTACGAAGCCGTAAGGATGATTGTAAAAGAAGATAATACGCTTTACCAGTCCATGATCAGAAAGCTGAAGCTTTATCCAAAGCTTCGGACCGTGCTGTACGAATTGCTTTTTACTGGCAGGCCGATTCCATATACTGCTACAAATGACTACATGAAAGATGCTGTCATGTTTGGCTTTATCAAAAATGAGCATGATACGGCAGTAGTCTTCAACCAGATTTTTGAGTCTGTGCTTTATAATTATTTTATTTCCGAGGAATTTGAATCAAACAGGATGTACCGTGCCGGTATGTTACTTTCTGCTGTTTCTGAAGCCGATAATTAACGGTATAGGAAATTACAGTGTTGAATCACGAACTCGTAATAATGAACGCATGGATCTGGTAATCTATTATAAAGGCGAGCAAAATGTAATTGAACTCAAAATCTGGAGGGGCAATGCATACAATGAACGGGGCGAAAAGCAGCTTTCTGATTATCTAGAGTATTTTCATCTTTCAAAAGGGTATATGCTTAGCTTTAATTTTAACAAAAAGAAGGAAACCGGCATAAAAGAAATCCATATCGGCAGTAAGATCCTGATCGAAGCCGTGGTCTGAAGACTTGTATATTCCTAGAGCGTGTTTGAAAATTCATTCCTGCCACCTGCACGCTCTAGTATATGGGGTCAAAACACTTTTTGCCCCCAGCATCATAATATATACTTATTCAACTACTAATGTTCAATAAGGTATAATTACTGATATTTTTTATTTAGGGAAAATCCCCTTCCCTTCACTTCGCTTACTCTGCTTACTACCATAAAGCTCTCCGGATCAATCCCCCTGATAATCCGTTCCACTTTCGGGAGCTCCCGATTGGAGATGACGCTGAAAATCATCTGTGTCCGGTTATGGAGATAACCACTCTCACCATCCAGCATCGTGACACCCCTGTCCAGTTCTTTTAGTATTGCATCCCGGATCTGTTCTGATTTCCGGCTGATAATCCGCACCTCGGTCCTTGTTGTTCCCATAAGCAGCATCTTATCCAGTACAATCGTATAGATCATTACCAGCACAATCCCATACAGAATATTCTCTGCCTTTCGGAATACCGCCTGGGACAGCAGGATGCATACATCAAATGCATACATACTGACAGACACCGGAACCCGGAAAAACCGCTTTAGAACTAAAGGAGGTATATCCATCCCACCTGTCGAAGCTCCCGAACGAATCACGATACCCAGTGCAATTCCAATCCCAAGCCCTGAAAATATGGTACACAGCAGAACATCCTCTGTAAGCACAACTCCCTCTAAAGTCTGGTCAAAGATTTCCAGTGCGGCCGGATAGAGGAAGGTACTTGCAAGCGTGGTAGACGCAAAGGCCTTCCCCAGTACCCTGTATCCGAGAAGCAGCATAATCACATTAAAAACAAGTACAAATCCCGAAATAGGTATGCCTGTCAGATAATTCACCGTAAGTGCCATGCCAGTAGTACCCCCTGTAACAAGTCCTGCCGGAAGCAGAAAAAGCTTTACTGTAAGTGCGTACAAAAAATTGCCTGCAACTACCGCAGCCAAAGATATCACTGTCTGATATCCGCCCTTCATTTCCTTCATAAAACCGTCTCCTCTCATAGTCTCCAAATCGCATCGCGGTGGGATTTTTGCATTCCTGAAACATGTTCTCACGGTCAGCGCAGCAAGTGCGCAGACCTGTCTGAAGTATTACCCAAAGTTTCCTGTAGCAAAAAAAATCCACGTTTGTCAAGGATTTTCCCTAACAAACGTGGATCAAGGCACCGCCTAATACAGATATATTATACAGGATACAGCAATATCCCGTCAAGCCTGAAATTTAGGAAGCCTTCTGTATACAATGGTCTGCAAGCCATTCCAGTACAATGTTGTACAGCGCAACCTCTTTAAGCTCGTCTTCCTCTGCCGCTTCCTTAAGTGCGTCTACATCCTCAAATCCATTGGATCTTGCAAGATTCTCTAACTGCTCCTCGTAGACCTCGTCCGTAAGCTCCAGTTTTTCCTTCTCTGCGATTGCATTAAACACCAGTGTCTGCTTCACGCGGTCCTTTGCAGCATCCTCAATCTGCTTATTAAACTCCTCCTCTGTTACCCCATTCTGCTCCAGATAGTCTTTAAACTCTATATTCTGATACTGGGCTGCCTCCTCATACTGCTTAACCGCATCATCCGTAATCTTCTTCACCTCATCATCCGGATACTTGGTTACTTCTGTGTTCTCAAGCACTTTTTCCATTACTGACGTACTGAGCTGACTCTTATACTGATCCTCTGCTTCCTGTTTAAGCAGGTTTTTAATCTCCGTCTTATACTCATCCACCGTCTTCGACTCATCCGAAACGGTCTTAACAAATTCATCGTTAAGCTCCGGCGCTATGGACTCAGATATACTGTTTACTGTAATGGTAAATACAACGTCCTTTCCTGCATAGTCCGCATTGCCGTAATTCTCCGGGAACTGCCCATTCCAGTCATAAGTATCACCAATCTTGTGTCCGATCACGCTCTCTTCAAAGCCTGGAATAAATGAGCCGGATCCAATCTCCAGCGGATACCCTTCTCCTGATCCTCCCTCAAATTCCTTCCCTTCAATCTTCCCCACAAAATCAATGCCGGCCGTGTCCCCATTCTCTACAGCGCGGTCTGTCACCGGGCTTACCTCTGCCTTGGAATCCAGCACAGAATTAATACGGGTGTCAACCTGTTCGTCTGTCACTTCTTCTGGCTTGCTTACCTGCGGAACCTCAAGATCCTTATACTGGGAAATCTTAATCTCCTTTGTTTCCAGTCCCTTACTTGCCTGACACCCCGCAAGAATCAGGGATGAAGCTAAAACTCCTGTAAGCACTGCCGCAAATCTTTTCTTCATCTTCTCATACACCTCTTTCTTTTCATGCGAATATCTATCTTCATATTTATCCGTTTTTTCAGTTTTCAACATAACTTTTATATCATAGCATACTTGAGAGTAATTTAAAATACTTTTCACATATATTTCAGATTTAGCTGATCTGGAAAGTTACTGTTCACACAGGTCTGTGCATTTACTGCACAGACCGTAAGAAAGTGATTCAGGAGTGAGCAAATCCCATTCGCGGAGCGAATTTCAAATGGATTTGCGAATGTTACTGGTCACGGAGTGAACAGTAACTCTGGAAAGCGGGAAGGGAGAAAGAAAAATGCCTACATTTCAAGTTGAAATGTAGGCATCATCTGCCAGAAAGCGAGTTTCAGACACACTCTGAATTGCCTTTCTATTTAATCTTAATCTTTACTGTATGCTTCTTTCCACTTCCGTCTGTCGCAGCCGCTGTGATCTTGACGCTCTTTCCTTTTCCTGCTTTTTTCGTTGTCACCTTACCGCTGCTGCTCACTTTTGCGTACCTGGTGTTGCTGCTGGTCCATTTCAGCTTCTTATTCGCACTCTTTTGTGCCTTCACCTTAGCAGTCAGCTTAAGGCTCTTTCCTGCCTTCACTGTCTTCTTTCCGGTAATCGTAACCTTTGTTACTTTCCCCTTCATACAAGTAATCTTATAAGTTGCTTTTACCTTGCTTCCATCCGCAGCGACTGCAGTAATCTTCACGGACTTTCCGCCGGACTTTTTATTCAGTGTAACAACTCCATTCTGACTTACCCTGGCAACCTTTGTATTACTTGACTTCCATGTAACAGCCTTATTGGCTGCATTAGACGGGGAAATCTTTGCAGTAAGTTTTATTTTCTTTCCTGCTGCAATCTTCTTAGAAGAACCAGATATGCTGATCTTCTTTACCTTAACCGGATTTGGCGTCCTTTTTGCAGGATGCTTCTTCACTTCATCCATCGCTTTTTTGAGTGATGTGATTGCCGCTGCCGTCTGCTCCCTGGTCGCCTTCGGGTTCTTGCTCACTGCCTCTGCATCTGCAAGAGCCTTCTGGAACACAGCCCATGCCTCCGGAGTATAGTCCGCTTTGTTCAAAGCCTTCGCCGCATTCAACACGGAATTTAGTCCTGCCTTATCCGGCTCTGCCTCTTTCAGATTCCGGAGCGCTTCGCTAAGCTTAAATGTCGCGTCATCAATCTCTCCCTGTTCAGCATCTTTGTTCTCTTCTACTGCCATTGCTTTCGCAAGCTCCGCCTGCATTGCCGCCCAGCTTTCTTTTGTATAATCTGCTTCCTTTCTTGCTTTCGCACGGTTGATCGCATCCCTAAGTCCTGCTTTGTCAGCTCTAACCAGCGCTACAATCGCAGCTCTTAGTGCTGCGGTTGCAGCATTTACTTCCTCCTGCGTAGCTTCCTCATTCTCTATTGCATTGTTCGCTTTTGTAAGTGCTTCCTGAAGTACAGTCCAGCTTCTCGCTGTATAATCAGTCTCTTTCAGCTCTTTTGTCCGGGCAATCGCTGCATTTAACTCATTCTTATTAATTGTGCCTTCCGGATCCAGCTTCCTGAGAGCCTCGCTAAGCGCTGAAGCTGCTTCGTCTATTTCTGTCTGCACGGCATCGGCATCTGCCATCACAATTTCTGCCGCCCGAAGCGCCTCCTGCATTGCCGTCCACTCTGCCGGCTTGTCTGCAAAATCCTCCTGATTCCTTGCTTTCGCACGTTCGATTGCCGCCTGCAGTCCTGCTTTGTTGATTTCCACCAACGCCGCCAGAGCATCTCTTAACGCTGCCGTTGCCGCATTTACTTCCTCCTGCGTAGCTTTCGCATTCTCCATTACATTGTTCGCTTTTGTAAGCGCCTCCTGGAGTACCGCCCAGCTTTTTGCCGTATATTTCGTCTCTTCCAGCCTTTTTGTCCGGTCAATTGCTGCACTTAACGCATTCTTATTACTTCCAAGCTTCGTCAGAGCCACATTAAGCGCTGAGGCTGCCTGATCAACTTCCGCCTGTGTGGCATCAGCTTTCGCCAGCACAATCTCGGCCGCTTGAAGCGCCTCCTGCATTGCCTTCCATTCAGCCTGCTTGTCAGCATAATCTCCCGGAATTTTTGCTTTTGCACGATCAATTTCAGTTTTTAATTTGTCAATCCTTACCAATGCCGCAAGCGCCTTACTTAATGCGTCTGCTGCCGCATCGGCCTCCTCCTGGCTAACTGCCTGTGACGCTGAATTCTCAATTAACTGATTTGCAGTCTTAAGCGCCTCCTGCATTGCTCTCCAGCTTGTCACTGTATAGCTGTCTTCTTGCAGATCCTTTGTCCTGGCAATTTCTGCATTTAACGCATCCTTATTAAGCTTTTTCAGTCCGTCTATTACAGTCTGTAATGCTGCCGCTGCTGCAGTCAGCTCTTCCTTCTCTGTAGATGTTTCAAGTGCTGCGGCTGCAGTCTCAATTGCTGTCTGCAGCGCTGTGAAACTTTCCTGCGTATAACCGGCTCCGTTAATCTTCCCTGCCTCTGCAATCTTTTTAGACAGCTCTTCAGCCTTTGCAAGAAATTCCTCTGTTGCTCCTTCATTAATAATTGCAATCCAGCTGATTACCGGATCCGGATTACCAGTCTTGCTAATGGTTACAGCAACCTTCCCTGCAGTTGCTTCCGTCACCTCAAAGCTCTGGTTCACCTGGAGATCCGCACTACTGCCCTGAACTGTAAATTGTTTCTCGGCAATCGTCTGCTCTGCGGACTTAACTGTCATCTTCAACGGCCTGCCTGTATTCCACCACTCCTGGAATCCTGCCGCTACCGTGTAAGTACCCGGTTTAAGATCAAATGCGTACTCAATGTTCTTTCCGCCCTTTGCCCACCATCCATTAGAAAGATAGGAGTCTCCTTCACGGTGTCCAATGTCAGCATTATTCTTATCTTCTTCCTCAGTTATGCCGGTATATCCCGCTTTCGTTGTCTCGGTATATTTCCCATCCGGCGTCTTATTCCTCAGTCGCCTTCCCAGTGCTTCTGCAATCGTATTATAGTACTGTGACTCTTCGGCTCCGCAGTCGAAGAAGTACATAATCTTTGGGTTTACAATCGAAATTGGATATGTAAACTCCCGCTTTCCGTCTGTCAGAGTACCTTTTACATCTACGATACCCAGTTTTTCCGGATCATAATTATCAAAGATCCATGCAACCTCTTTTTCAACATCCTCGGTTTTTCCGCCATAGTTGATCATGACTGTCTCTGGCAGAAGGCCTTCTTTAATCTCTGCAGCGTATTTCACATTGGACGTAAGCTTGCTGACTACCTCAAAGCTTGCTTTATTCTCCAGCTCTTTTAATGTCCATTTTTCGTAGCTCTTAAGCTGCAGCCTGTTATTCGGAAGAAATTCTACCGGCAGCCATACATATCTGGAATCGCTCAGATCTCCGCCGCTGTCCGGGTTAAACCAGCGGTCTCCCATATAGATAAATTTGCCGTTTTCGGCATCCACCGGGAACACGCAGGTGCTCTGGGTATCAAAGGTGGTTCCCTTCGTATCCCCTACACACGGATCTCCCATAACCGTCCATGGTCCTAACGGATGGTCTGCCACTGCATACTGTGCTTTGTTCGGATTCCATCCTGTACAGCCTGAATTGATCACGTAGTATTTTCCTTTATACTTAAACATGGCAGGAGCCTCCCTGGATGCCCCGATAAAATTTCTCGTGTAGTCAGAAGCCCTCAGTTCTTCTACGGGCTTGCCTGTACCTTCGACTGCCTCCTCACGGTCTGTAATCAGACCGGTATAATCTGCATTGAGCTTTGCAATGTAGGTTGTAAGGTTTCCATCTGAAGAATATACGACATATCCCTGTCCATCGTCATCCTTAAAGAGATTCATATCACGGAGATGTCCGCCTTCATTATCCCAACTATGGTCTGCATCCTTGCTGTCATGAAGTAGATAAGTGCCTAACAGCTTAAACGGACCTGCGGGGTTATCGCTGACCGCGATACCTGCTCTTGCCTTTCCGTAGTCTGCAGTATTCGTAGGCGTACGTCCGTCCGCATGGAACCACATTACATATTTTTCCGTTTTGTCATTATACAGAACCTTTGGACGTTCCATAACGGTACGGTCCTCTGCAAGGTTCCAGTACACTTCTTCTAATTTGCTTGTATAATTCTTCGTATCATCCGGAGCCTTATCCTTATATTCACTGTAAAGGTTCTTGAAATATTCATCTTTCTCAAAGATCGACAGATCAGCCTTATATCCCTCTTCCTGATCTTTGCCATAGTCCTTCTCTGATACAGGGATACATTTCAATGCAACTCCTTCGTCCGTCCAGTTATACAGATCCTCGGAGGTATACAGATGAACGCCGGTAACCGGACGGTATCCATTTGTCTTATCCTCTCCATACCAGTAGTATTTGGTTTTGCCATTTATCGTAAATTTCTGAATCTGTCCGCCGTGAGCCTGGATTTTCTTTCCATTATTATCGAACAGACGGTCTCCCTTCGTGCCGGTAATAGATGTATAAGCAGGAGTATACACTTCCTTCAGCCTGCTATACACCGCATCCAGCTGAGCCTGTGTGGTGGATGCCTTGATCAGAAGGCTGCCTGCCTCTGCAAGCGCCGCATCCAGCTTCTTCAGCTCTTCTCCCGTATACTTGCTTCTGTCCGCTGCTGCCCGTGACAGGGCGTCCTGTAATCCTTCAATATTGAATGCCTTGCTTATTTTTATAAAGGAGAGTGTCGGATCTGGCTGACCGCTTTCCTTCGCAAGCGCAAAGGTTACTACACCGTCCTTTTCACAGGTCAGGTTATAGGTATCCTGATTCCACCAGTTGCTGCCTTCCCATGTGTTGGATATTCCAAGCTTCTGTGCCGTTCCACCTTCCGGAGTTGCCGTCACTGACATCTTTCTAGACTTGTTACCATCCTTCCACCATTCTTTAAATCCAAAGGTCACATGGTACTTGCCGGCCTCCAGCGGTATCTTGTACTGAATCGTCTGTCCGCTCTGCGCATACCATCCCACATCATACGGATCCTTCTTGTCTCCATTATGTACTCCATAGTCATCTACGTACCCCCAGGAGCCGTTCGTATATTTCTGGTCTGCCTTCTCATTCAGAAGTTCTGCATAGCTGTTTACTTCGGTATAGGTTGGTGAATCCAGATTGTTACAGTCAATATAATAGGTTGTATTTGGCTCTACAATCTTCACCGTTGCTTTCGCCTCTACGAAAGTTCCATCTACAGAGCCACTCACCTCTGCGTCCCTTGTAAAGTCTGCATTTTCAAAATTCCAGGAAACAGCCTTCTTTGATGTATTCCCCTTATTGGTAGTAACCGTTACCTCAGTTGGTAATACAGGCGGTACTCCTGCAACTGTATAGCCATTTACATCCTCAGCCTCTACAATGTCCTCTTTATCAGGATCATACTCCACACCCTCAACGGTATAAGTGGTAATGGAATTGCCTTTCAGAACTGCTGTAAGGCAAAGCTTGTCCGGATCTGCAGTGATTGCGCCTGTCTCGGCTGACACATCCTTCCAGTTTTCTCCGTCGTCCATGCTGCCGCTCGTACGGACTGCAGTTACCTTACTTCCCATTTTGGAAAAGCCGGACAGGTCGAATCTCCAGTTCTGGTCTTCTGCTGCCGTATTCACGGCCACAATGACCACCTTTTTACTCTCAGGATCATAAGCCGCTAACGTATCATCACTGGAACCAATAATCGAATAGCCCGGACGAATATATCTTGAAAACTGCCCGTAAGCATAATATTTCTTGGTCAGGACAATCTCCTTATTGTTATGATCAGCAATTGCAAGTCCCCAGATTGCTTTGTTCATATTATCGTGCTTATTATAAATAGCATCCAGAGATTCCCAGTCCGCGTCACTTGTAGTAGTCACGTTCTGATCCACATGCATATCGATTGCATTCCAGAAGATCCATGCACTGGACCTGAGTCCATTAACATCCTTCATCATCTGCTTCGCAAGCCCAAGAGCCGGAGACATCTGTCCCGCATTGGTTCCGGCTGTGTAGGATCCGTCCACCTCAGACATCCACAGATTCTCCCCCGATTCCTCTGCCAGTTTGCTCAGCTCGGCGCGTTTCGATCCTCCGTATGTATGGGTATCTATTCTGGTAATAGCCGTCTTCGCCTCATCTGTGAGGTTGTTATAGGAGGTAATGGCTGTGTCAATGCTTGTCTCATCTGTCCCGGACAAGATAATATTGCCCAGTCCCTTAGTCGCAAGCTCCTTCTGCAATGCCACAATAATCTTTGACTGAGACTCTCCCGGGTCAAAGTGACACCCTTCCTGCTTATTGCTGTTAGCGCCCCAGTAGCTTGTATCAGGCTCATTCATCGGAGTAGCGCTTTGGAACGTAATTACACCTTCCTGATTCCAGTGTTCAATTACATCCGCCATATATGACGCAAAAGCCTCGTATGAATCCGCGCGAAGGTTGTCCTTGCTGGAATTTGAGTTTCCTGAACTGCATCCGCTCACAGTCATAAAGTACGGCGGTGAGTTTGAAAATGCCTCTGCAATGAAGTCCTGTCCGCTGGCTGCTGCCGCTGCTTTCAGGATATTCATCTGATTCTTGTCCGCATCCCAGTCGTAATTCCATGCATATCCGCATGTCGCATCTGCTCTGGCAAATTCCTTTTGATAATCTTCTAGCGACTTTTTGTCTGTATCAATCTTCGTTACATCCGTAGCATATCCTGGAACCGCAGAATCGGAACGGGCAATGTGGGGGCTGTGTAAGAATCCCTCATCCGGGACGATTCCTTCCTCACCCTTTTTGATGACTGCCATCTTTACGAAGTCCAGTGTCCAGTCTTTCTTGCCTGCAATATTTATGATGTTTTCTCCTTCCTTCAGTTCCACATCAGGAATCGGTACTGCATAGAGCATATTATTATTTCCACTGGCAATCATATAGTTATTATTAATAGCATCAGTATCAATAACTTTATCACTACTCTCTTCATTATTCACGCGGATTGCCACATCACGCTCATTTTTTCCAGTCAGTGTCAGAAGCAGCTTCACAGTATAGGTTCCCGCTTCTTGTACATTCACTGTATAGTGAAGATTGTCCCCAGCTCCGACCGAACCGCCTAATTCATTAATATATCCAATCTTTTTAAATGTCCCGACTTTTGCACCTTTCGTAAAACCAAAGTCAGCATCTGAGGAGGTAAAGGCCAAATCCTTCATTGCCGTATTTTCCTCAACCTTCATGCTGCTTCCTGCATACTCCGGTGTACGTCCTTCTGTTTCAAGGTCATACATCTCGGCATTCGGATTCACTTCCATCACTGTCGGATCCCCGACAAGGTCACCGCCTCCCACATTATAGCGGCCGATATTCATATCCAGTCCCGTATCGCCGTAGAATGCCTCTGCTGCTTCTGATGTCAGTGTCTCATCATATCCGATTCGGTTCGCCCACCAGCACAGGGACGTCCCCCAGCCCTCAAACTCGCCAAAGCCATCGTTGTCCGTATCGTTAAACGGCGATGCGCTGGCTGGCTGAAGCTTTACAGTCCGTTCCGGCTTCTCTGCCCCGGCTGCCTGAACGGGAATTCCGCTTACCGGTATGGATGTCAGACAAAGTGTAACCGCCGCTGCAGCTGCAATTCCTCTTCTAAATCGCTTCATATCTTTTCCTCTCTTTCCAGAATATTCCTTAGTAATAAGGCTTCTAAACAACTCACATGCAAGACCACAGCGCCGCCATCCGTTCATGCTGTCCGCCGGCTGACCGCATCTGTCCGGATGCCTGGCTTCTATGTTTTTCATGCTTTTGTTTCTTTCAGTATAAAAGAGGATCAATGCAAGATATATCACGCTTCTTTGCACTTTGTCACACATCTTATTTATTTGTCAAACCGTATCTTTTATATTCCATCCTGTCCTGCAGCCAAACTTTTTCCGGTAGGCATTAGGACTTATTCCTGCGATCTGCCGGAACACTTTTGTAAAATGGCTCTGTGAGCAGAACCCAAGGTAGAACGCAATATCCCGGATTGCATAATCCGAATATTTCAAAAGATTTTCCCCTCTGCGAACCTTTTCCTTCCTAATGTATTCCGTAATCGTAAGATTCTCCGAGGTGCTGAACACATGGGAAAGATAATCCGCATTCACCTTCATCTCCTTTGCAATGTCTATAATCTGTATCGTGTCATGCAAATGATTAAAAATATAGTCCTTCGTACGGGCAACCAACGGATTTCCCACTGCTGTTTTTCGCTTCTCTTTTCCTGCAGTATTTCCCAAGCTTACCAGGCGAGCATAGGTATACTGGGCTTCCCTCTTGAATGCCTCCACCTCTGGCACACTGCCAATTTCCTCTACCTGCCTGATCAGGCTGTCTGCCAGGGAAAACGACTGTTCCACACTTACACCGCCCCGGATCGCCGCCCTGGAAGCCAGTGTAATATTACCCACAGCGATGTTTTTCTGTGACCTGAGCGGGTTCTTTGCCAGAATTCCGATCTCCCCTTCATAGACCTCCGAGATACTTCTGGCAAGCGACCGGACATCTCCCTTTTCAATACTTTCAAGTTCTCTTAATTCCTGCTCGTAAGGATTATGCATCCCCGGATTCTCCAGTCGTTCAAAAATATCATGGGAAATTCTTGTCGGCATATTCACAGTCGGAATATAATGTTCCTTATTCTTCTCCCATAATTCCGCCGCCGTCATCTCCTCTCCTGTCAGATGCCAGTGGAGCAGAAGAACGCCGGATATAAATCTGTTTAAAGGGCAGACCGGAGGAATATACGCCTGGCTTTCCTCCATCCCATAGCGTTCATGGTATCTCATGAATTCCGCAGTGGAAAGCGGACCCTCCGTCACAGGTCCTGCCACCATGACCTGTCCTTTTTGCATCCCTCTTGAAAATATGGCAAAAACCCGCGTTTCTTCCATTAAAATAACCGGATAATCTCCGGTTATTCCAAGCTGAATATTCTTCAAAAGCCCCAAATTCCTTTCAAAGAAATCCTCTTCAATCTTCCTGGTGCCGTATGTGCGTACCGGCTCATTCTTCTCATCTATAATGTGGAAGGATGTGTGGATCAATCCAATCATCTGTTCCACAAAAAACTGACGGAACATCTTTCCCGCTCCCCTTTCCGGACAGTGTCTGTTTTTTATTCATTCTGTCATATTAATAGTATATCACAGGAATCTGCTTTGGGCTACCTGAAACATCCCCTTATTTCATCACGCTCCCGTCCTCAAGCTTAATCGTGTACCCATTAAAATCAATGTCCCCTTTCTTATCAACCGAAGTCACTGTGCAGTCTCCGGTAAGGATCCAGGTACTGCCAGCTTCAACGGTTACCGCCACATTGTCGGACACAGCCTCCCCGCCCTGTTCATTATCAATAATATTAACCGTTCCCCTGAACTCGCTTTTTCCCGAGAGCGTCATATCCAGCGAAGAGATCGAATCAACCACAATATCTCCCTCCAGCTTCTGATGATCCGCAGTAAATTCCACCTGTCCGCCATTTTTACCTGCCGTTCCCCAGCCCCGGTCCGCACTGTTGCCTGTCACATTCAGCAAATATCCTTCTTTATCCTTCTGAACCAGCTCTGTTCCCGACAGCTTAAGGATACAGTGGGTATTCGTGACATAGAACATATCCCCATTATTGGACAGCAGTGTTCCCCCGGTCATAGAAAATGAAGAGGTTCCAACATCCGCGTCTCCAGACATTGACTGGTAGATCATCACATTGTGCACGTTCTCATCTGAACTGGAACCCTTCGTATCACTCATATTTCCGCTCACTTCGCAATTTTCCAGCGAAATGGAATTTTTCCCTTCTATAACAAGTGCTTCCGAATTATTTGCCATAAGCGCCGCATCCTTTACCGTAATATCCGCAGTGGAGTAGACTGCAGGTGAATTATACCCGTTTGACGTGTAGCTTCCCCCATCTGCGCTGACCGTTCCGCCGCCCCTGTCAGACCGGATTGCTGCCGAAGAATTTCCCGATGTTTCGACAGTCAGATTGGAGGCATTCGTTGTTCCTCCTCCTGTTGTCTGGATTCCCCCTGAATTATCGGCGGTTGTCGTGATTCTGGAGTCCGAGATATTTACCGTCGTTCCACTGCCATAGCTGAACACGCCGTTTCCATTCTTTGCTGATGACGTAATCGTGGAATCTGTAATGGTGACAACCGCCTGGTTCGTGGCAAGCAGCGCTGCATTCATTCCATAAAAGTCTCCATCCTCTGTGTTGGAAGATGCCCCTTTTGGTTTCTCCACCATAATTCCTGACAGGGTGGCGGCTGCACCGTCCACCCGCAGGGCATTTTCATCGTCCCCCTCAGAAATGTAAGTACAGTCCGAAGCCTTGCTGTCGGAATCAATCGTATTGGCCGCTGTTCCCTGCGTCACCTCGTCGGAGCCTCCGAAACCGCCGCCTGGCATTCCCGCACCGCCTGACATTTTTACGGTAACGGTTCTGACTGCATTATGGTCTCCCGTCTCCACTATAAGAATGCAGTCCTTCGCTATGTCATCCATGGAACCGTCCTTTGTTTCCATTCCGGACTCCACCTTAATCTCTGCTCCGTCAAAATCCAGTGCAGCGCTCTCTTCACCTGGAGTAAAATTATTCATTCCCACATTGCCGCCCGGGGGCGTCATCTCCCCTCCTCCAGACGGCATCTCAGGCGGATTCTGGCTTTCTCCGTCTCCGGACGGTATCTCTCCAGGCGCTGCGTCTCCTGACGGCTTCTCCTGCGGAACGCCTCCTTCTGCATTACCGGTTGGCGCTTCCCCGGACGGCATCTCCGGCGGGATACCGCCAGGTGCTGCGTCTCCGGACGGCATCTCTGGCGGGGTCTGCCCGCCGTTTTCCCCGTCCCCTTCTCCTTTCGCTGCAAGTGTTTCTCCCTGCGATCCTTCCGCCGTTTCCTCCTTCTGAGGGGTCTCCTGTTCACTGAGTTCCCCAAGCTGCATCGTTACCTTTGTACCATCGACTGCCGTCACCTTCCCCGTGAGGGTCTGGTTACTGTAATCTGTCTCTTTTTCCGCACACGCTGTCATTAGAACAGTCATGCTCACAATGCATAATAATGCTGTTATTCGTTTCATAAAAATCTCCTTTCCTATCTGTATGATCCCCGGACTACAGAAGTACTGAATCATTACCCTTATAGTTGTACTCACGGCAGCCGCAGAGCGGCATACTTCCTTATGCGGCTGTGCGTACCATATTATGCTGCGCGGCAGATTTATCTAGCGCGCAGTATAATTGAAGTTGTGTCAGTATCAGTATACTCTGCTAACCTTAGATGAAACTTAGTCTGGACTATAACTTATGGACTCATTTCTGAACCGTAAATAGTAACAAACTATAAGTTCATTAAAAAGGCTGGTATAACCCGGCTTAGGATCTGTCACAACAAATCCTAAGCCGGGTTATACCAGCCTTTCTAATAAAAATTCTAGAAAAACTACGATGTAAGCATTAAAGAATTTTTGCCTAACCGTATATTACAGTTCTCACCTCAGTAAGGGATAGATTATTTTACTCTTTCATTTCTTCCGGAATATCATTCATACCTTCTTCAGACATAGTATCTGCAGCCGGTAAAGCATCAACTTCCATCTTCTCTGCAAGTACATTGAATAAAGTAATAAAACTCTCTACAAATTTTTCTGCCACATCTTGATGTTCACTACACCAAAAAGAAAATAATACATTTTCATCTCCCAAGACTGATACCGCCTGTGCAAACCAATGCTTAAAATCAACCGTCCTATATTTCCCCGAATCAAGAGGCCAGTTATTAAAACATACATCATAGCTAAATCCAGATGCCTGTAAAAATGAACTCTGAAATCTCAAAAAAGCCGAATGAGCTTTTAATAGTTCAAAAATATCTTTTTCAATCACTAACGGCAAAAACAGAAAATTTCCCGCATCTGCTACAATTCTGGATTTTTTCATATATTCCGGTTTATATGGCACATCTCCATCAAGAACAATTATATTATTCCGAAATTCAGGAACTCTTTTTTCCGCTAATTGTATATAATTAGTCCATCCCAGGTTTATATCAACAAATGACATAAACAAGTCCAGGTTAATGTTCAAAGACTTCTTGATGATATACTGCAAAAATGAAATCGCACGCGTGCTATTGACTGGGTTTTTCCACTTTCTCCAATAGGGAATAATCGACTAAGGCTCAAAAAGTAGACAGGCAGTTGAATATATCCTGCCCCTTTTGCACGGCTTTCAGCATTCCAAAATCTTAATGTCGGCATCTGCCCTTTCTGCCGTCTGGCAATACTCTCAACCGAAAAGTAGTCTCGTTCACAAACTCCGTTATGTAAACGCAACGTCCACTTATGTTCACCGACCACATCATACTGCGGGGATATTTTAAACTTTTCCCGAAATTGTGAATGAAAATTATATCCGTCAATTGTTTTACAACCGTACATAGGGTGCGCTTTTGAAGAAATCGTAAACGGTTGTCCAATCATCCCCAGCACTGTCGTTTTTTGTGTGGCATTACGTCCCGAAATTACAGTAAGACGTCTGCCTAAGTAAAAAGATGCATGTTCAAACGCACGAAATTTCTCTATTTCAATACTTTTAATAATCATATATCCCCTCCTATACACATTCCCGGAAATCTATTGGTATCTGATAATTCAATAACTGCTGTTTTGTAGGACATGATACCTTATTTGAATAAATCAGCAATTCCGATGCCTTTCCCTTATTTGCGGCACTATAAATCAAATCAAATTTCTGCGTTTTATTTTGTGCATATAGATTTGCAATTTCCGGTACATCATCATACGTCATAATCCAGGGTGCATCAATATTATTAACTATAACATCATGGATTTTTCTGTGATCATCTGATGTAAGAAAATTTTTATATAACTTTTGCCCCTTATTGTAATATGGTGGATCGAAATAAATAAAGATATTTTCTCCGAATCGCGGAATGTAATTATTCAACAGACTTATAATATCTTTGTTATACACACTTATATGATTTCTAAAAACCGAAATAGCCTTGATCTTTGCAATCAGTGCGCTTCGCTTAAATCTGACATCCAACTTCCATTCGCCAGTCTGTGAGTACCCTCCTATAGGTCCAGCTGTCAAAATACCTGACCGATTTGTTCTATTTAAAAACAAGGTTGCGAAAGCCAGATCAACAGAGTATTTTGTCTGCGACAGGTAAATCTCCTTTTGTTTATACCACTCATCTATTGTTACTGGTGTATCTTCTATTCTGTTTATCAGCTCGTCAGAAGCCTCTTTAACCGCACGCCAAAAAGAATAGATGGCTTTGTCAAAATCATTTATAACTATATTTTCTACCTTTTTGTCAAGCAAAAGAGAAAGGGCAACCCCTGCTCCTCCCGCAAACGGCTCAACATATGTACAGTTAGATATACCTATATTATTTATCATCATTCCAACAAAATCTGACAGACGGCTTTTCCCGCCAGGATAACGTAATGGTGATGGATTTGGCATAGCGCTCTCCCCCCTTCAGCCTTTATTTAATGATACCATATAGACAGACAATTTTCTACACAATCGGCAAATCATCCGATAATTAAACTATATTTCGTTACTGTTCACTCCGTTCACAGCAACATTCGCAAATCCATTTAAAATTCGCTTCGCGAATAGGATTTGCTCACACCTGAATCATTTTCTTACGGACTTTGCAGTAAATGCAAAGTCCTGTGTGAACAGTAACTACATTTCTCCAGCAAATTCCATCTCAAAGGATACCACATTCCCCTCCCTATACTCTGCTCTGATCGTCCCTTTGCTGGCCTCAGCAATAAACCGCGCCATTGAAAGCCCGATCCCATATCCCCCTTGATCTTTCTGCGTACGCGCCCCATCCGCCCGGTAAAACCGGTCAAACAGCTTCTCAGGCGGAACCTCCGGAAGCGCCTCACAGGTATTCTCCACCCGGACAACGATCCGTTCCCCGCTTCTGCAGACCGCACACCTCACCCAGCCATAGTCATCCGTATATTTCAATGCGTTATCAAGCAGAATCGCAAACAGCTGCCCCACCTGTTCCCGATCGGCACAGATATAGACATCCTCCTTGATATCCGTCTGAACAGAAATCCCCCGGAGCTTGAAAGGCTCCATAAATCCATCCACTATTTCCACCAACAGGCTGCCTGCTGAAAATTCTTCTATATTTCCCTGCACTCCCCCTTCATCCATACGCGCAAGGGCAAGCAGATTCTTCATAAGACCGTCAAGGCGCATAGTCTGCTCCTTAATATTTCTGCTCCACTTATTTTCCCCGTTATAGAGCTCCATCGCCTCTGTATTAGACTGGATAATCGCAAGTGGAGTCTTGATCTCGTGGCCTGCATTTGTCACAAACTGCTTCTGTCTCTCCATACTCTCTGCAACGGGAAGGATTGCGCGCCTGGAAAGCAGAGCCACAAACGCAAACATCAGCGCCCAGCAGACGCACCCGGCAGCGCCCGACAGCAGGAGCACCCGAAGGCCGGATACCTTCTCCTCCGATATGTCAAGAAATATGACCGTCTTCCCCTGTCCCGCAGGGCTGCTACGGACCAGATACCGGAACCTTCCGCTTTTTCCAGTCTCCTTTCCTGTCTGGTATACCTCCTGTGCATATGCTTTTGCGTCTTCTTCACCCACCGCCGAAGTCCGGCTCACATCCACGTAAACAATACTCCCATTTTCATCAAACCGGAGCACGAAAAAGTTCGAAGACATCACCGTATCATAATCATTTTTGGGAGCCCTCATATCAAGACCCGGCGGCGGTGCACCGGGCTCATGCCCCTTCCCAGGATCCATGTCCGGCTTCATTCCGGGCTCCGTCTCCTCCCCTGATATCAGTTCAAGCCTTCTTTCAATCTCATTTCCCGTAATAATAAGATTGGCAGCGTTCACGGCTCCGAGCATCAGAAGCATTAGCACCGTAACCGCTGCCATCGCAGTAACTACAAATTTTTTCTGCAGAGCCTTTATCATCCCTTTACCTCCAGCGTATATCCCACACCGCGCCTGGCTGTAACCACCACATTGGCTTTTAATGCCGCAAGGCGCCTGCGCAGATAGGAAATGTACACCCACACTGTCCCGGGCTCCGTCTCTGTATCATAGCCCCACACTTTCACAAGCAGAGTCTCCGTGGACAGACAGATGCCCTGATTCAGCATCAGAAGCTCCATAAGCTGGTATTCCAGTCTTGGAAGAACCTGCACTCCTCCCTCCCCCGCCAGTTCATAACTCTGCCGGTTCAGCGATATATTTCCGCAGGTCAGAATATCGGGCGTATATTCCTCCCTGCGCCGAAGCATAGCGCGGACACGGGCAAGCAGCAGATTCATGGAAAATGGCTTGGGCAGATAGTCATCCGCCCCCAGATCCAGTCCCTTTATCTGGTCCTCTGTCTCCGACTTTGCCGTAAGGAGCAGCACCGGCGTCCGGAATCCCTCGCGCCGGAGCCGTCCAAGCACCTCCAGGCCGTCTGGCTTCGGCATCATAATATCAAGAATAATCCCGTCATACTCCCCGGTCCTGGCATAGGCAAGCGCCTCCTCCCCGTCATACACTGCGTCCACAATATAGTTATGATAAGTCAGAATATCCACAACAGCCTCTGACATAGCCCTCTCATCCTCAGCATATAAAAGTCTCATACTCTGTCTGCCTCAGTCACAGTACCGCACATCAAAATGCATACTTCCGTCTTCCTCTATATCCATGATAATATAGCTTCCCTTACGTCCCATCTGCCTGGGGTATGCAATACTGCCGGGATTCAGCGTCACAAGATCATCTTCCTCCGTAAGGGACGGCCTGTGCGTGTGTCCATACATCACCACATCCACCCCCCGTCCGCGTGCCTCCTCCTTCAGGCGTCCTTCGTTGAGGGCGACGCAGTAATAATGCCCGTGGGTAATAAAGATCCGCTTCTTCCCGATCTGGAATTCCTCCTCCCTTGGAAGATCCGAGAAGAAATCATTATTTCCTCCCACCATATGTACCGGGCATCCTGCGAGGGCTTCTATATAATCCTCTGCTCCCTCCACATCACCTAAATGGATCATCATGTCAATTCCCGTTTCCTTTTCAAGCACTCTCTCCAGATTTCTATGCGACTTATGTGTGTCGCTGACAATCAATATTCTCATAATATTCTGCTCCCCGCTTTTTCTTCGAGGGTAACAGTTCAGATACCTTCACTGTTACCTTCGAGAATTCTCCGCATCTTCCGAAGCCCCTCTCCCCTGTGGCTTAGTTCATTTTTCTTCTCCGGCGCAAGCTGCGCGCTTGTGCACCCATACTCCGGAAGGTAAAAAATCGGGTCATAGCCAAATCCATTTTCACCCGTGATCTCATGACCGATGATCCCTTCCATTGTCCCTCTTACCACCTGGCTTGTCCCGTCTGGAAATGCTGCCGCAATGGCGCAGACAAACCGCGCTGTGCGCTCCTCATCCGGTACGCCCGAAAGCCTGTCAAGAAGCGCCTGGTTCTTAATATCATAGGAAGTGTCCTCCCCCATATACCTGGCAGAATAGATTCCCGGCTCCTTCCCCAGATAGTCAATCTCAAGTCCGGAATCATCCGCCAGGATAACTGCGTCCTGGTACTCTGGCATCCTGCGTGCCGCCTCCGCGATTCCCCGCGCCTTAATCAGCGCATTTTCCTCAAAGGTTGTCCCGTCTTCCACCACTGATGCATCAATTCCCGCCTCCCTCTGGGATAAGATCTCCGCTCCCAGATCAGCAAGAATCATCCGGATCTCTATCATCTTATTCTGATTTCCCGTAGCAAATATGATTTTGTCCATATACTCCGCCTCTCTATTATTCCTGTTGCTCTTTTCTCTGTCCGGTACGTCCAGGCTTCGGCCCCTGGAACTGGTAAAAATACGTCTTCAGCATCCCGTTATAGATCTTCCGGTTCTTGTCCGCCTTCCGCCCAAAATACCTCTCGGCATCCTCATAGGAGGTAATCATATAGGCTGACCAGGAGTCAAGCCTCCAGAAGCTCTCTCCAAATGCCTGGTAAAGCGCCGGAAGATCCTTCTTATCCTCCAGGCGCTCCCCGTAGGGCGGGTTCGTAATGATAAAGCCGTATTTCTTCGGATGACTCAGCGCCCGCACATCTCTCTCCTGAAAGTGGATCAGATGGTCTACTCCTGCTTCCCTTGCGTTTCTCCTGGCAACCCGGATGACTGACGGATCCACATCATAGCCCTGGATATCCACGTCCGGGGTCTGATCCATCAGGTCATTTGCCTCATTTACCGCCTCATACCACAGCTTTTTTGGTATCAGATCCGCCCAGGCTTCTGCCGTAAAGGAACGGTTCACCCCAGGGGCAATTCCTGCCGCCATCATGGCCGCTTCTATAGGAAATGTCCCGCTGCCGCAAAACGGATCCACAAGAATCCGGTCTTTCTTCCAGGGTGTCAGCATGATCAGCGCACAGGCAAGAGTCTCCGTAATGGGAGCCTTCCCCGACACCTCACGATAGCCCCTCTTATGAAGCGATACCCCGGATGTGTCGATTCCAATCGTCACCTTGTCCTTCTTAAGAAATACCCTCAAAGGATACGCCTCCCCGTCCTCGGGAAGCCAGTCCATATGATACTTCTTTGACAGACGCCCGGCAATAGCTTTCTTCATAATCGACTGAATATCAGAGGGGCTGTACAGTCTGCTTTTTATAGACGCCGCCTTTGCGACCCAGCATTTCCCGTCTTCCGGTATGTAGTCCTCCCATGGTACTGCCCTTGTCCTTTCAAAAAGTTCGTCAAAGGTAACGGCGGAAAAACTGGCTGCCTTGATCAGAACTCTCTCCGCTGTCCTTAAAAATATATTAGCGCGGCATACGGCGCCTTCATCGCCCCAGAAGGTGACGCGCCCGTCCTCCACCTCTGAAATCTCGTAGCCCAGGCCTGTAATCTCCCTTTTCAGCACTGCCTCAAGCCCAAAATGACAGGGGGCGATCAATTCAAAACGCTTCATATCATTCTCCAATCCTTTTATCGTTACTATTCACGACCCGTTTTACTACCCATTTATCTTACTTGTTATCGTATATATTTGTCAAGCACAAGAGCCGCTGCACATTAGATTCCTGTGCGGCGGCCCCCGGCGTCTGCTTACTGATTAGTAATTGCTGTTCTCGTTGCTGGAATTCTTGTTAGAAGAATTCTGGCTTGATGCATTCCTGTTGCTGGAATTCTGATTGGATGCGTTCTTGTTTGTTGAATTCTTGTTAGAAGAATTCTGGTTTGATGCATTCTGGTTTGATGCATTGCTTGAACTATAATTCTTGCTCATGTCAATTCCTCCTAAAACTTTTATAATTGTAACAGCCTGATACATTCACTGTTACTGATCATGCACTCTTTGGAGTACATTTATGATACGAGATTATTATGTCCGCTGCATCAGGACAATATACATTTTTTGTTTCAATTTTTTTTTAAGAATGAAGTGCTATACTAAAGTTGTAACAAAAGTGGCTAATGAGATATAAGAAACCATTGAGGAAAATTGAAGATTATGGTAATCTATTGATAGTGGGATTATAAAAAAAGAAAAAGGGGAGAGGAAATTGAAAAAAGTAACAAAAAGATTTTTATCACTTGCACTAACAGCAGCGCTGATATTTCCAGCCAGTTTATATCCGGCGCATGCATCGGATCTTCCGGCAGCTGCCTCAAACCCGGAGTACATCCGGCAGTCAGGGGACAGCATTGTAAATCCAGGCAGTACACCGGCAGATAAACCGTCTCAGGCCGCCAGGGACGCCTCACAGGATGACAATACACCCCCTGCAGACAGCAACACGCCTTCACAGGGAGATCTTCCAGGCATCCCGCAGCAGCCGGCGGATCCGAACGACACACAGCAGCCAGCAGATCCGAATGACACGCCGCAGCCGGAAAATCCGGGAAATCCACAGCAGCCGGATCCAGATAATCCACAGCAGCCGGAAAACCCGAACGACACGCCGCAGCCGGCGAACCCGGATAATCCACAACAGCCGGAAAACCCGAATGACACACCGCAGCCGGTGAACCCGGATAATCCGCAGCAGCCGGAAAACCCGGACAACCCGCAGCAGCCAGAAGAACCGGATATAGCTAACAGCAAAGGGCATTTTACTGAGGTCAGGCTCGTCAGCAACGGCATCAGCCTTACGTGGGAAAAGATCGCCGGCGCCAAAGGCTACTATATAAAGAGAAAGATATCCGGCGGAACCTGGCAGGTACTGGTAAAAACCAAAGGAGAGGACGTTTTAAACTATATTGATACAGACGTAACCGTGGGATCCACTTACTATTATTGCGTGAAGGCCTATGCGGGCAGCGAAAAGGGTGAAGCCAGCGCAAACAAGAAGGTTGTATATCTTCTGCCTCCGTCTCTGACCACCGAGGTGGCTTCTAACGGCATACAGCTTCGCTGGAATCGTCCGGTCAGCGCTTCCGGCTATTATGTATACCGGAGGCTTCTGACAAAAAACACATGGACAAAGGTTTATACCATCACACAGCCGGGCGAAATCTCCTGGCGTGATACCACTGCGAAAAACGGCAACACCTATGCCTATGTTGTTACGACATACAATGGCGCATCAGAAAGTATTTATTCGAATGAAAAAAGCTATACAAAAGTAAATGTTCCAAAGGTAACGGGTCTGACCAGGAAGTCCTCCACAAAGATGAAGGTTACCTGGAAAGTAAACAAACATGCATCCGGCTACCAGATACAGTATTCAAAAAACAGTCTGTTTCAAGGAGTAAAAAAGGTAACACTGAGAGATGGCAGCCTGTCAGCCTATACCCTTTCCGGCCTGGCCAAAAAGCAGAACTATTATGTAAGAGTCCGCACCTTTATAAAGAAAAACGGGAAAACATATTTTTCCGCCTGGGCTGCATCAAGTAATGTAAAATCAACAAAAACTGCCAAAGCAACCATTTTGAAAAAGGGGAAAAAGAAGCTTGAACTCCGCTCCTTTGCAAAACAGGTAATGTTCCAGCATGACGTCCTCCAGGGCTCCTGTACAGACGGCACGTATTCGTATTACGTTCTGCTTAATAAAAGTAATTATTACAGTAAAATTGTAAAGGTTCATCACTCTACCCGGAAAGTTGTGCTGGTATCTGGCGCCATGTATCTGGGCAGCGGAAATGATATGACTTACAATCCGGATAAAAACCGTCTTGTAGTTGTCCAGTGCACAGGTACGGATCCCAAGGCATTGATTTCAATAGATCCGAATACTTTGGGAATCATCGAAAACCGGCACATAACCCTGCCGAATAAACTTGCAGGAGGGACCACATCAGATGCAGCAGGCGCTACTGCATTTTCCGGAATCGCATATGATAAGACACGGAAACAGTATGCTGTACTATTAAGTCATAATTATAATTTCATTATTCTTGACGCCGAGATGAACCCGATACAATACGTAAAGGCCAGTAAGAAGAATGATTACAAGATACAGGGGATTGATGCAACCAGTGACTACATTCTGGTGGCACAGAGCCCGAAATATTCAAGTCAGGCATACAACATCATCACAGTTTATGACTGGGACGGCAATTACATCGCAAAAATTAATGCAAAAAAAGGATATGAGATCGAAAGCATCTTCCATATAGGAAAGAAATATTATGCATCCTTTTATCGTTCCTATTATAAGACCTACTATAAAAAAGTGACAAAAAAGGTCAAAGTAAAAGGCAAGATTAAAAAGAAGAAAGTAAAGAAAAAATATACAAAATTCATGCGGGACAATTATGTATACCGCATAAGTGGAATCTAAAAAGCCAGGGGAGGTTACAGAGAGGGGAATCGCTTCCATAAATTGTAAAATTGATCAATTTACACAAAAAAGTGATGTAAAATATATGAAATATTTTCAAAAGTTTTCCTTGCTTTTTATGGCAGTATATATTATACTAATCAGTGTAGAGAGAGTACTTTCTACAACCCCTTATTAATTATTTATACTCCCCTCAAAAGACCGGTGGCTCCCCCATCGGTCTTTTATTTTTTATGTAAGAAGCTTCTTATTTCCTACACTCCACACTTCTTACCTTCCCTGCCGTACCATACATATTCAAAAAACGAAAACTCTTTCCAGTTCCATGGTTTCATCCCACGGCTGCCTTTCATCTCCTTCATCTCCTCCGCGAGTTAAACAGCCTCAGTATAAACATGACTATAATCACCGGTATTACAATGGGCGCCAGCAGACTCACAATCCCACCGATCACTGTCATCACAATCATGATAACACCACATACAGCCAGCAGAATGAAAAGCCTTTTCCACCAGGCAGTCCGGCCAGATATTCTCACTCTGCCCGTTTCCCCCTGACCAATGCCGCGCCCTGTCTCATAGCCATAATCCTCCTGATACCTGTTCTCCCCCTGGCCTTCGCCAGAATCAATGATTGTCCGGGCAATCACCCATGGATCACCAAGCTCTGCGATGACGTCCTCCTCCAGACGTCCCTTCCTGACTTCGTCACTGATATATCCGTTATAATAATCCACATTCTCCTGTATCACCGGCCCACTGAGATCATTCCCAAGCGCCGTCCTAAGCCCATCCAAAAATTCTCTTCTCGTCATTGTAACCCTCCTGCTGCCCAACGCAGCGATCTATCCATAAAATCATAACCGTCAAAAACCTTGCACTTAGAATATCACACTCTTTCCAATATTCCAAGTCCAAGGTTCTTAATTTTTTTTAATATTTCGGGACGAAGCTGGGGACGGGGCATTTTTTATGCCCCGTCCCCAGCTTCGCCCCAACTTCACTGCCTATACTTCAAATATCAGATCGCCATAGGATGGCATCGGCCATGCTTCTTTATCAACGATCATTTCCAGCTTATCTACTGGTGCGCGCAGCGCATCCATAGCTGGAACCACCTGGAAGTGATAGAACCTTGCCTGTTCTGCTCCCTCTTCCATGGCAACTGCCTGGCTCTCAATCTCTTTCAGTGCCTCCAGCGCTTTTTTCATCTCACCGAGAAGTCCTGATACCTCCGCGAGCATCTCGGACTGCACGGTCACATCCGCACCTGCTTCCTTTACTGCGATTACAGTATCTGCAAGGGACTTCGTATATTTTACGACTGCCGGCACGAACTGCTTGCTTGCCATGTCAATCATCGTGCGGGCCTCAATATTGATTGCCTTCGCATAGCTTTCGTACTTAATCTCTGCACGGGACTGAAGCTCCGCGCGGGTAAATACCTTGAATTTCTCGAACATTGCAACTGCCTTGTCCGTAGTGAGTGCAGGAATCGACTCTACCATGGATCGGAGATTCGGCAGGCCGCGCCTTTCAGCCTCCTCAATCCACTCGTCAGAGTAGCCGTTTCCATTGAATACAATTCTCTGATGCTCTCCTGCATATTTTTTAATCAGATCATGAAGTGCTGTATCAAAGTCCTCCGCTGCCTCAAGTACATCGCAGGCCTCTGAGAATGCCTCTGCAACAATTGTATTCAGGACAACATTGGGTCCTGCTATGGAATCCCTGGAACCGACCATACGGAATTCAAACTTATTTCCTGTAAATGCAAATGGTGATGTTCTGTTACGATCTGTTGCATCTTTGGCAAGATCAGGAAGTGTCCTGACGCCGGTCTGAAGCTTTCCGCCCTTAATGCTGTGCGTCGCCGAGCCAGTGCTGATCAGCTGTTCCATCACATCCTCAAGCTGTTCTCCAAGGAAAACGGAGATAATTGCCGGAGGAGCCTCATTTGCACCAAGCCTGTGATCATTTCCAGGATCAGATGCGGATTCCCGGAGAAGATCTGCATGGATATCCACAGCCTTCAGGATACAGGTAAGTACAAGCAGGAACTGTATGTTTTCGTGAGGCGTCTTTCCCGGGTCAAGCAGATTCTTTCCGTCATCTGTCGTGAGCGACCAGTTATTATGCTTACCGGAACCATTTACTCCTGCAAATGGCTTTTCATGAAGCAGGCACTTCATACCGTGCTGGCACGCCACCCTCTTAAGAGTCTGCATAACAATGTGGTTATGGTCAACCGCAACATTGGCCTCCGCGTAGATCGGAGCCAGCTCATGCTGTGCGGGAGCAACCTCATTATGCTGTGTCTTGGCAGTCACTCCCACTCTCCACAGCTGCTCGTTTACGTCTTTCATAAATCCGGCAATTCTCTGACGGATCGTTCCGAAATAATGATCATCCAGCTCCTGTCCCTTCGGCGGCATTGCCCCAAACAGGGTACGGCCTGTATAGATCAGATCCTTTCTCTCCTGAAATTTCTTCGCATCTACGAGGAAATATTCCTGCTCAGGCCCTACAGACGGAGTCACCTTCTTTGACGTAGTATTTCCAAACAGGCGCAGAAGCCTTATAGACTGCTCGTTAATGGCCTCCATAGATCTGAGAAGCGGTGTCTTCTGGTCAAGCGCCTCCCCTGTATAAGAACAGAATGCTGTAGGAATACATAGTGTAGCGCCTGCAGCATCATGCCTTACAAATGCCGGTGACGTACAATCCCACGCCGTATAGCCTCTTGCCTCAAATGTTGCACGTAAGCCCCCTGACGGAAATGATGATGCATCCGGCTCTCCCTTAATCAGTTCTTTTCCGGAAAAGCTCATCAATACCTTGCCGCTCGAAAGAGGCGCTGAGATAAATGAATCATGCTTTTCTGCCGTAACACCCGTGAGCGGCTGGAACCAGTGAGTATAGTGCGTCGCACCTTTCTCAATCGCCCACTCCTTCATCTCATGTGCAATGACGTCTGCAGTCGCAAGATCCAGCTCTTTTCCTTCCTCAATCGTTTTCTTTAAATCCTTATACACCTTTTTCGGAAGGCGCTCCTGCATTACTGTATCATTGAACACGTCTTCTCCAAAAATCTCTGTTACCTTCATCGGTTCACCCATGTTTCCTACATATCCTTTCTTTCATAAAAATTACACCTGCTGCGGCAAACTGAAAAAGGCACTCCAACCAATGTCGGAACGCCTTTGTTCTTACTACGCCTGTTAGTATACCTCAATTCTCCGGAAAAGGCAAGTAAAAATTTTAACAATCTCTATTTAGCTTTTCCAACTGAACCAAATAATTCCATCTTCTCTTTTACTTTGGCAATAATTGCTTCATAACCCGGCTTTAATAACTTACGCGGATCATAGCCCTTGCCTTCACGATCCTTGCCTGCCTCAATGTACTCGCGTGTAGCATCTGCAAATACAAGCTGGCACTCTGTATTAACGTTAATCTTTGCAACGCCAAGGTCAATCGCCTTCTTGATCATGTCATCCGGAATACCTGTACCGCCGTGAAGAACTAACGGCATATCTCCTGTGAGCTGCTGGATTGCATCCAAAGTCTCGAAGCTTAAGCCTGCCCAGTTTTCAGGATATTTTCCATGAATATTACCGATGCCTGCCGCCAGCATGTCCACTCCAAGATCAGCAATCATCTTGCATTCCTTCGGGTCAGCGCACTCGCCCTGTCCTACAACGCCGTCTTCCTCGCCGCCGATTGATCCCACCTCAGCCTCAAGGGACATTCCCTTTTCTTTACAGATCTCAATAAGCTCTTTTGTCTTGGCAACATTCTCCTCGATCGGATACTTGGAGCCGTCAAACATAATGGAGGTGAACCCTGCCTCGATACATTTCTTACATCCTTCATAGGAACCATGGTCAAGATGTGTGGCAACAGGAACTGTAATCCCCATCTCCTCTACCATAGCTGCAACCATATCCTGAACGGTCTTAAAGCCTGTCATATACTTTCCTGCGCCCTCAGATACGCCAAGGATTACCGGGGACTTTGTCTCCTCAGCCGCTGTCAGGATCGCCTTTGTCCACTCAAGATTGTTGATGTTGAACTGACCTACTGCATAGTGGCCTGCTACTGCTTTTTCAAGCATCTCTTTTGCTGATACTAACATACTAAAATTCCTCCAATTTCTTCGCCGGTATGTATAGCCTGACCGGCAGTGTTTTTTTGCTTTTTTTATTATAGCTCATTGTCATAAAAAAGACAAGAAAATTCCCAAATTCCCTTTCGGGATTCTATGTAAACGGAGGGTCACAGTTTTTCAAAAACAGAAAAGTTTTCTGAAACACATTTTCTATTCTAGTCATATTGTACAAAATAAGAATCTTATTTTAACATCATTTTAGAAAAAACTAATAATAATTGTGTTTAAATATCTCCTGTGTTACTGTTGAATTGGAAATTGAAACAAAAATAAAGGAGGTAATGTAAGTATGAAAAAATCAATTTCAAGAAAGCTGTTGTCAGTTGTTTTGCTGATTACTGTATTTTTATCAACGGTATTAGCAGGCAATGTCGGTCATGCAGCAGAAGTTTCACCGGCTGCAGACAGTAACACCCTTACCGTTGCGGACGATTTTGTCGTTCTGACAGGAGCAGGGGCTTCACAAAAAATCGAACTTCAAAATGCTGATACGTCAGACCCCGCCGCTCCACAAGAAAATATTTTCTATACGAGCAGCAGAACCAGTGTTGCAACTGTATCAGACGATGGTACAATCACTGCTGTATCAGAAGGTCTTACAGATGTTTCTGTAAGAATCGGGGATAAAACCAGACCAAATGATGCAGAAACAGTGGCAGCTATTAAAGTAACTGTTGTTCCAGAAAAAGATGCAGCCGGACGTGTAAAGGTCGGCCTGCAGATGTACAATCTCTTCACAGGCGGAGACCTTGGATGGGGTGAAACATCCAAAGATAAAGTCATTGATGCACTGAGAAAAGTTGCATCTCTAGGCTATGACGGTGTTGAATTTGCAAACCTTTCAGGCGCGGCAGGACAGTTCTACGCAAATACCGGAATGAGCATCACAGAACTGAGAGCAGTCCTTAATGAACTAGGACTCGAGGCTCCGTCCTCACATTATCACTTCGGTGGAAGTCTAGATACAGACGCGAACATTGATGCAATCGTTAAGGCCAACCAGGAGCTTGGCTGTGAGAATCTTATCTTTGCATGGTCTACTCCCCAGTCACCAGTTCAGCATGACACAAACGCACAATGGGTTGAATGGATTAACAGTACACTGACCGCTATGCAGGAGGGCGTTCAGAGGAATAATTCCAACGCGATGGTACTTTACCATAATCACGGCGATGAATTCATGACCATGGAAGGCACAGATACTCTCTGCATGGACAACATTAACGGCGACTCTCTGGAGATTGATATGTACTGGGCAAGCAGAGGCCTTAATTCTACAGACAAGGCAGTCAGGTGGGCTTCTGACAATGCAGACAAGATCAGCTTCCTCCACATTAAGGACGGCGGCCTTGACGGAAGCATCCGCCCATGGGGCAAAGGTTCCATGCCGGTACAAAAATTTGTTGATGTTGCAAGAAAGAACAACATCGGCTGGGTTATCGTAGAAAATGATTCTCCTGGTTCATATCTGGAACATAACGGATTGCAGGATGCAGCTGTTTCTATGGAGTATATTAAGAATAATATCAACCTGAATTATACCAGCGCTAAGGTTGATAATGATTTTATTGTTCTGACGGGCGCCGGGGCAACTCAGAACATACAGGCAGCTGTCTCGGCAGAAAATACAGTTACCTACCAAAGCAGTAACCGTAATGTTGCAGCTGTAACTGCAGACGGTACTGTTACAGCTGTAGCAGAAGGTCTTGCCGACATAACTGTAACAATTAACGATGCATCTGGAAAAACCATAACATCAGCAACCGTAAAGGTAACTGTTGTTCCGAAGAAGGATACGTCCGGACGTGTGAAGGTCGGCCTGCAGATGTACAATCTCCGTCAGGGTGGAGATATCGGAAGAAACGAGACATCCAAAGATAAAGTCATTGATGCACTGAGAAAGATTGCATCCCTTGGCTATGATGGTATTGAATTTGCAAACCTTTCAGGCGCGGCAGGACAATTCTATGCAGAGACCGGAATGAGCGTGTCAGAGCTGAAATCCGTTTTAGATGCACTGGGACTTGAGGCTCCATCCTCACATTATCATTTCAGGGGAAGCCTGGATGAAGCCGCAAACATTGACGCAATCGTTAAAGCAAACCAGGAGCTTGGCTGCGAAAACATTATTTTTGCATATTCCACCCCTTCAAATCCGGTACAGCATGAAACAAATGCAAAATGGGTTGAGTGGATTAACAGTACACTGGCTGCCATGCAGGAAGGTGTTAAGAGAAATAATTCCAATGCGAAAATTCTTTATCACAATCATGGCGATGAATTCAAGACCATGGAAGGAACCAGCACTCTCTGCATGGACAGCATCAAGGGTGACGCCATGGAAATCGACATGTACTGGGCAAGCAGAGGTCTTGAATCACCAGACAAGGCTGTTAAGTGGGCTTTTGATAATGCAAAGAAGATCAGCTTCCTCCATATCAAGGACGGCGGTCTTGACGGAAGCATCCGCCCATGGGGCAAAGGCTCCATGCCGGTACAGAGCTTTGTTGATGTCGCCAGAAAGAACAATATCGGCTGGGTAATCGTGGAAAATGATTCTCCTGCATCTTACCTGAACCATAACGGCTTACAGGATGCAGAGGTTTCCATGGAGTACATCAAAAGCAACATTAAGCTAAATTATACCAGCGCCAGTGACGATCCTGTGACTCCTCCAGTAAAGCCGGCAGTCAAAGTGTCCAAAATCAAGGTATCCGGTATGTCCAAAAAGATTGCTGCCGGAAAGAAAGTAACATTAACTGCAGCGGTATCTCCTTCTAATGCAGCAAACAAAGCCGTTACATGGAAATCCAGCAACACAAAGCTTGCAAAGGTAAACATCAAGGGCGTCGTTACACTGACCAAAAAGTCCGGAGGGAAATCCGTAACAATCACCGCAACTGCCCAGGACGGAAGCGGCGTAAAAGGAACATATAAGATCACATCCATGAAGGGCAAAGTGAAAAAAGTAACGATTACCGGAAAGAAGTCTGTAGCAGCAGGGAAATCCCTGAAGCTGACCGGTAAAGTAACGGCAGAAAAGAAGGCAAACAAAACTCTTAAATGGACAACCAGCAACAAAAAGTACGCGACCGTAAACAGCTCTGGAAAGGTAAAGACCTACAAAGCCGGCAGAGGCAAAAACGTAAAGATTACGGCCACGGCAACAGACGGAACCGGAAAGAAGCGTACAGTTACGATTAAAATCAAAAAATAACAGAGCCTGCTGCAAATCTCCGTTCAGCCAGTACGGACAAGCACGGTCTCTAAAAAGTGATTCAGAGGGTAAAGGGGTATGGTGCAAGCCATGCCCCTTTACCCATGCCTTTTTATGTAATTATACTTTGGAAGCGGTTGACTCCCGGACTATTAATTCAGTGCCCAGAAGAAGTGTCTTGACGGTATGCTCTGTAGTATTGAGTGTTTCAAATAACAATTCGCATGCCGAATACCCCTGTTGGAAGGCCGGCTGGTTAACAGTCGTTAAGGACGGCGTCGTCATCCTGGCAAGCGGAACATTGTCAAATCCAACCACCATAATATCGCGGGGAATCCTGAGCTTGTATTTCTGGGCAGCTTTTATGGTGGCTGCAGCAAAGGTGTCTGAAATGACAAAAAACGCATTCGGACAGGGATCGGAGCTAAGGAGACGGCACGCACTGGAATAAGCCATCTCATAGCTTATTTCTGGAAGTGAGATAATCCAGTTTCTGGGTATGAACAAATCATTCCTCAGTATTGTGTTCAAGAAGCCTTCTTTCCGTTTCCGGGCATAGGCGAAGCTATTTGGTCCATTAATAAAGGCAATCTTGTTGTGCCCGCATGTAATCAGATATTCCACAGCGCTTTCTGCAGCAGCCACGTCGTCAATCGCCACATAAGAGTATCCGGCATTTTCATTATACTCGCAGCATTGTATCAGCGGCGCAATCGCATTGATCTGTGCCAGCAGCTTTTCATGAAGCCGGGTGAGGAGAATAACTCCCGCGGCATTAATACGGTTCAGGAGGCTGCAGAAGTTCTGAATGGTTCCCCGGTCAACGGGAATTACACTGATCAGCAGGCTGTAGCCATGAGCCTGCGCCGAAGTGTTCGCGCCCCGGATAATCTCCTGATAGAAGGAATTGTTAATTTCAGGAATGTTCAGGACAATAATCTGCTGTCTTGCAGGGGCAAGTGTAGTAAATTCAGGAGTCAGCCCTAATGCGTTCATGGCGGATTCCACCTGCAGGAGGGTGGCTGGTTTTAAAAGCTCCGGGTGATTCAAAGCCCGTGATACAGTCGCGGGTGAAACCCCGGCCTGACGGGCAATGTCGGCAACAGTGGTTTTGCCATTTTTCATATATATACCTCCAGACAATTCTTAATTTTCCCTTAATATTTTATATTATATATATCTTATTGTAAATACCATATTTCACAATTATGAAAATATTTCAGAAATACATTTTAAAAATTGATGATATTGTACAAAAATAACAAAAACAAGCTGTTCAAAACATGGATTTATTGACTATTATGCACAAAATTATTGATTCTAATCACCTCCAATGCTATCATTAGGCTATGAAAAATGAAAGAAAACATGAAAGGAACGATTGCATGAATGTAGGAATAATTGGATGTGGAAAGATTGCACAGATCAGACACATTCCAGAATACACAGACAATGCCAATGCCAAAATTGCCGGGTATTATGACTTTAATTATGAGAGGGCACAGGAGCTGGCAGAAAAATACGGCGGAAAGGCATATACGACCATCGACGAATTATTAGAAAACCCGGAACTGGATGCTGTAAGTGTGTGCGTGGCAAATAATGCCCATGCAGAGATCTCCATCAAGGCATTAAGAGCCGGAAAGCATGTACTTTGCGAAAAGCCGATGGCGGTAACCCCCGGGGACTGCATTGCCATGACAGAAGAGGCAGAAAAGAGCCAGAAGCTTCTTATGATCGGCCAGAATCAGCGGTTTGCAAAAGCGCATGTGAAGGCAAAACGCTTAGTAGCCGAAGGCGTAATCGGAGATGTGATTACCTTTAAAACAACCTTTGGGCATAAGGGACCGGAAACATGGAGTATTGACGCAGGCTCTAACAGCTGGTTTTTTGACAAGAAAAGAGCCGCTATGGGAGCCATGGCCGACCTGGGGGTACATAAGACAGACCTGATCCAGTATCTGCTTAATAGCAGGATCGTTGAAACAACCGCAAAGGTCATCACACTTGACAAAAAAGATAGTGCAGGCCAGTTAATCGGAGTTGACGATAATGCAATCTGTATCTACAGGATGGAAAACGGAGCAGTCGGAACCATGACGGCAAGCTGGACTTATTACGGTGAAGAAGACAACTCGACCATACTGTACGGAACAAAGGGAATCATGAAGATTTACGATAATCCGCAGTATTCAATCACCGTAATTACAGCAGACGGAGAAAGGATTCTATATGATATTGACAAGATACAGACAAATGAAAATCAGACAAAATCAGGAATTATAGATGAGTTTGTATCAGCTATTACAGAAAAACGAAATTCTGCTGTTGATGCCGGTGATGTTCTGAATGCAATGAAAGCAGTCTTTGCAAGCGTGGAATCCAGCGAAAAGCAGACGACAGTCAAAATTAATTAGGAGGTGCAGAGGATGAAACTCGGGTTATTGACCTCCATCCTGGATGGATGGTCTTTTGAAGAGGCGGCAGACATTGCCTCGGACATGGGTTTTGAATGCCTGGAGGTTGCCTGCTGGCCCCAGGGAAAGGCAACCCGCAGATATGCCGGGGTCAGCCACATTGATGTCCAGAATCTGACGCAGGAAAAAGCAGATGATATTACAGAATACTGCCGGAAAAAGAACATACGGATCTCGGCGCTGGCATATTATCCCAATCCCATGGATGCGGATGAGACTAAGAGAAAGGCAAGTATTAGACATCTTCTGAAAGTGATTGATGCAAGCCATATGCTGGGAGTGAATCTAGTTACTAGTTTTATAGGAAGAGACCAGAATAAAACTGTAGAAGAGAATCTTAAGCTGGTAAAGGAAATCTGGCCGGAAATCATAAACCATGCAGAAGGCCTTGGGGTGAAAATCGCCATCGAAAACTGCCCCATGCTGTTCGGACCGGATGAATGGCCCGGAGGCCAGAATATCATGACAGCGCCGGATATATGGGAAAAAGTATTTGAAATTCTGCCAGGTAATACCCTGGGACTCAATTATGACCCGTCCCACTTCGTATGGCGGATGATGGATTATATCGAACCGCTTTATACATTCCGCGACAAGATATTCCATGTCCACTTCAAAGACATCAAGCTCTATCCTGAAAAGCTAAAAAGGGTCGGCACAATGGCATATCCCACCAGCTACATGTCTCCAAAGCTTCCAGGACTTGGCGATGTAGACTGGGGCAAATATGTCAGCGCACTCACGGACATCGGTTACCAGGGATACAGCTGCATCGAGGTGGAGGATAAAGCATTCGAGAACAGCAGGGAACGTATTCTGGACAGCATACGGATTTCCAAAAGGTATCTGAGCCAGTTTGTAATTTAGAAGAAGACAAGATACTGACAACGATTGAAGCAGCAAAGCTGTTTTAATAGAAAAATTTCAAGGAGGAAGGAACTATGAAAAAAGCATTCGTATTTTTAGTGACAATGGCGCTGGCTGTAACATGTGCAGTCGGCTGCAGCTCATCAGGAGGATCAGGCGAGTCTGACAAGGCCGGCGAAGACGCAGGAAGCAAGGACGCCGGAAAACACATTTATGTCCTGACCGCACCAGAGGATCACGGCTGGACAGGTTCTGTCGCAACATTTGCGAAGGAAAAGATCGAGGAAGTCAACAAGGGGGATTACAGCGCGGAGCTGATCACTTCAGCTACAGCAGCAGAGCAGATTACAAATATCGAGGATATTATCTCCAAAGGCGAAAAAGACATCTCTGTTGTGATCCAGCCAATTGACGATACAGTACAATCTGCCATTCAGGGACTTGTAGATGCAGAGATCCCATATGTTGCATTTGACCGAATTATAGATGGCGTTGCCGGCTCAGCGGTCGCTAATGTAAAAGGCGATAACGAAGGCATTGGCGCGGCTACGGCAGCATACTATGTGTCACTTGGCCTGAAGCCGGGCGAAAAAGTATATGTTTATCAGGGCGATACCTCCTCTGTTACCACTCTCAGAGACCAGGGCTTTACAAAGTATCTCACAGGAGAGCTTGAGTATGACGGGAAAACAATTGATGATTCCGCAAAATGGACAGAAGATGATCTTTCTGCCATCACTTATTCAGGCGCAATGAACTGGAGCCGTTCCGACACGAAGACCTCTTTTGAATCTTTAATGGGAGATTCTGAAAATGCAAAGATCAAATGGTTTTATGCAGAGGATGACGAACTGGCAATGGGTATCCTGGAGGCATTAAATGGCGGCGGGATTGACGACTCTACAAAGCAGACATTTATGTCAAATAAGCCTGTAGTCAGCGGATGCGGCGGACTGGACGAGTTATACGCAGTTTTAAGAAACGAATCCTACCAGGATCTTTCAGCTGACTTTGGCGGAATCGTATCTGTTACCTACAGCCCGGCAATGATCCAGACAGCCATCCAGGATATGGTTGACTATCTGGACGGCAGGGAAGTTACACAGGACCATGTCATTGCCTGCGAGGTTGTAACATCCGAAAATGTAAGCGAGTATCCATCATTTTAGGGAATAACAATTATCTGATACAGGATAAAAGGGGGAGCTGTCGGATGGCGCTCCTCTGTTATAAGATTGGGAGGGGTATCAATGAGTCTGTTAAAAATGAACGGTATTACCAAATCCTTCAACGGTGTTACTGTTCTTAAGGATGTACAGCTTACAATAGAACGGGGAGAGGTACATGCTCTCCTGGGTGAAAACGGCGCGGGAAAATCTACATTAATGAATGTTCTGACAGGCGTATTCCCGAGAGATGCCGGCAGTATAGAATTTGACGGAAAAGAAGTCGGCGCCGTAACAATCAGCCAGTCAGAAGCAATGGGCATTGCCTTTGTCCATCAGGAGTTGAATCTTTTCAATGATTTAAAAGTATATGAGAACATATTTCTCGGCAAAGAATATTGCAATAAGATAGGTAAGCTGAATAAGAGGAGAATGATTGCAGAAGCCAGAAAACTGTTCGAAGAACTGGGGGTGGATATTGACCCGGCCGAGCTAGTTGAAAGCTTAAAAACAAGCCAGAAGCAGCTTTTGGAAATCTCCAAAGCACTTTTCTTTGACGCAAAACTGCTGATTCTGGATGAACCCACAACTTCACTGAACAACGATGAAGTTGCACATTTATTTCACATTGTAAATATCCTGAAGAAAAAAGGAACTTCCTTTATCTTCATTTCACATAAGATGCCGGAAATATTTGAGTTATCCGACAGCTATACTGTTTTTCGAAACGGAAGTTTTATTGCCACAGGTAAAATTGCTGACACAGACCCTGAATCCGTAACAAAGCTGATGGTCGGAGAAAGCTACTCAAATGCAGATGTTTACCAGAAAAGAGAGACCGGAGAGACAATTCTAGAACTGGACGGATTCTCGGGCCCGGGATTTTATAACGTAAGCCTGTCCGTAAATAAAGGACAGATCATAGGGCTTACCGGACTGCAGGGGTCAGGCAGCAGTGAACTGATGCAGTGCATCTTTGGCAGCACACATGCCACAGAAGGAACGATAAAGCTTTATGGAAAGGAGGTAAAAATCCATTCCATTCACGAAGCAATGAAATCAAAAATCGCAATGCTTGCATCAAACAGAAAAGAAAACTCCGTAATTCCAGATATGAATCTTCTTGAAAATATGTATCTGTCAGAACACACACTGTCCGCAGGCAGGCTTCCGATTCACAAGAAAAAGGAGAAGGAAAAGTTTGAAAAATACCGCGCCCTGCTGAACATCAAGGCGCAGAGCCCGGAAAGCTCTATTCTCTCTCTCAGCGGCGGAAACCAGCAGAAGGTGTTTATTGCAAGATGGCTGAATACGGACGCAGAAATCCTGCTTCTAGACAACCCGACACAGGGCATTGATGTGGGAGCCAAGGCGGAAATCTATAAATTGATTCTTGAACTGGCAAAAAGCGGAAAGACGATTTTAATCAATACACTGGAAATTCCGGAAATCCAGAAGGTAGCCGATTACTGTGTTGTATTTTACAACGGAACAATCATCAAAAAGCTGAACCATAACGAAATAGATGAAACCACCGTAATGCTATACTCTACCAACGCAATTTGAGTATGGCCAAAATCCGTGTATCAAAAACATCAAAATACCTTTTGACACTTACATCATAAAGAAATACTGGCTGATAATCAAATCATTTAAGGAGGAATTAAGATTCATGAGTGAAGAAAAGGCGAAAAGCGCCATATTCCCTAAAAAAGTCACAAAATATATGGGAGAATACAGCTTTATCATTGTTTTTATTTTAATTTTTATTGTGTATGTTCTGACCTGTAACGGGCTCACATGGAGCGGAATGATGAATATATTCCGGCATTCTACTGTAGTTGGTATCATCGCGATCGGAATGGGGCTGATCTGCCTGACAGGAGAGATTGACCTTTCCGTCGGATCCATGCTTGCCTTTGATGCAGGCTTCTCTGTTATCATCTTTAACATGACAGACAGCATTGTGCTTACCCTCTTATTTGCACTCGCGTTCGGGGCTGTCTGCGGCGCAGTTAACGGCGTTCTTGTAGGGTTTGTAAAAATGCCGGCATTTATTGTCACCCTGGCGACAATGCTGATTTACCGTTCATTTGCACAATACTTCTGCCAGCATATGGACAAAGAATTACTGGGAGGCGGAAGCTCCGTTTACCGCATGACAAATAGTGCAGCTTCTTATCAGCCAATGTACCAGTTTGGCAACGGAAAAATAGCTACCATTCCGATCGTAGGACTGATACTGATTATCATGACTGTATTATTTGTCTATATTGCCACGAGTACAAAATATGGGAAAAAGATATATGCCGTAGGGAGCAATGAAAAAGGCTCACAGATGGCCGGCATCAATGTTGGCCTGATTAAAATCACGGCATTCACTATAGCAGGACTGCTGGTCGGCCTGGCGGCATTCCTGTGGATCTCCATGAACGCCTCCGCTGACCCTGCAACAACCGGGAGCAGCTATGAAATGTACGCCATTGCAGCTGTAGTTCTCGGCGGAATCAGCATGTCCGGCGGAAAAGGGAAATGCCTTGGCATTTTCTTCGGCGCAATGTCATACACAATTATTGATAAAATCATTGTGGCTTTAAAGATGGACTCACTGATCAATGATGCAGTAAAGGGTATTATATTGATACTTGTCATCATGATTCAGATTGCAGGCCCACAGATTAAGGCAAAGCTTTTTAAATAATGGGCACATATTTGTGCCCTTCACATGAGGAAGTGAAGGGTACAATGGCAGCTTTATCCCATCTTCTCTTCCCATTCTTTTTCCCGAAAGCCTGTCAGGACAAAATCATCTCCCACAACAACCGGCCGCTTCACAAGCATACCGTCCGTAGCGAGGAGCTTGTACTGCTCCTCCTCAGTCATCCCCGGCAGCTTATCCTTTAACTCCATACCCCTGTAAAGCTGACCGCTGGTGTTAAAAAATTTCTTCAAAGACAGTCCGCTCTTTTCGTGCCATTCCTTCAGTTCTGCTGCCGTCGGATTCTCTTCCTTAATATGGCGGGCAGTATACTCGATCTTATGGCCATCCAGCCATTTCCTCGCCTTCTGGCATGTGGTGCACCGCGGGTATTCAACAAATAAAATCATAGACTTCTCCTTTTCCAGTTAATCCAGTCAACTAATGTATAGCCAACATTAAATATAAAAAAAATTCCTTATGCTACAAAAAATCCTCTCAAAGATTTCTCTTCAAGAGGAAATTCAAGTGACTCCGAGGGGAATCGAACCCCTGATTCCAGCGTGAGAGGCTAGCGTCTTGACCGCTTGACCACGGAGCCATAACTACTGCACTTCATTTCGTACTTGCTTATTATAGCAAACTTCGTCATAATAAGCAAGTACTTTTTTCAAATTTTTTAATTTTTTCTTTTGAAATTATCTAAACCTCCTCTATATTATTCTTGTTTTAAGCATATGCTCTTATTCTTTAAGCTCCTCAATATGCTCCGCGGGAACCATAATTCCAAGCTGCTGTCTCAGATTCTCAATCTCCACATAATCATGCTCTCCTCCAAACTCCCCGTCAAGCGTCCATGGGATCTCCTCCAGCGATTCGAAGGTAATATAACCCGTCTTAAAGGTATACATGTATTTCGTATCAATCTGCTCAATCAGAAGCGCTGCTATGATCTCCTGAAGCTCCAGCGGATTCTTCGGCTTCTTAATCAGCGTCACCTCAAACAGCCCGTCATCAAAGACCACCTGCTTTCCCACCATACTGCGGAAACCGCCCACGGACCGGGAATTGGTTACCATGCCATAAATAAATTCATCCTCAATCTCCTCGCCGCCATGGCATACCTTTATCCGGTAAGAGGGAACATTAAAGATTCTCTTTGCCCCCTCCAGTATATACGCCAGATGCCCCAGTACATTCTTCATGGCCTGGTCAGTCTCATACGAGACATCCGTAAACAGGCCAAATGCCGCAATATATACAAAGGTATCCTGATTAAATCTTCCTATATCACACGGGAACACAACCCCATTTACCGCATTATCCGCTGCCTTCAGCAGGCCTTTCGGAATATGCAGGCTGTTGGCAAAATCATTCGTAGTTCCAGTAGGAATATATCCCACCGGATCCCGGTCCTTGCGGGTCATCATCCCTGACACTACTTCGTCAATCGTACCGTCTCCCCCGCTGCAGACCACCAGTTCATACTCCTTTGAATCATACTCCTTCACCTTCCTGTACGCATCCCGGTAGGACTGCGTTGGATAGATGGTCACCTCATATCCAGCCTTTACGAATATATCAACAATATCTGAAATCTTGGGTTTCAGAAGTTCCTTTCCCGCATGGGGATTATAAATAAACAGCAGCCTCTTCATACATTTCCTCCAAACGAATTATAATAAACTTACAGTACTGCCCCGCAGCCAGGCAATTGTTACTGTTCACTCCATGTCCAGTAACTTGCAGCCCGGGCAATTACTGTTTCTATAAGAAAAGGGCATATTCCATGCCCTTTTCTCTGCATATATGTACTATAGTTAATGAGTTGCAAAAAATTCCTCTACACCGTTTACGGCTTTCTCTTCATCCTCTCCGTCAGCCACTACCGTGAAAGTGGTCCCTTTTCCAAGGTTAAGGCTCATCATACCCATAATACTCTTCGCATTGATCTGCTTATTTTCCATCTCAATGCGAACCCTGCTTGAGTATTGACTTGCCTCCTGAACCAGATGAGCAACCGGACGTGAATTCATATCCAGTTCTGACTGAATTGTAACACTTCTCTTAACCATACTACTTGTTCCTCCTTACTGTTCCCTTAACTTCTCTGCCAGCTCACTTAACTTACGCAACCGGTGATTCACACCCGACTTACCCACAGGCTCACTCATCAAGTTCCCCAGCTCCTTTAAAGCCGCCTCCGGGTTCGCAAGACGTGTAAGGGCAACATCTCTTAATCCATCTGGAAGCTGTTCCAGACCAATCGTGTCCCTGATGTATTCAATGTCCTCAACTTGTCTTACTGCTGCACATACTGTTTTATTAATGTTTGCTGTCTCACAATTGACCTTGCGGTTTACAGAATTTCGCATCTCTTTAAGGATCCGGACATTCTCCATCTCCATAAGAGCGATATGCGCCTCCATGACATTCAAGATATCCACAATCTGAGAGCCTTCCTTCAGGTATACGACATACGTCTTTTTTCGGGGTACCGTCTTAGCGTCTACGCCAAAGCTATTCATCATATCCTTCAGATATTCCGCCTGCCCCACATCGGAACAGACAATCTCAAGATGATACGCTTTGCCGGGATCACTCATGGAACCTGCCGCAATAAATGCACCTCTTATATAAGCCCTCTTACAGCACACGGCATGGACGATCGCATTTCTGACCGCCAAAAGCTCCTCGCCCTTCCAGAACAGAAGATAGCTTGTGCTTCCCTTTGCCATATTCCTGCGGATTGAAATATCATTTCCTATATTAAATGTTTTTTTCATTAATGTAAAGCATTTTCTTGCAACCCGGAAATTTTCCGAACGAAACTTTACAGAGCACGCTCCATACCTGTCCTGGGAAAATTCCCCGCACATGTGCAGGATCGCCGATAATTCCGCCAGGTTGCAGTGTCTCGCCTCTTTATCGCATGCTGCAAGCTCTTCCTTTATTTTCCCTGAAAATGACATGAAATTTTTTTACCTCACTTTTGTATACTCACGGCCGATTTCATCGGTCGTGAGTATCGCTCCAGCCGCAGCCGCAAAGCGGCATAATTCCGCATGTGGCTGTGTGCATCTATTTATGTCAGGCGGCAGATTTATTTGACGCCTGGCATAATTACGTCCTTTCTAATATCCCTGTGTTCAATCCGGATTCCATAGTTATCCATCTTTTCCAGCGCTTCATAGAGTTCATTCGCCAGAGTTACTGAGCGGTGTTTTCCACCAGTACACCCCACGCCAATTACAAGCTGCGTCTTTCCCTCTGAGACATAATTCGGAATCAGAAATCTGACCATATCTACAAACTTTTCCAGAAAAATAACCGCCTTGTCATTATTCATAACATAGTTCCTGACCTCAGCATTATTTCCGCTTAAGGGACGCAGTTCTTCTATATAATAGGGGTTGGGGAGGAACCTCACATCAAATACAAGGTCTGCGTCACTGGGGATTCCATATTTAAATCCAAAGGACAATACTGTTATATACAGGTTCTTGTACTCCTTATTCTCCACATAGATCCTGTGGAGCTCCTGTTTCAGCTCTCTTGTAAGCATATGACTTGTATCAATCAGATAGTCCGCTTTTTTCTTAAGAAATGCAAGCTGGTCTCTTTCTCTTGTAATTCCCCGGTCCACACGTCCTCCGCTCCCTGACAGCGGATGAAATCTTCTCGTCTCTTTATATCTCTTAATGAGCACATCATCGCTGGATTCTAAAAACAAGATCTCATACTTTACCCCAGCCCCGTCAAGCTCCGTGAACACTGCCGCAAGCCTGGCAAAGCCATTGCCGCTTCTGATATCCACGCCCAGGGCAACCTTGTTCATCTCCGTCCCAGGCACCACAAAAAGCTCTGCAAGCTTGGGAATCAGAGGAACAGGCAGGTTATCCACACAAAAATATCCCATATCCTCCAGCATCTTAAGGGCAGTACTCTTCCCGGCTCCGGACATCCCTGTAATAATCACAAATCTCATATTAAAACTCCCCTAACCTTCTCACCTCCGGCGTAAGCAACACGCCGGAATGCTCCTCCACACGTTCCGACACCTTTCTCATCAGTTCCATAATCTCTGCGCTGGACGCGTGATCTCTGTTAATGACAAATCCACAGTGCTTTTCCGACACCTGCGCGCCTCCCACCCGGAAGCCTCTAAGCCCTGCATCCTCAATTAATTTCCCCGCAAAATATCCTTCCGGTCTTTTAAATGTACTTCCTGCACTGGGGAACTCCAGCGGCTGCTTCGAGATCCTCTTTTCCCGCAGTTCTTCCATTCTTGCCCGAACCTGATCTCTGTCGCCATAGTCAAGCGCAATAACCGCCTCAAGAACAATATAGTTTCTCCTGGCAATAACACTCGTCCTGTACCCCAGTTCCAGCTCTTCTGCTGATAATGTGCGGAACTCCCCTTCTGGCGTCAGTACAAGAACACTGGTCAGCACATCCTTCATCTCCCCGCCGTAGGCCCCGGCGTTCATCATGCAGGCTCCTCCCACTGTCCCCGGAATCCCCGATGCAAACTCAAATCCTGCAAGCCCTTCCTCATAAGCCCGGTATGCCACCTTAGAAAGCAGCGCCCCCGCCTGTGCCGTAATGCAGCCTTTGTCCGCAGTAATCCCACTCATCTCCCTGTAAATCTGAATAATAACCCCCCTGTATCCAGTATCCGACACAAGCAGATTGCTTCCATTGCCTATAATATAATAAGGCATGCGTCTCTTCTTACACACCTCCACCACATTCCGCAGCTCCTCCTTCGTCCCAGGCGTCACAAAAAAGTCAGCCGTCCCCCCGGTACGGAATGTTGTGTGCTGCTTCATGGGCTCGTTTGTCCTGACTCTGCCTTCCTCCAAAGTTCTAATGAGCTCCTCAAAAAAATCCCGATTCATACATTACTCCCATACTTTTTTAACCTAAGTATATAATAAATCCTCCATAAATTCAACGCGGTCTTGCAAAATCATGGGAAATACGTTATATTTAAGTTACTGTTCACTCCGTTCACAGTAACATTCGCAAATCCATTTAAAATTCGCTTCGCGAATGGGATTTGCTCACACCCGAATCATTTTTTTACGGACTTTGCAGTAAATGCAAAGTCCTGTGTGAACAGTAACATATTTAAGTTACTGTGAACAAAGTGAACAGTAATTTATTAAATATTATAATTTTATTAGAAAAAGGAGTGATTTTTAATTGGACTCGAGTGACGCCACGCAGATTATTATACTAATTGTGTTATTATTTTTATCGGCATTTTTTTCATCTGCCGAAACAGCGCTGACGACTGTAAACAAAATTCGAATCCGCGCCCTTGCAGACGAGGGCAAGAAAACTGCAAAGACTGTATTAAACATCACAGACGATTCCGGCAAGATGCTAAGTGCCATCCTGATTGGCAATAACATCGTGAATCTGTCTGCCGCATCTCTTACGACCACCCTGGCTTACAGCTTCGGCGGCCCATGGGTAGCAATCGCAAGCGGAATACTGACTGTCGCAATCCTTCTCTTCGGTGAGATTACCCCGAAGACCATAGCAACAATCCACGCCGAAAAGATGTCCTTGATCTATGCCCCGGTTATCAGCATCTTCATGAAGCTCATGACCCCTGCAATCTGGGTGATCAACGGACTGTCCCTTGGTGTACTTTTTCTGCTTCGCATAAACCCCAATGACAAAAACAGGGCCATGACCGAGACGGAGCTTCGCACAATCGTGGATGTCAGCCACGAGGACGGCGTCATTGAGTCAGACGAAAAAGAGATGATATATAATGTGTTCGATCTTGGGGACGCCAGAGCCAAGGATGTCATGGTGCCCCGTGTACACGTAACCTTTGCTGACGTAGAAAGCTCCTATAAAGAGCTCCTCGAAATCTTCCGGGAGGACAAGTTCACAAGACTTCCCGTATTCGAGGAGACCACCGACAATGTAATCGGTACAATTAACATGAAGGATCTGCTGCTCTTTGACAGCTCCAGAGAATTTCATGTCCAGGACATTCTGAGAGAGGCATACTTCACTTATGAATATAAGAATATCTCCGAGCTCCTTGTAGAGATGCGTCAGGCTTCCTTCAATATTGCCATTGTACTTGACGAATACGGTGAAACTGCCGGTCTCATTACTCTTGAAGATATATTGGAGGAAATTGTAGGGGAGATTCATGATGAATACGATGAAAATGAAGAAGACTTTGTAAGGGAGATCAGTCCCCGTGAGTATGTCATCGAAGGCTCTATGAACCTTGATGATTTAAATGACCGCCTGGATCTCTCACTGGAATCCGAGGACTATGATTCCCTGGGTGGATTTATCATTGAGCACCTGGACCGCCTCCCGGAAGTCGGAGACGCCATCACAACCAAAGACCATATCCGTCTCGTAGTTGAGACGCTGGACAAAAACCGGATTGAAAATGTCCATGTATATCTGCCCGAACCGATTATGAAGGATTACAGCTCCCCGGAAGGGGACCGCACATCTGACAAAAGAGAATAAAGAATGTGCCCCTGTCAAAATCATGGATGATATTCCACAGAAGGCGTAGCTGGAAAGATCTGCTCTTCCATCTACGCCTTTTGCACGTACAAAGCTGATGTACCAGACTCCTTGGTCCCATATCAGCTCACAATCACTGTCTGATATCCTGCCCGCTTAAGCCTCTGTTCCATTGCGGTCGCTTCATTCAAGTCATCGTATCCTCCCACCTGAACTCTGATATACGGTCCGGAATCATCAATAAACGCCGGAAAATCCTGCTCCAGAAGCTCCGTCAGCATTCTTTGCGCATTTCCCCAGTTCCGGAAAGAACCTGTCTGCACCCGGTAGTATACATCCTGAATCACCCCGGCTCCATCAAGGGTATCCAGGATTCCCCTCGCAATCCCCTGGGCAATATCCTCAAAGTTTGCATCAAACAATTCATTATCCACATCCGAATTAATAAATCCCGCTTCCACCAGCACCGCAGGCATCTTCGTCCTCTTAAGCACCACAAGATTCGGCCTCGCCTTCACCCCAAGGTTCACAAAGCCAACTGCTTCCAGCTGATCATTGATATTCTGTGCCATCTCGTACTTAATCCCGGACAGATCATACACAAGCGTCTCAACCCCCGACACATCATTATCCGTCGGATACGAATTTCTGTGAATTGATACAAAAAAATCCACCCCCGCATTATTTGCCTCCATGGCCTTCTCATATGGCGTCTCATATACATCCGTTGTCCTCGTATACTCTACATCAATCCCATTATTCTGCAGAATCTCCCCTACTGCAAGCGTAAGTCTTAAAGCATCATCCTTCTCCTGCCTGCCATTATAGACAGCGCCCGGGTCACGTCCGCCGTGTGCAGAGTGTTAATTGCGCAAATACTATATGTATTTCCCCCAGACTGATTAGGGGATTTAGAAATGTGTGAGATGAGACAACCGTTTCCTCCGATTCCACACTATAACTTCTCGGAATCTCTATGAATGAGATTCTCTAAAAGAGCAGGATTCAGCCAATGCTTTCCCTATCAACACTTTTTTACCACAAAATGCAAATCCATATTTCCGTATCCGGTCTTCTGATACACCTTTTGCCTCTAGCATGGAAGCATACTGCTTCTCCTCTATCTGTAGAAGCGCCGCATCAACCGTATCCGCAAGCTCCGTCTCTTCTTCTGGGTCTTGTACTTTAAACTCCATAATAATTCCAAAATCCTGCACATCTCTCGGCTCCAACAACACATCGTACCTTCCAAATCCACTCTCTCTGTTCGAGGTAATGATATACCGATTTTCCAAAGTAACCATTAATCCTAAAACAAAACCATGGTAAAAACGTTCCGGCTCACTTTCCCCAGATGGTCTGCTGCCACTGTCAAAATAGCTGAACATTACTTTTGACACCCGATTCATATAGACATTCATTTCCTTTAAATCATCTTTGAGGAGCGCTTTGATAAAATCATTATAGCTGGAAGCAGAAGAGGAAAACCACCCCCGCACAATACTTCTGAACATGATCATCGTCTCAAAATTGGTAATCTCCAGTTCATAGAGTTCTTTCCATTCCATATATCCCAACTGTTGTACCCTATAATTCTTCACTTTAAGATATCCACTTGCCAAAAAAAGACTCCAGACTGCAGTTTCATCCAAATCCAACTGATTATAAACAATCTGCTCCTCAATCTCAGCTTCAATGCTTTCCCCGGTCAACAACTGTCTAAACGATTCTTTAATCTGTTTGCCTCCCCGCCGGATTAGTTTCCCTATAAGGCTATTGCTGCTTGTATTCGCCCAATAAGTACCAACACGGCGTTCTGACAAATAATTAATGATGGACCACGGATTATAAATATCCTTTATGCTGCCAAATATGAAACCATCATACCATTCCTTTACTTCCTCTTTCTTGTCTGACAAAGCGTACTCATCCAAAGCTTCAAACACTTCTTCTTCTGTAAATCCAAAGGAATCCCCATACAAAGATGAAGTTGTTGTTACCACTTTCATATTATTTAGATCTGAAAAAATAGATTCTTTACTGACTCTGGTAATCCCTGTCAAAATCGCACGCTCAAGATATGGATTTCCCTTGAATGCTGCATTAAGCATACTACGGATAAACACCAGCAGTTCTTCCCAGTATCCATCTATATAGGCTTCTTGCATAGGTGTGTCATATTCATCCAAAAGAATAATTACCTTTTTCCCATAATAACGACACAGGTAATCCGATATCCTTCTAAGAGATACCGTTATCTCCGAATCCCGCATATCAATGGATACCCTGCGGTAATATTCTTTCTCATTCTCTTCCAGTAAGTCTCCTTTTGCAAGAAATGCATACTTATTATACAAGTCCACAATGGTCTGGCATATCTTGATTCGTGCTTCTTCATAAGATGTATCCTTCACATCTGCAAAACTCAACGAGATTACCGGGTAAGTTCCCTGCAGGCTGCGGTATGCTTCCTCTCTCCAGATATTTAATCCCTCAAACAGCAAACTGTCGGCATGATCTACCGAAAAAAAATGCTCCACCATGCTCATTGTCAGAGTCTTCCCAAACCGACGGGGGCGTGTAATCAGCGTCACATCATCCATAGATTCCCACCATTCTTTTATAAACATGGTTTTATCTACATAGAAGACTCTCCGTGTAATCATTTTTTCAAAATCCTGGATTCCAATTCCTACCGTTCTTGCCATATTACCTCCTCTTTCTGCGGACCCCCCAATCTCTTTTTATCATTATATTCTGTTTTTAACAAAATCACAACTATTACCTTCCTTTGCTTTTAGACCTCTTAAGCCATTAAATCCATCGACAGGCGCATAAAATCCCATCATAACTCATGGGATTACTCTAATTTCTTTTCCTGCACGATATTCAGTTTCAATTTTCAAGCACAATCTCATTCATTGAGATTCCGTGAAGTTATCACTGTATACACTGGAAAATAAATGTTCCTGCTCATTTCCGAAGTTGTAAGTGATTTTGATTTTGCGATTTTCGTAGACTTTTATTTCACTTATCATTTCCACCACAATATCTCTGTCCAGTGATTCAATGTCTTTTAATTCCAAAAGCCTTTTAAGCCAGGGCGTTTCAAAAACATCTTCTGTCACATTGTCATTCTTCTTTTCTTCCAGTGCTTCAATCTGTTTGGAGTAAAGTTCTTCTTTTTTTAGATAATCCTCTCGGTAAGAAAGCAATTCTTCTTTGGAAATCAGTTCTTCTCTGTAATCTTCATATATGGATTTTTTTAGTTTTTTCACACGTTCCAACTCTGTTTTGATTTTACTAAGCTCCGTATCTGCAATCCTTTTAACTTTTGAAGCTGTAAAACTCTGCGATTGTACCAGCTCTTTCAAATTGTCTGCACTGCGGGCGATTACTTTTAAATCACCCAGCACAATATCTTCCAAAACCGCCATAGGAAGTGTGTGAGGCGTACAATACTGTTTCCCGTTTCTCTTATATGTTCCACAATAAAGACTATATGTTTTACTTCCATCTGCACGATGCCACATATTTTTTGCCATTGCCCTGCCACAGTCGCCACATTTCACAAAACCAGCAAAGAGATTTTTATTCGTTTCCAAATCCAGTTCTCTTGTCCTTTTCTGTAAAAGAGACCTGGCCTTTTCCCATGTTACTTTATCTATAATCGGCTCATGGGTATTCTCAACGATTATCCATTCTTCTTTTCTCATTTTCTTCTGCTTGCTTCTCATGCGCTGGTGCTTTGTTCCCTGTACCATGTTACCCACATACATTTCCCTGTGGAGAATACTGTTAATTGTGGAATACGACCAGTACGTTGTACTCTCCAGGCAGTTACAGTTTTTGTAATTCTCACCATTGACCTTTTTATATTCTGCCGGACAAAGAACACCCTCTGCGTTCAGCAGCTTAGCAATCTTCTGTTTCCCATATCCCTGTATATATAAGGAAAAGATTCTGCGGACAACATCAGCCGCGTAATCATCAATCACCAGTTTATTTTTATCCACAGGAGATTTTTTGTAACCATAGCTTGTAAATGCTCCAATAAACTCACCGGCTTTTTGTTTTGACTTTACTGTTGCCTGTATCTTTTTGGAAATATCTCTTGCGTACTGATCATTGAAAATATTCTTGATTGGGAGAAGCATATCATATGCCTGTTTCATACTGTCAATACCGTCTGTTACCGATATGAAACGAACTCCCATTTCTGGAAAATATCGCTCCAAGTATCTTCCGGTATCAATGTAATCACGCCCGAATCTTGATAAATCCTTTACTACAACACAATTAACTTTTCCATCTTCAATATCCGCAATCATTCTCCGGAAACCAGGTCGGTTGAAATTCGTTCCTGAATAACCATCATCAGCGTACACGTCATACAAGATAAGGTCTTCTTTTTTTGCAATATACTCTGCTAAAAGTTTTCTCTGATTTCCTACGCTGTCGCTTTCTTCCTTATCACCATCTTCTCTTGATAACCTGATATAAATTGCAGCATTGAATAAGTTCAATACTTTTTGAAGTTTCATATATCCACCCATTCAACTGTTGTCCTGTCTATAATAAGATTATCCCACGCTTTACCATAAAAAGCAGCCGCTTTCTGTGGATTTCTCATACCAGACTACCGTTTTGAGCCTTATTATTAAGATGAGATTTGATGATGCGGATAAGCAATTCCTCTGCGGTAAACTTTGATAAAAACTCTCTTTCCACTATATATCGGATCGGTTCTTTCTTTTCCAAACTTTATCGCCCTCCTTGTTTTTGCCATCTATTCTCAACATACGCAAACAGGCTTATCCAATATACCTGTCTGCTTTCCTTTTTCTCAATAATCAAATGGCTTTCTGCGTGAGAGTAAGCGAGGGTTGTTTTCCCTTTCTTTAAGTAATATCATTATCAGCCTTACTTGCGCAACTGTGTTCCTCCATGACCCGCATCCAGCATAATTGAATATGGCATATATAACTCCTAAACTTTTTTATATTATACTATGAAAAGGGACAGGCTAATGTTAAGTTGGGGACGGGGTATTTTTCGCCATAGCGAACAAAAGCTCCTGTGGAGCGTTTGAGGTGAAAAATGCCCCGTCCCCAATAATCTGTTGTATTGCATAAAAAAATCAGTTATACTTTTAGTCATAGTAGAACGTTTTTGAAAGAAGGTATCATTATGCACATTGCTGATTTGCATATTCACTCCCGTTATTCCCGCGCCACCAGCAGGGACTGCACTCCGGAGACTCTTGATCTGTGGGCCAGGCGCAAGGGGATCGGCATTGTCGGAACCGGCGACTTCACACACCCGGCATGGCGGCAGGAACTCCAGGAAAAGCTAAGACCCGCAGGGGGCGGGCTCTATGTACTAAAGGACGAGTACCGCATTGCGGATTCCGGTGCTGCGGACACCCTGCAGCCCCATTTCGTCATAACCGGAGAGATCAGCTCCATTTATAAAAAATATGACAAGGTGCGAAAAGTACACAGCCTGATTCTTCTTCCCGGGCTTGAGGAAGCTGAAATCATCTCCCGGAAGCTTGAGGCGATCGGCAATATCCATTCCGATGGGAGGCCCATACTGGGACTGGACTGCCATGACCTGTTGGAAATCCTTCTAGAACTCTGTCCGGAAGCAGTCTATGTTCCTGCCCACATTTGGACGCCCCATTTTTCCCTGTTCGGTGCTTTTTCGGGCTTTAATTCTGTGGAAGAATGTTTCGGCGACCTGTCCTCCCATATCCATGCGATGGAAACCGGCCTTTCCTCGGACCCGCCCATGAACTGGCGTGTATCTGCCCTGGACCGCTACCAGCTGATCTCCAACTCCGACGCCCACTCCCCCGCGAAACTGGGCCGGGAAGCCAGTCTCCTTGACATCCCCTTGTCCTATGAAGGATTAAAAAATGCAATTGAGACCGGAAAGGGACTGACCGGAACCATTGAATTTTTCCCGGAGGAGGGCAAATACCACTTTGACGGCCACCGGAAATGTGATATCTGTCTGTCCCCCTCAGAGACGGAAAAATACGGCGGCATCTGTCCTGTCTGCGGACGCAGACTGACCATTGGTGTTTCGCACCGCATAGAGCAGATGGCAGATCGTTCTGAAGGCTATTTCAAAAGAGATGCCCCGGCCTACGAGAGCCTTGTACCTCTTCCGGAAATTATCGCCGCATCCGTGGGATACTCCTCTGCCAGCGCCAAAGTACAGAGGGAATACCAGGTGATGCTGAAAAAGCTCGGACCGGAATTTCCGATTCTGAGGGAAATCCCCCTTGAGGAAATCCGGAGCGTCTCGGGTATCTTAATTTCCGAAGGAATTGGACGGCTCCGGCAGGGGACTGTCACGAGAATCCCCGGATTTGACGGAAGGTACGGGATCATACGCCTCTTCACCCCCGAAGATCTAGATCAGCTGAACGGGCAGCTAAGCCTCTTTAGCGGCGGGGAAGCTCTCCCTGGGAATCCGTCTGCTGACAGTAATTCAGGGCAGAACGCAGACTCTGTGCATAAATCAGAAAACAAGCCCTCAGGTCTGCCGCAGAATAACAGCATCTCATGTCTGCCCGCCAATGACCAGAAGACGGATCAGCCATACCCTTTGCAGGGTGGCAAAGAAAACCTCAAATCCGGTAACCGGCAGACTCTTCCCCATGCCCTGGCAAATGAACGGCAGCGCTGCGCCATAGAAGCCATTAACCGTGTGACATTAGTAACTGCAGGTCCCGGAACCGGGAAGACGTACACTCTGGTCTCCCATATACTGCACCTTCTGGAAATGAGAAGAGTAAAGCCCTCCTGCATCACTGCGGTCACCTTTACCAATCAGGCGGCAGAGGAAATGCGGGAGCGGATTCAGAAGCATCTAGGGAAAAGTGCTGCAGGAAGACGGCTGCAAATCGGAACCTTCCACTCCATAGCATGGAAATTTCTCATGGAAAATGGAGCAGAACCCTCCCTTGCCAAAGAGACAGTGACAAGAGACCTGGCGGAGAACATCATAAAAACCCTCCGGCTGAACATAAGTGTCACCCGTTTCCTGAATGAATTTTCGCGCTATAAGACAAGAACCTTTCTGTACTCTTCCAAAGAAACCTCCAGCCTGACAGACTATAGCACAGGCCAGAAGCAGCCTCTTATGCCTGATATGGCTGCCATGGAAATTATAACGGATAAAGCCGAAGATGATGGAGAAGGAGATGAAGATGAGAGCCTGTCTGCCGATAAACTCGCGGGGGCATTTGAGGCCTATCAGAATGCTCTGCTGGAATATGGTGTCATGGATTTTGACGATATATTAATAGAAGCCTGCCGGATTGCCTCAGATAAACCTGCGGAAAGTAAAAAGGATGCCGGACATTTTTCCTACCTCATGGTGGACGAGTTCCAGGATATCAGCCCCCTTGAATACCAGCTTATGAAGGCATGGAACGAAGGCGGGAAGGAACTGTTCGCTATCGGCGATGCCGACCAGTCCATCTATGGCTTCCGGGGCTCCGATGCACGATGCTTTGAGCGCCTGGCAGAAGAATTTCCGGAGGCACGCCGGATCACACTTGAAGAAAACTACAGATCCACACCGCAGATCCTCACTTTCGCCGAAGAAATTATTTCCAAAAATCCCGGCGGAACCAGGCATTTACACCCCCACACGCCGGACGGCCTTCCTGTACGGCTTGTCCAGGCAGACAGCGCCGCCTCAGAAGCTATATTTATCGCAAAGGAAATCAACCGGCTCACCGGCGGAATCGGAATGCTGGATGCCCAGGATATTTTCCCTGATAGCGGAGGAAGCCCAAAAAGCTTTGATGACATCGCAGTCCTGTACCGGACCCACAGGCAGGCAGACCTTTTGGAAACATGCCTGAAAAAAGAAGGCATCCCCTACATTGTCTCCGGCCGGGATGACTATCTCCTGGAACCCGCAGTACGGGGAACGATAAGCTTCTTTACAAGCCTTCTAAATCCATCTCCAAAACACAGACTGGCAAAGGAAAGCGCACTGAAACTTCTATGGAACTCCGGGGCAGAGGACTCTGCAGGCAGGATGGCAGACGCCATCTACGAAGCTATGGCTGCAAAATATACGCCATTTTTGAAAAAGAAAAAGCCCGTGAAAATTTTAGAGGAATGGTCAGAAGAACTCTCCTTCGGGAAGCATAAGGCTATACAGAAGCTGTGCCGGACTGCCCTCTTCTATTCGTCAATGGCTGACTTTATACACGCTCTGGAGTTCGGCGTGGAGAGCGATCTGAAACGCTGCGGAACAAAACAGTACAAATCCGGCGCTGTCACCCTGATGACCCTGCATGGCTCAAAAGGACTGGAATTTCCGGCTGTACTGATCTTTGGTGTCCGGGAAGGTATGATCCCCTTCGAGTACGGGAACGGTTACTCCGATGTAGAGGAGGAACGCCGCCTCTTCTATGTCGGAATCACCAGGGCCCGGGAGAACCTAATCCTTACCACCTCAAAGGATAAGTCCTCCTTTTTGACAGAAGCGTCCGAAGAACTGTTGGTAAAAGAAAAAGTCCGGCAGACGGGAAACGAAGGGAATTATAAGCAGATGAGCCTTTTTGACTTTACTAAATAAAGGATGATGATGCAATTATCATTGAGCTGAAGGTGAATCATAGCGCCGCGGATGCAGTCATGCAAATTAAAGACCGGCAATATGCACTCCGCTTTGAAGGAAAGATTGGTGAAAGACCGGAATACACGGGACGTGTACTTGCTGTCGGTATTGCATACTATAAAGACGATTCTTCAAAACGGCACGAATGCCGCGTCGAGGTGCTGCGCGAAAGATTGTAAAACTTTGGGGCTGACGGCAGATTGCAGGCAGTTATATTCACGGGTCAGGAATGCGCGTAAGCCGCGCATTCCTCGAATAAATATCTACTGTCCCTGCATATCCAGTATAACCACCTGAAACCCCTGAAGCCTCAGCACATCCCCTTCCCGGACAAGTTCAGGGCAGTTATTAAGCAGAATCTTCCGATAATCCGCCGGAAGAACCGCATCCTGTTCCTCCATCTGGTAATTCCCCATAACCAGCAGCGTCCTGTCTCCCCTCCGGTAATAAGCCATCAGGTTATGCTGTTCCTCAAGGTACGGCTCAAGTGTTCCATACACAATGGTCTCCTTATATTCCGGGGACTTGCGCAGCGCAATCAGTTTTTTATAAAAGCTTCTTACCGAATCCGGATCCTCCTGCTGGTCTGCGGCATTGATAGAAATATAATTGGGATTCACCTTAAGCCACGGTTTTCCTGTGGTAAAACCGGCATTTATTTCCGCCGACCACTGCATCGGAGTCCTGGCATTGTCACGGCTCATGCGCGCCACGGCCGTCAGGGCATCCTCCGGGGACAGACCTGCTTCAAGAGCCACACGGTACTCATCCAGTGTAGAAATATCGTCCACCTCATCAATGGAAGCTATCGGCACATTCTCCATTCCCAGCTCCTGTCCCTGATAGATAAATGGCAGCCCTCTGAGCATAAAATTCAGTGCCGCAAGAAGCTTCTTGCTCCGCGGGCAGCAAGAGCCCTCCGGAATATACCGGCTGACGCCCCGGGGCTCGTCATGATTCTCAATAATATTAGACAGAAAACCGATATCCCCGACCTTCGCCTGAGCCTCAAAGCAACATCTCTTATAATCATCCGGCATGATTGGTTTCGCATCATACCACCCCTTTTCACTGCCTCCGAAAATAGCCTCGTTAAAATCAAACATACTGGAGAAATAGCCGTTTTCTCCGATAAATTCAGAGAGTTCCTCCGGCTTTTCATTAAATACCTCTCCCACTGAAAAAGCATCATATTTTTTGAAAGTACAGTCACGCATCTCCCCTAAAAATTCACCGATTCCGTGGGCATCTCTCAGCATGGACTGGATACTGCAGAGACCGTCTGCGCGGTCTGCTTCGTAATTAGCGAAAGGAAGCGCCTTCTTAATATTAATAATTGCGTCAATACGGAAGCCGCTCACACCTTTTTCCAGCCACCAGTTGATATTTTTGTAAACCTCCTGACGAAGTTCAGGGTTCTCCCAGTTCAGATCCGGCTGCTTTTTATGAAAAACATGCAGATACTGCTTGTCTGTTCCAGGCAGATCCTCCCACACAGAACCGCCAAAATAGGATCTCCAGTTGGTAGGCAGTTCACCCTCCTTTTTATCCTGCAGATAGAAAAAGTTCCCATATTTTCCCTCCGGATCCCTGCAGGCTTTCCTAAACCATTCATGCTCGTCAGAGCAATGGTTCACCACCAGGTCCATCAGGACATACATATTGCGTTTCTTCGTCTCCTTAAGAAGCTGCTCCATATCCGCCATCGTGCCGAAACGAGGGTCAATATCATAATAATCGGAAATGTCATATCCCTCATCCGCCAAAGGGGAGGGATAGCAGGGAGAGAGCCAGATCAAATCTACTCCCAGATCTTCCAGATAATCAAGCTTGCTGATAATCCCAGGGATATCTCCAATCCCGTCCCCGTTGGAATCGCAAAAACTCTTTGGGTAAATTTGATAGGCCACCTTGTCATGCCACCACTTTTTTATCATAATGATACCTCCATGTATTGGGGACTTTTGGAATAATCTCCTCATTTTCTTTGCACCACTCTGCACATTCACGGTATGCAGAGCGCACTCCTAAGACGTGAATCATAACAAGACTCCTTCGATATATTCCACCGCCCGCTTCACACTTCCATCCTCGAACGGAACCGACAGACCCGCATGTCTTAATGTCTCCAGATAGCTCATACTGCCCCCGCATTTACACAGCTTCAGATAATCCTTCCACGCTTTCTCATGGTCTTGGGCATTCTTTGCAGCAAATTCCATTGCGCCCATTGTAGTAAGAATATAATTAATATAGTAAAACGGATAAAGGAATATATGCAGCTTATGATACCAGAACCCGCCCCTGTCAAAGAAATCGTCTGCATCATACTTACGCCAGGGCATATAGATCTCCTCCAGCTTCTTCCATTCTAATGTGCGCTCTTTTGGTGTAAGATTCGGATTCCCGTAGCATATATGCTGGAATTCATCCACCGCTGTCCCGAAAGGCACCAGCATCAGCGCATCCTGCAGATGGGCAAATCTGTATTTATCCGCCTGCTCCCCGAAGAACATTTCCGCATATTTATAGGCAAACTGTTCCATGCTCATGGAATGAATCTCAGCAATATCCGTTGCCGAAAAATAGTAAGACGACAGCGGCTGCTCTCTCATGGCCATGTATCCTGCAAATGCGTGCCCCATCTCATGGGACAATACCTGCATGTCGAATATAGTGTGATTCAGGCACGCGAATACAAAGGGCGCCTGATAATCCGGCAGAATCGTCATATATCCGGTAGACGCCTTCCCCGGCTTATTCTTAAGGTCAAGCAGCTCATGCTGAATCATAAAATCCGCAAACTCACCCGTCTCCGGACTAATCTCATGGTACATCTTCTGTGCCTGGGAAATCATAAAGTCTTCATCCCCTGCCGGAATTGCATTTCCATCTGGAAATACACGCTTCTCGTCGTACGCCATCAGAGTATCGACTCCCAGGCGCTCTCTCTGCATTTCATACAGCTTCTTACATAAGGGGACCGCATACTCCCGTACCTGCCTGCGGAAATCCGCCACTTCCTCCTGACCATAATCCGTACGTCCCTGCTGCATATAGCCTACCGGGATAAAACTATCATAGCCAAGGTTTTCCGCCATCTGCGTCCGCACCTTTATCAGCTCGTCCCAGATCTCCTCCATCCGTTTCTCATGGCTATGGTAGAATGCAGAATATTCCCTGTATGCTGCTGCCCGTACCTCCCTGTCCTCGTGTTCAAAGAATTTCTGAAGACCGTACAGATTCCTTATCTCTCCCATAAACGGAATCTCTGCTGTTGCCATAATCTTCTCATATTCGCTGGTAAGAACAGCCTCCTTTTGCATCAGTGGAATATTCTCCCTGCAGAAGGTTTTCTTCTCAAGCTCCATAGATACAAACATCTGTCTGCCATATTCTTCTTCAAGCTCTGCACGGAAAGCAGAATTCATAAATGACTCCTTTAGCGCAAGAAGCCCCGGGGTCACCTCTGGCATTTTTGCCTTTAAAAATGCGTCCTCTTTTTCATAAAATTCATCCCGGGTATCCAGGGTATGCCTGATTGACGCAAGCGTGACTGCCGTCTCCATATGCTTTGTGAATTCCTCCATTTCCATAAGGCAGGCCTTCACCTCCTTGTAGGATACGGCACAATTTACCCGGTCTTTCAGTTTCTCTGCTGATTCTTCAATCATCTCAAAATCCGGCCTTATATATTCCATCCCAGAAAATGTAAACTGTCTTTGCTCCATAATCCTTCTTCCCTCCACAATATTATTATAATCGTCTTTTACTTTCCTTTGATTACCCGAATCAAAGGACGGAGTGCCTTAAAGTATTTCTGCGGCGGTTTTTTGCCAAACCTCTTATCAAAATCTGCGCTGATTGCCCTTAAATTCTTCCGGTTATGTGACTGGATGATTCTATATGCCTCCTCTGACCTTGTCACATCCAGATTATGCATGCCCAATACCGTAGCGACCAGATTTACCCCACGCTTATATTCATCCTTCATGCAGTACCTTGACAGTCTTTCCCTCCATTCTGCGTCATCCCTGACTTTCAAATACCAGTTCCGTCCGTTCTCCTGCCCTAAAACAGCTGTAAGGGCATGATACCATCCTCCCAGATCAGAAACCGGTATGGATTTGGCTATCTCAACCACATACTGTTCTTCTGTCGTTTTTTTCTGCCCGGGTTTTTCCAAAGCAGAGGCGCTTTCCATTACCGCCTCTGCCGAAGTCTGAACGGATGCCGCCCCCTTCTTTTTCTGTCCTTTTTTCTTCTTTCCTTTCTTCTTTTTCGCTTTTTTACCGCTTTCAACAGAAAAATCTTTTTGGAAGGCTGCAATCCCACGGCTCTGCCAGAAATCTATGGCAGTCTGGTAATCTCTATCATTCGAATAAATATAAAACGACGATTTCGGGTGTTTCACAATAAGATATGACAGCACCCCGATCAGCTGATAATCCAGTGCATTATTTCCGGCTGTACATTCCAGCCAGACCATCCGGGGGTTATGTACCTGTTTTGCCAGATATTTCTCTAAATGTTTGGAATGATGCTCTGTATAGAATACAATGATTCTGTCCTTCTTCTTTATTTTTTGCAGCAGGTCAAACCATCTGTCTCCCACATTCTCTGTATCAATCAAATAATATTTCCTTTTCAAATCCACTCCTCCATTTTCTTCTAAAACATCATATCTATTATATAAAAAAAAGAAAACATTCACAAGCATGAAATTGGGGACGGGGCATTTTTAAAAATGCCCCGTCCCCAATTCGCCAATTCATATATAATGTTGGGGTTTTGACGGGAAGTTTTGAGTTGACAATTATAAATTAAAATTATAATATTATATATAAATTAAATAAAAAATCTGGCAAATTGAAAACAAAATGTAAAACAAAAGAAACGGTGGAACGTATGTATGTACGGCGGCGGACATTGTATGTGGCTTGAGCCTGACTATTACAAGAAGGTGCTTGAAACCTGCCTGAGCTTTCTTGAGATGGACTAATGCATCTGCATTTGCAAAGGGGGCAATGAAATGAGATATATTAAACAACTGTTGATTATACTTGCCATCACATGTATCGGTGAGATTCTGAAGTATTTCATCCCTCTCCCGATTCCGGCAAGTATATATGGGCTTGTGATCATGTTTATCTGTCTGGTGACAGGTATCATTAAACTTGACCAGGTGAGGGAAACCGCTGAATTCCTTGTGGAAATTATGGCGATCATGTTCATTCCGCCTGCAGTAGGACTTATAAGCTCCTGGAACCAGTTATCCAGCGTCCTTGTACCTTTTGCTGTAATTACGGTATTGTCAACATTCATCGTAATGATTATTACAGGAAAGACGGCTGACTTCCTGCTTTCCAGAAAGAAGGGGGGATCTGCTGATGAATAGTATTTTCGCCGAATCTGCTACAATTGGGATTGTGATCAGTCTTTTAGCCTATGAATTTGGTGTATTACTGAAAAACAAATTCAAGTTTGGGATTTTTAATCCACTGCTGATTGCGATTGTACTGACAATTGTCTTTTTGGTCATATTCAATGTGGATTATGATACCTACAATTCCAGTGCGAAATATCTGAATTATTTACTGACGCCGGCAACCGTAAGTCTTGCCATCCCGCTTTACCAAAAGCTGGATCTCTTAAAGAAGAATCTGTGGCAGATTCTTGGCTCCATCTTTATCGGCGCTCTGGCAAGCGTGTGCAGCGTCCTGGCCATGTCAATCTTATTCAGGCTGACTCATGAAGAATATGTGACTCTCCTTCCAAAATCAATCACAACAGCGGTTGGGATGGTTGTTTCTTCTGAGCTGGGCGGCTACGCTGCAATTACAACAGCTATTATTATCATCACCGGTGTATTAGGAAATATGACGGCAGAATTTATCTGCAAAGTCGCACGGATTAAAAACCCAATTTCCAAAGGCCTTGCCATTGGTACTGCCTCACATGCAATCGGTACCTCAAAAGCCATGCAGATTGGAAAGACAGAAGGCGCCATGAGCGGACTCTCGGTCGCAGTAGCCGGCGTGTATACGGTTATACTGGCTTCTGTATTCGCAATGTTTTATTAAATGCACAATTACAGTTCTTATCCCCCGAAGGAGAAACAAGCGGCTCCTGCGGGGGATATTCAGTGCTTTATACTGCTCTGCAAACATATCATTAAACCGTAGTCTACAGGAATAATAAATTGACAAACCCCTGCCCGTTCGCAGCCATCACAATTACTGCACCTTACACAATTGCTTCAATGATCGTTCTATCTTCAAACTTTAATTCTCTTATTCCGGCTTTCTTATTCCTGTTAAAATTAAAGCTAAGCAGATATCCCTTTTTTAAATGATAATAGTCAAGATAATCCGTCAGCTGCTTTTGTCCCCTTTCATTATATTCGGCTCCCCGCCATAGCTTGATCTCTATAACAAACTGTTCTCCCAGATAATCCACGATCACATCTGTCCGTCTGGCATCCCGCGTCTGTGCCTCGATATAATAATTTCCCGTACCATTAATGATCGGTTTCAAATACAGTAAAAAGATTTTCCGTCCGTGCTCTTCCAAAAACTTACTGTCATTATCACTGTAAATATCATTATAATATAATACGAATTTTTCCAATACTAAATCCATATCTAATCTTCCGTTACAAATGAACTGTTTCTGATTTCGTTCTGCTTCAGTGCCAATCGCGCTTGCAAGTTCATCTTCAGACAAGAACAGGTTGTACAGGCATATCTCAAAAATCCTGTTAGCTACTTGTACACTGTTCGCTCGATTGACAACATACCCAAACATAGCCGCCAGATTGATCATCGGGTTATTTATATTAAATACAACCCGTCTTCCCTCAAATAAAACAGCATGAAGCATACGCTTTATCTCAGGATATTCTTCTAATTGCCGTACCATACTTTCGAAAAGAGCAATTCGCTCATCAAGCAGCCCTTTTACCGCCTCCATAATACCTTCTTTCGTCCACGCGTCTGCTCCAGCCAGTTCCTCATCAAGCCATTTACAAATACCTGAAACCAAATAAGGATAGCCTGATGTATAGCGATATATTTCTTCTGCTATAGCTTTTGGATTGATTCCCATTTTTTTGTCATTTTCATACTCCTGAAGCATGGCGGCTATCTGATCAGCAGTAAAACTCATGTCAATGTTAAATCTAGCGCTTATGTTCCACGGACTGTTATATTTATGTTCCTTTCCTGGACTTATTTTAAGCTTTAGATTTTTTATATCATATACGCCTGCAAGAATGACAGAGTGGAATATAGCTATATTTTCCCGATTCAGATAATATCCTCTGAGCATTGCAAGAAAATCAATAAAAACCTGATGGTTACTTGCATGATCGACTTCGTCAATCAGCAGCACGACCGGCCGGGAAGCCCTGGAACATACTCTGCTTAAGCAGTGGAACAATTCATCAAGGCTTAATTCCGGCTCCTTCTGTATAAGATCAGATACTTGTTTCAGCAGCTCTCCGATCTCTTCTGTCCTGGTGTTAGATAACGAAGTAATAAACATCCTGGCAAAAGCTTTTGAAAACATTGCTTCATCTTCAAAGTTCTTTGTTGAAAGCATTTGAAAATCCATGGAGACTACGATGTATTCGGCTGTCAGATAATCTGCTAATGCTTTCAAAGTTGTTGTCTTACCAAACTGTCTGCCCCGGTTTATGACAAAATAATTGCCTCGTTCTACATATCGTTTTTTGATCAGTTCCAAACGTTTCTCTAAATTGACCATATAATGTTTCTGAGGATCACATGATCCTTCTGTATTAAAATAACGTTGCATAAATGATCAGCCCCCTGTAGTTTCAGCGAAATGCTGCTTCTATAGATCCTTTATTGATACTTGATTTATAATTAGTTTAACATGGATTTTTTAATGAAACAAGACCGGGGACACGGTGTCTGAAAGAAAATCCGAAGGGATGGTTACTTTTCACACAGGTCTGTGCATTTACTGCACAGACCGTAAGAAAGTGATTCAGGAGTGAGCAAATCCCATTCGCGGAGCGAATTTTAGATGGATTTGCGAATGTTACTGGTCACGGAGTGAACAGTAACAAGGGATGAAAGGCGCTTTCTCTCAGCTCCCGAACTGGCAGACCACCGTAGTCCCCTCCTCCTTCACTGACCGGTAAACAAGCCTCCACCCATGCACCTTCGCGATCTCCTGACAGACAGAAATCCCATACCCATGCCTGCCGCCCCGCCCGTTTTGCAGCTCCTGACCCCGGTTAAGCGCCCTCACAGTCCCCGCATCCAGCGTCTCCCCGTCGTTCCAGACCTTAATTCCAGCCTCATCCACAGTAACTCTCACCTGCTGTCCGGCGTTAACAGCGTTAGCCATCAGATTTTCAAGAAGGCATCTGACCAAAGTCGCATCCCCATCCACAGCCTCCACCTGACAGACTGTCTCCACGCCCGGATACTTCTCCTTCAGTTCATCGAGCACCTTTCTTACACGAATCCTCTCCATACGGATTGCCCCTTTCCTTACATTTCCCATAATCAGAAGCTTCTCGGTGATATCCTCAAGGCTCCTGGCGCTCTCCACAATCTGCTGCACAGCATAGAACTGGTCCTCCTCTGTAAGTCCTCCCATCATCATATATTCCGCATACCCCCGAATTCCGGTAAGCGGCGTGCGAAGCTCATGGGCAATCTGATTCACAGGCCGGTTAATCCGGCGCATCGTATAGTAAAGAAACAGACCCAGCACGGCTGCAAATAAAAATCCACCCCCACAGAAAATCCACATCCGCCTCGCCTGCGGCCGCGACAGCCCCTCCAGGTTCTCTGCATACATCACCTCTATCACGGCATCATCTACATTCCGCTCCTCCCTTATAACAAGATAATCTATTCCTTTCCAGTTCTGAATTTCCATCGGTCCGTCTGCCCTGTCACCTTTTGGAAATGAGTCTGCCGCTATGTATGTATTCATCCGGATTCTGAGCCGTACGCCCTGATTCAGGAATCTCTCTGCCATACGGTCCATCCCCATGGAGACACGGCTGATCTCTTCCTCCTTAAGCCCCTCCGCCAGGTCGCAGATACTCCTCTCACTGCTCCTTGCCCGCTCCACCCACAGTTCCATTTCATTTTTGGAAATATAAGCATCCAAAAGCAGCAGTCCTCCATAAATAACCAGTAAAAACAGCAGATAAACTGCCAAAAAATTCTTCTTCCACAGCTGCATCTCACACCTCCAGCCGATACCCGTATTTGAAAATCGTTCGGATATCCTTCTCCAGTCCCAGCTTCTGCCTCAGCCTCCGGATATGCACATCCACGGTGCGGTCATCCCCGTAAAAATCCATCCCCCAGGCAAGCTCCAGGAGCCGCTCCCTGGAGAGCGCAATATTCCGGTTCAGCAACAGTACCTTAAGAAGCTCGTACTCCCGGTTCGTAAGCTCCACCGTCCTCCCCCCTCTCTTCACAACAGCGCCCGACAGATCTACCTCCACATCCCGGATACGAAAAACATTCTGTTCTTTATGAAAGCGGCGCAGCACCACCTGTATCCGCGCCAATAACTCCTCCATGGCAAACGGCTTAACAATATAATCCTCCGCCCCTCCTTTTAATCCCTTCACCCGGTCCGGAACCTCGTCCCTCGCAGTCACGCAGATTACAGGAATATCCGCATATTCTCCTGCCAGCCGCTTCATCAGTCTAAAGCCGTCCATATCCGGCAGCCCGATATCCAAAAGAATCAGATCAATCCGTTTCTCCTCCAGCACAAAAAGGGCCTCCCGGCCCGAAAAAGCCGGAAACCCCTGATGTCCTGTCATGGCAAGTGTTCTTCGGATCAGCTCATTAATTCTTTTATCATCTTCTACAATCAATATATCTGCCATAACCGTTATCCCTTTGGATGATCGGAGGTCTCATAAGCCTTCTCCCCGATCTCTATAAGCTGCTCTGTCGTCAGATCGGAAACCTTAGCCTGATCCGGATCAGTCTCAAACTCTTCACACATAGTCCTGATCACTTCCTCCCCCTCGCCAAATGCATAGATATCACTGATATATTCCTCCAGGGAGGAAAACCCATCATGTGTATCCAGCTCTCTGCCCAAAAGCGGACAGTCTCCCATCTTTTTCCTAAGCCACAGGCTCTCCTCATAATTCCTCATCTCACGGGTCAGATCGCTCTCAAGAACATTATCATAGTCAAGCTTATATTTATCGCACACCTCTTTCCCAATATCCTCGTCCACTACATCCTTATACAGACGCTCCCCGTACAGATTAGTGAGATCCCCCTGTGGTTCATATGGCGCCGGATTCCCCTGTGGTTCATATGACGCCGGATTCCCCGTCTCATTTATAAACTTCTTCTCCGCGGCTTCCACCACCGCCTTCTGCGCATTGTCCCTCGACCACTGGATTCCCATCCCCAGTCCTGCTGCCATACATACCGCCATTGCCCCTGCTGTCAGTAAAATTCTGTACCTCTTCCATGCTCTGTTCATAATCTTCGCTCCTTTCTTACGGATACTTTGTTGTTACAGCATCATCATAACTCCCAGTTGTTACATAGTTATTATGGGGACGGGGCATTTTTAAAAATGCCCCGTCCCGGATTGAAAATGACCTGTCCCCAATTAACGAACTGCCACATAACGGTCATGCGGCATATCCACGCCACGGTAATGCTTTGTCCAGCTATCCATCATGGTCATGCCATTTCGAATGGCTACATTCTGAGATGCTATATTCGTATCTCTGATAATGGAACAGACTTCTTTTGCATTCAGTGTCTCAAAGGCATATTGCTTACATGCCCTGGCTGCTTCCACTGCATATCCTTTATGCCAGAATCTCCGATTAAAAAGGTATCCTATTTCAAGCACTTCTTCCTCTTTCCATGGCTGCATCGTGAGTCCGCATTGTCCGATCATTCCACCGGTTTCTTTTAAAATGACTGCCCACAGGCCGAATCCCCATTTCTGATAACGGCGGATTTGCCTGTCAAGCCATTCCTGCACCTCCGAATAGCTGAAAGCCCCTTCGTAAGCATACATGGTTTCCTGATCCTGCATGATTTTGCATAGAGATGTGAAATCAGACTGGCCCATTTCACGCAGACATAGTCTTTCTGTTTCAAGTATCATAAATCCTCTTATCCTCCAATTCTGCCTCCGAACGCTTTGGCCTCTTGTACTGCATTACCCATCGCCACACCAGTACCGCATATCTTTAACTACCAACTGCAGATCAGTCGTTGACCCGGAAGACTGCCGTCCCTGTCATGACTTCCATGATTGGATTCTACCACACTCCTACAGGGATTTCAACAACACCCTGAAATCCCATTCGCGAAGCGAATTTTAAAGTTACTGTTCACACAGGTCTGTGCATTCGCTGCACAGACCGTAAAAAAAACTAATACTCAATGCGTATCTTTTCCTTCTCTCCATCTGGAAATGTGTATAAAAATACTGCTGCAGTATCCTTACACGCCCACAGAAACGGAATTGTACACTCAATTTCCAATCCAGAATCTCCAGACAGCATCTCAACCAGTTCTACCTTATCAAAGCATTTCCTCTCGTCTATATCCATGCTCTGTAACTGTTCCCCAAGCACCCGATACAGCCCCTCTTTCGTAATCGGATCCTCCAATATCTGCCGGAACCGGAATTGACTGTTCGTAAATCGATTTGTGTTGAGCGCTCGGAGCAGGTATTCCGTCATCTGCTCCGGCATCACTTCCTCAATCCCTACCACCAGTTCCTCATTTCCATTCTCACGAATTTTAGAAATCAGGGAACCGATCACTCCGGGAAATACAACCACAAAATCAACTCCGCCATTGATACGAATTTTATATTCTTTCACCGTCTCGTTCTCTCCCTTTTTTCATAACTGCTGTTCCTGCGCCAAAGACCAGCATCTGCGATTTTCTAAAAGATGAACGGTAAAGAGTATACTGATATAGAACAACTATCAGACAGACTGCGATATTAAATCCGATCATCGGATATTCATTTGAAGAAATCACTCCGTCGTTCTGCCACAAAATCATTGTGTAATAAATGAACATTAAAATTGTCGCCGCTGCTGTCGGCAGAACAAATACCTTTTTTATCTGTTCTTTTAAAATCCGATTCAAATATTCCTGCCCGGCTCCCAGTTTCTTCACATCCATCAACACACGCCTACTTTTCACAGCAACTGTAATACTTCTGGTGTAACCAATCACCCCTGCCGATACCAGACAGATCACCGATACAAAAACGAATATCAATAACAGCGTTGCATAAGTCAGCACAAAGCTTCTCTCCAGAAGCGGAACGAACACCGGACTATATTTCCAGTCAACTTCGATCTCCGGGCGTTTGGGATAAAGCGTAGTCAGCCCGCCGTAATCATACTCTGCATCCACTCCCTCCCGATATTCATCATAGGCAGCCATCACGCGCATACTATCCGGCACAGATTTACAATACAGTGCATACAATTCTTTAGAAAATGCATAAGGATCCCCCGCGTCTGAAACATTAAACAACACCTGCGTCATCTGAAACTTGTTGGATAATCCTTTTTTTAACTCTGCAAAATCTTCATCGTTTAAAATATAACTTGCATTTCCATCCTGTCCCCGGTCATAAAAGAAACTGCTGTATTCTACAGTTCCTGCAAAGATAAGGTCCTTTTTTATTCCTGTGTCCGTATTTTCCGCCATATCCAGATCTTCCGGTAAAAACCAATAATTTTCTGTATTATTTCTTCGATTAATATACAAGTAAGTCCCCGGTTCTACTTTCACTTCCATTCCTGCTGCCTCTGAAAACATGCCTGCACTGATAAAATTTTTGTAATAATCCTTTTCACGGTATTCTTCCGTAAGCATACCATCCTCATCATAATTCTCTCTTGCCACACCGCTGCCAAGCAGACGTGCAATTTCTACTTCCCGGTAATCGGTGATTTCCACACCATACGCTGCAGCAATAGACTCTACATCTTGCATCGTTAACCGATCCGCATCTCCGAGATAACGATAGGACATATCATTATCCTCACTTGCTGCAATCGTTGCTCCCTGAATATAGTTTGTTGCAGAGTAGAATATCGCAAAGAATGCTCCTGCCAAAAGGAGCGTGCTAATCAGCATGTTGCGCACAACGGATACTCCCTGAAATTTCAACATCCCAAACGAGATCAAATGCTTATAGTATTTCTGCGGATTTTTTCCTCGTTTGTGAACTGCAACCGAATACACCATGATCTTGTACAGGCCGACCAATACCAAAATGTAAAAAACATAAGTAAAACTGCCAAGTACCCTTTTTAAAATCGTACTGATTATAGATGGAACAATCAGTCCTCCCAATATTCCCAGTGCAATCAAAATCAAACCTGTAACCAGGTATTTGCCATCAACATTTTTCTTGATCGGCTCTGTTCTTCGCTCCTCAGTTAAAATCTCAATCAGATTTGCCCGTTTCAAAAATCTGGCCGTCATTCCCATGATCATAACAGATACTGTTAATACGAACACAACCGATCCGGCTAAGCCAGGCAGGGATAGACGAAACCCATCGCCTTCTGCGCTCTGGATCAAATACTCATAAAGTTTACCAAAACCAAATGCCATCATACCGCCAATGAAAATACTAACCACAGATAGCTGCCCAATAAGCAGGAGCATCTCTTTCATTATAGTTTTTGAAAGCCTGCCTTTCGCTGTTCCAAGCGCCATGAGGATACCGACCTCCCGGCTCTTAAACCGAAGAAACAGCCCCGCTGCATAAATGGTAAACAGTACGCATCCCGTTACGGCTACTGCATATACCATGTACAACATTTTTCTGGAATCTCCGCCGGACGGCAGTCTGCTCTGTACAAACGGGCTCAGCATGAAAAACGTCAGGGCTGACACCAATAATACAGACAGAGAAAAGCACAGACTGAATTGTTTGTAGTTTCCCTTATTATATTTTTTCAGTTTGTTCAGCACATTAAGCAGCGTCATCGTTCTCACCACCATTCAATTTCCTTAATACATCCAGAAGATCTTCCAAAAATGCTTTCCTGTTTCCATTGTTCGTCAGTTCTGAATGAACTTTTCCATCTTTCATCATAATCACACGGTCACAATAACTTGCGGAAAATGTATCGTGCGTTACCATCAGTGTCGTTGCTCCCAGAGTTTTTTTCGCCTCAATAAATGCCTGAATAACCGCCTCACTGGATCGGCTGTCTAAGTTTCCGGTAGGCTCATCGGCAAGGATCGCAAGTGGATCGTTCATAAGAGAACGCGCTACCGCCGCCCTCTGTTTCTGGCCGCCGGAAATCTCTGCCGGATATTTATCTGCTATATGTTCAATGCCAAACAGCCGCAGAAGTTTTCCTGCTTTTTTCTCCATCAACTTATAATCCTCGCCGCGGATCACCTTTGGCACACACACATTCTCAAACACGGTGAGACCGTCAAGCAGCATAAAATCCTGAAATACAAAACCTAACTGCTCATTCCTCACTTTCGCAATTTCCTCTTCACTTAATCTGGAAAGACAGATACCATTCAGGGTGATCTCACCCTTATCGTAGGGATGAAAACAGGAAATGCAGTTGAGCATGGTTGTCTTTCCACTTCCAGACGCCCCCATAACCGCCGCAAACTCTCCCTCTTTCACCTCAAAGCAAACGTCCTTTAACACCTCATAGGTTATCCTTCCTGTTTTGTAACTTTTAAATAAATGTTCGACTTTTAACATAAAAGTTCCTCCTCTTGTTTCTTGATATGATTAGGATACTTCAGTGAAAATTTTTTTCAATATGCGCTGCCTAAACTAATATAGCAACAGCCTAAACTAATCAAAAATCACATAACAAGCGGTTGATATCAATGCAAAAAGCCACAAGATCTTTCTTATCTCATGGCTTTCACTCATCTTAGATTTCGGGTAACGGTATTATATTTTTCATTACAAATTTCCCATTCTCCTGCCGGATCACGCACTCTCCATGATACTTCTCTACTGCCTTGCGGATATTGGGAATCCCAAACCCGTGCAGCAATTCATCTTCTTTTGACGTGCCAATCGTCTTCCCCATTACCGCATAATTCTCAAACACAATCATCAACACATCCTGGATACGGCCTGCTTTTACCGTAATGAGCCTCTGCTCTGGCGGCAGCTTCACACTCGCCTCTATTGCATTATCCAGTGCATTCCCAAAAATGGTGCTCAGATCCATCGGTTCGATAAACCCGCCGGCCTCAAAATGGATAACCGCTGAAAAATCTATCTGCTGTTCTTTGGCTTTCTTTGCCTTATCGTGAATGATAACATCTAGAAGCTCATTTCCCGTATGGATATACTCCTCATAGCCCGAAATCTGCCGGCGAAGATCTGCTGCCATCTGTTTTGTCTCATCACTGTTCTGCCTCTCCAGGATAAGCAGATGGTTTTTCATATCATGGTACAGCGCACGCACACGTTTTTCATCTTCTTCTTTTTCCCTGTAATAGCAGAACTGCTCATTCATTCTTTTGATGGTAAATTGTTCTTGCTGTTCCGCCTTTTTCAGCAACGTATAGTTCTTCATATATAAAAGCTGTACAGTGAATATAATTGCCAGGACACTGCTCATAATATGATGTTCCAGATTATAGTTTCCGCTTTTTATGGTTATATCGTCCAGAAATACGATTATCAAAAAAATGTAACTTACAAATATCAATATAAAATCTTTCAGAGTTGTCTCATATTGGAAATTACGAAACAGACGAGATATTCCAAAAGACAGCAAGACCATCACGATAAAAAATCCAAAATATGTCTGCCATCTCATAAATATTTCATTTCCTATTTTCACAGTAAGAGGATCAAAAAAATGAGAAAGTATACCTCCGGCAATGGATTCTCCTAAAATAATCTCCGCATAGAGCAAAAACATGCAAATAATACTGTTAAACCATGGATCCCTATAACACAACTTAATAAAAATAGTTCCTGCAATAATGATTGCCGGCATTTTAAATGCCTGATCCCGAATCACCCATGTCCACATATATACAAAACAGAAAAATAATACACAAGGCAAATATTTCACATATTTATTTCTATTTTCTTTGCATATTCCAGTCATAATAAAGCCGAGTGCAATCACATCGCCTAACGTACCCAGAATATCCATTACTCGATAAATCCACATTACACCCTCTCCCTCAGGCAGCCCTTCAATTTCCCCAGTTCAATTCTTCACTTTGACTGCTCATTTTTCTTCTGGCAGCGGCAAAATAATCTTTACTATGAACCGTCCAGGTTTCTGTTGGATCAAACATTGACCGCCGTATTTTTCTGCCGCCGTCTTCATATTCTGAATTCCAAATCCATGCAAAAAACAATCTGATTTGGTAGTATGCTCATATCCGGATTCCCCCCGCTGACAATTATTTTCAAATACAATAGACAACATTTCCCGTACACAATCCGCTTTTACCGTGATCAGCCTCTGTTCTGGCGGCAGCTTCACACTCGCCTCTATTGCATTATCCAGTGCGTTGCCAAAGATCGCGCTGATATCCATTGGTTCAATAAAATCTCCCGCGTCAAAATGAATCATGGCAAGAAAATCAATCCTTTGCTCCTTTGCCCTCTTCACTTTATCCCGGATAATAACGTCTAAAAAATCATTTCCCGTATGGATATAATCCTCATAATCTGAAATCTGCCGGCGAAGATCTGCTGCCATCTGTTTTGTCTCATCACTGTTCTGCCTCTCCAGGATAAGCAGATGGTTTTTCATATCATGGTACAGCGCACGCACACGTTCCTCATCTTTTGCTTTCTCCTGATAATATGAAAACTGCTGGTTCATTCTCTCTATGGTCTGTTGTTTCTTTGACTCCTGCTCCTGAATATAAACTGTATTTTTAGAATACAAAAAGCTCACAGTAAAACTGACTATAAGAAATATACCAATAAGATACACTAACGAATTGGACAGTGTTCCTAAGTTCAAGTATTCATAAGCAGATAACAGATTAACCGCTAATGCAATCAAAAAACTGAATGATACAACCAACGTATCTTTCCTTCCGAACCGATACCGCCAGTCCCTGACCAGCATATAAATACCAATTAATACGAATGCTCTGATAATCAAAGTAAATACATATGTTTCCCACCGAAGCATATTTACCCCGTCTACTTCAACCAGCGCGGCATCCCCATATAACCACTGTACACAGGGAATACTGATTATTTCAGGCAGGTATACTACCAGCAAAATAAACAATTCATAACTCACAATCCCCTGAGAAATCGAATCCTTGTAAATTATTTTTAAACAAACAATGTAAATCACAGTTGTTAAAAAAAGTTTATATATACCTAATGATGTTAACCATGTTGTCATCCATACCATACAAAAATTGGCACATACCGGAAGAAATTTCCAAAAGGCAGAAGAAAAACGAGGAATTTTGTATAAATGTATGTAAATTAAATACAAGCCGGCCACTTCTGACAGTGTTATAATCAAATCCAGAATATAATAAAGCCCCATTACAACCTATCCCCCCAGTAATCCGCCAGCTTCTCCATCACAAGCTTACGTTTCGGCTGACTGATCGGCAGCTTCTCTCCAGTGGTCAATTCCAATTCCAGTTTTCCCACTCTTTTTACAAAGAAGAGATTCACCAGATAGCTGGAATGACACCGCAGAAAATGAGCCTCCGTCAGCTCTGCCTCAAGCTCTCTCATTTTCTTATGGGAAATAATTTCGCCTTTATCCGTATGCAGTTTTACATTCCGATTATACGTCTCCAGATACTGGAGCGTATGCAGATCTATCCTGTGTTGTCCTTCTCCATTCTGTACGAGAAGATATTTCTTATCGTCACGCCTGTAATTCTTAAGCCACTTATCCAGTTCATTTTTCAGACGTACATAGGTAATTGGTTTGATAATATAGTTCCAGGCCCGGTATTCATATCCTGCCAGAGCGTACTTTGCCAGAGAAGTCAAAAAGATAATGCTGACTTTCTCATCTTTTTTCCGGATACGTTTTGCCGCTTCCAATCCGTTCATGGTATCCATCTGGATATCCAGAAAGATAAGATCCAGTTCTATTTTATTACGCTCAGTTAATTCCAAACCATTCTTAAATGCTGTTGTACGTATTTCTATGCCTGTTTCACCGGCATATTTCCGGATCATTTCTTCCAGCTCTGCCACAAAGTCCTGCTCATCATCACAAATCGCAATGTTATACATGATGTTATCACCTCATTGGAAATCTATCTTTTCTGGGGACGGGGCATTTTTAAAAATGCCCCGTCCCCAACCTGCATACAAAGCTCCCGTGGGACTTTGTATGTGCCATATTGCTGACTTTAGAGAGACCGCAGGAAGTCAAGCCTCTTTCGGAACATCCTGTACTCCTTCTCCCTTCCGTCAAACCATGCAGCATCTATCTCTCTCTCTTGATTCAGACCCACCTTCATCACCGCCTCCACCGCCGCCTCCTTCTGTGTCCTCGCTTTCATCCGGTCTGTTGTCTGACACCGTGTGCCGTCCAGGGTGTCATATGCGTGAAATGACTGGTTAAAATCCATAAGTGCATGGAGCCTCAGAGGCTCATGAGTCCTGTTATCGATCAGAAGCCCCCAGTTCCCCCAGTGCCGGTCCGTATTTCCTGTAAGATAATCCAGAATATTCATCATATAATAAGCATACCCATCCAGCTTCAGAATACAGGCGAGGGCGTCTATATCATGATTCACCGCATAAATCTCAAATGCCTCCCTTGAAACAATCGAATATTCTTTCGATGTCATAATCTCGCTGACCGACACCTTTTCCCCCTCATAAAACCCTTCCGTGTACACAATCTGGCCGCACCGGAAACACTGGCACACGCGGCTTGCAAGCACCTCCCTTTCCACCGTATCTGCTCCCCCGCCCTTCAGAAGGCGGAAGCCGGATTCCGTCCTGATCCATGCCTTCGGAAAGCATCCGCCTGTAGACAAATCCTGTGCCAGCTGATGATTCTGGACAGTAATCTGTTTTCCCCGGAGCGCTATATCTATAAAAGCATTGTCTAGATGATTATCATACAGATTAATGTCCTGAAAGGAGACGCTCTCTGCCTGTTCCTTCACCCAGTAGATATCTGTCAGCGACATGCAATGATAGGACAATGCAATTTTCGCCCTGTCCCTGTCCGTTACTGCCTGACTGGCGCCGATGCTGTTCAGAATCTCTTTTGCATACTGCCTGTCAAGTGTCAGAACCCTGGACGCACACCAGTAATAAAAATTCGTCACATTATCTACCAGTATATCAATATCTGAGTCCGTCTCTTCCAGATACAGATCATATGGCATAAATTTCTCGTCATAGATGCGGCAGCGTCCCTGTGTATCAATCCTGGCGGCCTGCCGCTCTCCAAACATAATTTCATAAATTCTTTTCATAAAGACACTCCATTATCCTTGCTAAAAATATTATGATACAGCACTGCTCTGCAGTTTATTATCTATTATTTTAAGTAAAATATCAAGCAGGTTTTTAATTGGGGACGGGGCATTTTTAAAAATGCCCCGTCCCCAATTGAATTTCCTCTTGATTCTGCCAAGAAATGTGATAGAATGATACAAGTATGTCAAAAAACATGTGTATATGAATATTGTTTTTGGCGATAGAATCATTGGGAGGGAAGTGAAGATATGAGAAATGAAAGAATCAGCTGGGAAAATTTTTTCCGCACTGTGTTTACGATTGCACTGCCTATTGCATTTCAGAATTTTCTGTCCACAACTGCGAGCATGGTGGATACCATTATGATTGGCAGCCAGGGCGAGCTGTCTGTTGCAGCCGTTGGAATCTGCTCTCAGATTACGTCCCTGTTTTTCTCCTGCTACTTTGGGTTCGCAAGCGGGGGACTGCTGTTTTTCTCCCAGTACTGGGGAGCACGCAATGAGAAAGGCATTAACCGGACCTTTGGTCTTGCGCTGGTCTGTATGCTGGCAGTATCGCTGCTATTCGGCGGAACTGCAGTTGCAAACCCGGAATTTATACTTGGAATCTACACGGATAAGTCAGGCATTATCGCAATCGGCGCCCCTTATATCCGAATCGTCGGCTTTGCGTATCCTCTTCAGGTAATTGCCATGATCTTCAGCTTTCTGATGCGCTCCACGGAACGGGTGAAGCCGCCGCTGTTCAGCTCTATCCTTGCGCTGATCACGAATTTTATCCTGAACTGGATTCTGATCTACGGTCGTTTCGGCATGCCCAGGATGGGCGCGGCGGGTGCGGCAGTAGGCACGCTGGTATCCGGCCTGGTCAATGTGTTTGTGCTGCTCCTTTTCCTTCTGAGAGACAGAAAAACGGTTGAGCTGAGAATCAAAGACATGTTTTCCTGGGGGGATGGCTTTCTTAAGGAATATATGGGGAAATGCTTTCCTATTATCTGCAATGAGCTGTTCTACGGGATCGGACAGATGCTGATTAATATTGTAATCGGGCATCAGTCGGAATCAGCCATTGCGGCAATGGCTGCATTCCGTGTACTGGAAGGCTTTGTATTTGCCTTCTTCGCCGGACTTGCGGACGCATCTTCTGTAGTTGTAGGAAAGGAGGTTGGCTCCGGCCATCTTATGAACGGCTACCAGTATGTAAAGAAGTTTTCCATACTATGTCCGGCAATTACCTTCTGCATCTGCCTGACCGGGCTGCTTCTGCACAGACCCATGCTTTCCCTGTTCGGTCTTGGAGCTGAGGCTATGTTTTTCGGAAAATATATGATTATGATCTACCTGGCAGCCGGAACGATCCGTACCTGCAATTATATTATGAACTCCTGCTACCGTGCAGGAGGAGAGGCTGTCTTCGGAACACTGCTGGAAATTATCTGTCTATTTACTGTAAGTGTCCCGGCAACGTGGGCGGCAGGCATGATCTTCCATCTTCCGTTCCTTGCGGTATTTTCATTCCTGTATACAGATGAGCTGATCCGGCTTGTATTTGAATTATGGTATACCAAAAGCGGTAAATGGATCAAGCCCGTGACAGAGCCTGGAAAAGCGGCTCTGCCAAAATTTAAGGAAGCGCTCCTGAAGAGGTAGGGGACGGGGCATTTTGCCCCGTCCCCTACTTAACTTTTAAACTCTATGGAGCATTTCATGCAGAATTTTCATAATTTCGTTGAGTTCCTTTTTCTCATCCTCCTCAAACCTCATGTATAATCTCTGGAATTCCATCCAGAATATATCTTTTTCTTCCTGCATAAAGTAGTTTACATTCACTCTGAGGTTACTCGCCAGCCTAAATAGAACGAATGCAGAGCAGCCCTTCCTCCCCATCTCAATCTCATACAGGAATCTTGAGGAAATTCCCGCTGCCTCAGCCAGACTTTCTCTTGTATAATTTCTTTCCTGACGGATTCTTTTAATCTTTCTGCCAATCAGAGAATTGAATTCTTCATGTGTAACCTTCATTCTTATGCCTCCATTTTATGACCTTTAATTCATGTTACATTATGCTTCCAGTACAGATAACTTTTTTGACCAAATTACGTTATTTTTCCACTGAACTCTAATTATTCTCAACTAAAATGTACTATATTTTCATCCGGAGACCTGGAACGACTGGGACAAAACGTACTTTACGGCTTCTTCAATATATTTTCTTCTTTATCCTGCACATTAAGTTTAATCCATATTTTCCCATATTCAGTCTTTATTTCCTATTCCTGTATCTAAAAGTCTTATAATAGTAACTATTCAGCAGGTCTTTGCAGAGTCCAAAAGGAAGCATTTTTCAGACACGCTTTAGCGTAGCAAGGGTATTTACTGCACAGACTGTGACAAATTGACAGGAGCGTACAGATCAAATGAGTTTTTACACACATCTGAAAACTGAACATAACTATACCGATTATCAGATCAAGCTAGTGCATTATGTAGTAAAATCTCTTATGTCAGAACTGACAAAATTTATAATCATGGGAATTATCTTTTTATTTTTTTCCGCCTTCCCGGAATATCTCTGGTGTACATTTATACTTGCTTTTTTAAGGCGCTATAGTGGAGGGCTTCATTTTAACTCATACGTTTCCTGCCTGCTTGTCACGGTATCCTATCTTTTTTGCTGCATAATGTTACTGCCGTTTACCGCACCGCCCCGGCTGGTGCAGCTGCTGTTGTTAATTCTGGCTATTATTGTTACCTATAAGGTTGCTCCAGTTCCTTCCTGCTATCACGGTAAATTAACCTCCAGACAGGATTTATGGTATCGGACTCTTGTCCTTACTTTTATGTTTTTATATTTTATTGCTCTGTTTATATTACCCGCTAACCCCTATATTACCTGTGGTTTCTGGGTAATTATAATACATTCAATACAGCTGTTAATAGCTTATACAAAGGGGGTGTACTCATGTCATTCTTAAAACGGAATATCAGCGGACTGCTGGGAAGCTTTCTCCTTGCATTCGTCTATGTTCTTCACTGGAAAGGATGCAGCCTTCTCTATTTTGGCGAATATCCATTCCCGGAAGATGAATAATTGATCCGGTTCCCGGATCAGGAATGTGAGTCTGTGCATTTCCGCAAAAAACAAGCTGTCCCCGCAGACAATTAGCGCGGACAGCTTCCATAATTAATCTTAATAAATAACCATTCCTGATTTTTCTTTTCCTGCTTCTTTGCAATCACGTCAAAATCATACTTTCTGCTGTATTGAAAGACCTTATACAGCCCAAGCCCTGTATGCTCTGCCTTTTTACTATAACCAGCCTTAAAAAACATGGACACATCCGTATAGCTGAAATTCTCTACCGGATTACCCACCTCAAGACTTAACACATCCTCTTCCTGACTCAGATAAAATTCTATCCCCTTGTGTTCATTTTCTAACACAGCTTCCATCGCATTATCCAGTAATATCCCCGCGATCTCCACGAGTATGTATTCGGGAATGCTGGTTATACTTCGTCTGATCTTTACAGAATATTCTATCCGGACTCCTGCCTCATCGGCCTCCTTAAACCTTCCATATAAAAATCCAGTGAGGGCAGGGCTGTGCTCATTCAGCAGACCATAAAACCGGTTATCTTCCATCAAAGCATCGCAATACTTGTCCTGTTCTGCAACCAGCTCATCATAAGTCTGTATTGAATAATGCAGCGATTTTACTGCCTGAATATGATTATGGAAATCGTGCTGTCTTTCCCGTATTGTTTTAATCAATTCCTTAAATGACTCGCCATAGCAATTATGCATCTGCAGCTCTACCTGCTTGATGCGGACCTTTTCTCTCTCCGCCTGCCAGCAGTAAGACAGAATACAGATCAGACTTCCAAATATTAATATGACCAAAAGTTCCTCTATTGAGATCATCAAAAACATCTTGTACCGAAAAGTCGAGAGAATTACAGCACCCCCGGAAATCACTATAATAAAAATATGGACTCCCCTTTTTCCGGTTGCCAGATCAAAAAGGAAATGAAGCTTTTGTTTTAAGAAAAACAGAAGAAGCATTACCATAATGTTCGTATAAATTCCTAATACATTTTCAGAAAAAAGCGGAATATGTAATACTAAAAACGGCAGATTCACCAACAGCTGTGCTATTCCCAAAAGCAGAATATATAATACATTTCCCAACAAAGCATCAGGCATACTGCTTCCAAATTCACTGACTGTATATACAAAAATCAAAAAATACATCAGAACATAACCAGCCATATCTGCATCATACTGGTTAATGAGTTCAAAAATAAGCACATCCGTACAGATCACCAGTACTGTACCCAGATTTATTTTCGGCTTCTTCCCCCAAAGATAGTGCAGACACAAGACAATATTAACAATCTCCAGAAGAACGTATATTCTTTCACACATCCATAAGCTCCTGGTAAACCTTTTTCTTATATACAGTTCCTATCCCAACCTGTTCCTTGCATTCTCTGAAACTGATATAGCGGTTGACCATATCTACATTTTTAATGAACCTTTTATTGATAATCGTATTCCTGCTGCACTGCATAAAACCCTTCCGCTGCGTCAGAACAGCAAACTTCTTTATGGTCATATGCGGAATTTCAATTCTTTCATTTAGCAGTCTTATATACAGACTGTGGCTTTGTACTTCGGCATAAATGATTTCGTTAAGCTTCACCGCAATCAGAATACCATCCTTCGGAAAATATACATTTTCATCCTCCCGGACCCTGGGCTGATATCTCAGCGCATCCTTTACAAGCTCCACCACATTTTCCTTTGCAAAAGGCTTTTCTATATACCCAAAGCTATGCAGCTCCTTGTAAGCATACAGCCTGGGATCCTCCAGTCCTGTTATAAAAATAATCGGTGTAAACAAATAATTTTCATCTTCCCGGACGCGTTTTGCAAAACGCATTCCTGAGGCATCCGTCACGGCTGTATCCAGTACAATATCAATGAGAAAAACATCAATATTCCTTAAAAAGGCTTCCCTGAGCGCTGACTCATAATCCCTTGCCAGGAAAACAGCAACCCCGCCTACATCCTCTTTTATCAGTTTTTCAAGCATCCTCAAGGTTGCTTCCTTGTCCTCGACTATTAATATATTCTTCTCCATTGTATACTTTCACCCATATATGCCCCATCTTATACTCACGACCAATGAAACCTGCCGTGAGTATCGCAAAAGCCGCAGCCGCAAAGCGGCATACTTCCTTATGTGACGCCCTGTCTATTTTCACATTTTCCAATCAGACATACAGCATCCTTTAATACTGCTTCCAGTTCCTCCCTGACATCCTCTGTGAATCTATTCCAGATTTTATTTGTCTCATTTGCATAGAACCGTTCCACATCTAGAAATATCAACGGCGAATACCCAAACTCAGTATATAAGGTATTCATAATCTCTGCGTCCGGCTTTGCTCCCCCGTTTTCGATTCTTCCATAGCGCTTGATGTTAATATCCAGCCGCCCCGCCATCTTCTCCTGCGAAATTCCCTCCAGCCTTCTGATATTTTTCCATACCGCAGGTTCCTCCAGCTCTATTTCTGCCAGTCTCAGGCTCCGGTAAGACCTTCCGTCCAGCTCATATCCCCTCACCTGACTTAACTCAATCCCCTGCCAGAGTAGCCACACAATTATTTTATACAGTGACTTCCTGCTTCTGGCAGATCTGCACCGGTTAATGTAGAGCTCAATCTCCCCATATACCTGTCTCTCCCCTGTGAGCAGATAAGACACATCACCGCCATGTTTTCCGAAATTCTCTAATCCCTGAAAAGAGATAATTTTACTGCCAGCCTCTATTTTACTGTAATGACTCTGTGTAATTCCAAATTGTCTGCTCATCTCCTCCTGAGTCTTATCTAAAGATCTTCTGTATGACAATAAGCGGTCAAGAATATCACAATAATTCCGGTTCATATACAACATTCTCCAGTACTTTTTACAAACTACAATCGTACCCTTACATTTTAGAATGTTTCGAATGTCATATTTTATCCCAATTGTGAATATTCAAAAGAAAAAGCGAATTGGGGACGGGGCATTTTTAAAAATGCCCCGTCCCCAATTCATACTTTACAACATCTATCTTCGATGTTCCATCTGCAAAAAATGAGATTCCGTCTGCCTCCTGATCGGTATACATGGTAGCCGACAGAACCTGCTCCCCGTCATTTACAAAGACCTCCACGCTGAAACGATCCAGAATAATCCTCAGCTTCAATTCTCCATCCACATGATTTACCAGGCTGCGCCTCTGATGAATAATGGCTCTTCTGGAACCTGAGAACTTCCGGTCCACCTTCAGGATGGATTCTCTTGGCCGAAAACTTAGAGAAGTCCAGTATCTGTCATTCAAGGCGAAACGAACCGCGAACTTCTGATACAGCTCTTCTCCATCTGCCGGGCGGATGGTAAGTTCCATGTCCACTCTTCTGCCCTTCATCCCGTCCAGCTCTACCAGCCCCGAAACCGTCACATCCGTATACTCTACCTTATTGCACCGCATTGCATCCAGTTCCCTGACAGGCCTCTGGTACAGTCTTCCATTCTTCACCGACAGTTCCCTTGGGAGGCTCATCTGCCCGAACCACGGTTCTTCCGGAGAGCGTATGCCGCAGGCATCCCAGTTCTGCATCCAGCCGATCATGATCCGGCGTCCATCTGGAGTTAATACCGTCTGAGTCGCATAAAAATCAATCCCGTAGTCAATAGACTGGTTATACATCTCCTTGAATGTACCGGCTTCTTCATCATAATCACCGATCAGGCAGAGTGTTCCGTTCCCGTTGTGATATTCAAACCCTTCCGGGAGCATATCCTGGGGGCTTGTAAGCAGCACCCATTTCCCATCCAGTTCAAAGAAATCCGGGCATTCCCACATCTTCCCGAACCGGTCATGATTAGAAACCAGTACACTCTTAAAATTCCAGTGAAATCCATCCGCGCTTGTATACAGCAATATCTGCCCGCTGCCGTCTGCCGGACGGCTTCCTACAACACAGGCATACGTTCCGTCAGGCTGCTTCCACATCTTAGGATCACGGAAATCGTACCTGCTGCTGCCTTCCGGAATATCCTGTTCATCCAGAACCGGGTTCTGCTCATATTTCTCATAATCAATCCCGTCTCCTATGGCAATGCACTGTGTCTGTACTTCTCTGTAAACATCTCGTCCCTGGTGTTCCTTTAACACACCGGTATACATCAGCAGATGCCTTCCGTCCGGCAGTACCACCGCACTACCGGAGAAACACCCGTCCCTGTCATAGGCCTCATCCGGCGCAAGGGCACACGGAAGATATTCCCAGTGGAGAAGGTCGCTGCTAACCGCATGACCCCAATGCATAGGCCCCCATTTTGACTCATAGGGATAATACTGATAAAACAAATGGTACTGGCCTTTATAATAGCAAAAGCCGTTGGGGTCATTCATCCAGCCCGCACGTGGAGTCAGGTGGAAATCGGGACGCTCCTCTTTACTGATTAATTTTTCAGAAGCCTCTTCATATTTTCTCGCTTCACGTAATGTCTGACTTGTCATAAATATTTCTTCCTTTCCTAATATACCGATGTGCCCGCTCATGTCAATTATTCTGAATCCGCCATCTGCGCATTATACAAATCCAGATACTTCTGGAACAGCTCCAAATATTCACTCAGTCCATACGCCTCCAGTTTATCCAGATATTTCTCCCAATCCGAATCCGCGAAACCATTCATAATCCAGTCTGCTTTCTTTGCCTTGATCTCCTTGTGGATATCTGCCTGCAGATTCGAGAACTTCTCGGTATCCTCCCGGCTCATGAAGATATTCGGGTAGACATATTCGGTATGCATATCCGGCGTATAACATTCTTTGATCCAGTCCAGACGATACTGGGCGTCATCTGGACATGTCACATACACGTCATAATATTCATCCAAGATAGCAAGCGGTCCGCCTACAGCTTCCGCTTCCCTTACCTCTACCGGAGACGCATCGCCAAGCGGCGCATGCTTTAACATATCTTCTCCGTCCGCATTCCTGCCCATCTCAAAGATATCAAAATCATCGTCCTCACCATACGTTCCCCAGTTATTCTGCGGAGACTGGATCGGTACATACATCTGATCCAGCCACGCACATATCAGCGCCGGATTCTCCGCCACAGAAGTTACCACACAGCGTCCGCGGTCGAATCCGCTGGTAAAGGATCCGTTCTGCGGCGTAATGTTCCGGGTATCCGCCGTCAGCGCCGGAAGCGGAACCCAATCCTTCAGATTGTCGACATTTCCCACATCCCAACTAAAACATACGCCGTAACGCCCGGACTTTCCCTTTGAAACGTAGGTAGACCATTCCTGGGTAAATGCTTCCAGAGCGATCAGATCCTCTTCATACAACTTATGCAGCCACTCGATTCCCTTTTTATACCCTTCCTGCGTGGCGCTGCAGATCACCTTCTTCTCATCCGTAACCACAATATGCCTGCCGTTATTCTTGTCCTTATCAACTTCTCCATAGCCTTCTCCGAAACCATTGATCAGGATCGACGGATCCTGGTCTCCGTCATTGATAATACAGGACATCGGAATAATGCTTCCCTCAATCCCAAATTCTTCCTGAATCTCCGATGCATGATCCCTGAACTGAATCAGGACTTCTTCGAATTCATCTACCGTCTCCGGAATCTCCAGATCCAGAAAATCCAGCCATTTCTTATTAATAAAACTCATTCCCCCGACAGTCTGGATGGCGGTCTTGCCGGAGCCAAGCTGCTCGATCCAGGGCAATGCCCAGATGTGCCCGTTTACATCCGTACACATAGTCCGATATTCTGGATATTTATCAAATACAGACTTCAGATTCGGCATGTAGGCGTCAATATATTCTTCCAACGGTATGATTGCTCCATAATCTGCATATTTCAGCAGGTTGCTGTCTGTAAATCCTGCTGAGAATATAAAATCCGTCAACTTATTCGGATCCGACATATTCAGAGAAATCTTGTCCGCCCACTGGTCGGACTGTATCGCTGTCCAGTCAATCTCCACATTCGTCTGTTCCTGAAGCCGTTTAAAGATCGTCCGGTTATTCGGCTCTGACTCTGTGTTTGGCGGATAACTGATCATACCCGTCAGCGTTGTCTTTTCCTTCAAAGGAAACTGCAGCGTTGCCTCATCCACCGGACGGAAGGTTCCGTCATTGATCTTTTTCTTCCCTGCACAGCCCACAAGGGAAACCGCCATGCATACGATCAGAGCCGCCGCCACGATTCGCTTTCCATACCCGCGTCCGGACTTATGACCGGACCTGTTATCATATCTGTTACCAAACTTATTTCTCATTGTCTGCCTCCTTCTCTCTGTTACCGTCTGTAACCATTGCAGTAACCACTCCTGCCTATCCCTTTACAGCGCCTGCCATGATTCCGCTGTCAAAATATTTCTGGAAGAACGGATACATGATCAGAAGCGGTAAACTGGAAATAATAATGGTTGCATATTTCAGAAGCTCTGCCAGCTGTGCACGCGCCGCTGTACTCTGCATGTCCGCAATCATGCCGGATTCCGGCTGATTCTGAATCAATATGGAACGCAGAACAAGCTGCAGCGGCTGTCTTGCAGAATCATTCAGGTAGATCATGGCGTCAAAGTAACTGTTCCACATGGCAACGAACTGCCACAGTACAAGCACAGCAATCACAGGAGTACATACCGGAAGCAGAATCTTGAAGAAAAATGTCAGCTCGCTTGCCCCGTCTACGTCTGCTGCCTCACGAAGCTCCTGGGGGATTCCTCTGTAATAGGTTCTTGCAATAGTCATGTTCCATACGCTGAAAGCTCCCGGAAGAATCACTGCCCACATGCTGTCCACAAGTCCAAGATTACTAACTACCAAATAGGTAGGAATCAGGCCGCCGCCAAAAAACATGGTTATCATAAAGATGACATTGAAAAAGCCTTTTCCTCTAAAGTCTGCCCTTGAAAGCGGATAAGCCGCCAAAAGCGTTATAACCACAGAAACAACTGTAAACAATACAGAATAAATGATTGCATTTTTAAATCCAATCCAGATCTGGCTGTTGGTCATAACACGTTCATAAGCGGTTACCGTCCATTTGCTAAAATCAAAGGTAATTCCTTTATTCTGCAAAATGATGGGATCCATGAAGGATGCAACAACAATATATATCATCGGGACAATAATTGCAACCACAAATAATCCCAGCAGTATGTATCCGATTGCCAGCAGCACCTTATCCTGTCCTGAATATCTTGTAAATCCTTTTTTCTTTTTCATCGCGCGCACACCTCCTTAGATTCCCTGTCCGTCATTCATCTTCGCCACGATTTTATTTACAACAAGCAGAAGGATAACATTAATGACCGTATTAAACAGGCCTACTGCGGTTGAAAAACTGTAATCACCGTCGATCAGACCTTTTCTATATACATAAGTTGCGATGATCTCTGATGCAGGAAGGTTTAAATCTGTCTGAAGGGCATAGGCTTTCTCAAAGCCAATACTCATAATATTTCCTGCCTGGAGAATGAACTGGATCACAACCATATCTTTGATGGCCGGCCATTCCACCGCCCGGATCTGCTGTAAGATATTTGCACCGTCCATAACTGCAGCCTCACGAAGCTCCTGGCTCGCATTGGACAGGGACGCCGTATACATAATCGAGGCCCATCCTGCCCCCTGCCATATACCGCTGATAATATAAATAGAACGGAATGCCTCCGGCATGGTCATGAAATTAATGTCCGTTCCCATCAGCAGGTTTACAGGTCCTGTCACGGAAAGAAAAATCCGCACGATACCGCAGAGTACAATGACTGATACAAAATTCGGAAGATAGAGTACCAGCTGTATCTTCTTCTTGATACCTGCACTCTGAATCCGGTTCAGCAAAAGCGCCAGTATAATCGGAACCGGAAATCCCCACAGCAGGCTGTACACACTCAGCTTCAATGTATTGATCAGATATCTCATAAAGTCAGGGGATGACAAAAACCTTGTAAAATGCTTAAGGCCCACCCATTCGCTTCCAGATACCCCCTTAAAAGGATTGTAGTCCTGGAACGCAATCAGGATACCGCTCATAGGCGCATACTTAAAAATCAGAGTCAGCAGTAATGCCGGCATCATGAAGATCAGATAGAGCTGCCAGTGCTGTCTGATATATACCAGCGCATTATGAAATCCTGTATCCTTACTTCCTTGTCTTCCATTTAAAACAGTTTTTGAATTCGTTGTCATAGCTTCCTCCTTTCTTTCAAATCCCTCCATGTCCTGCACATCTTTTCTCTCATGTCCTTCCTCAATCTCCTTTCTCTTTTTTAATTTGTGCATTTGTAAAATTATTATTTTACATTAGTTCGAGATTTGTTATTATATTTATATCATTTATTTTACATTTAGTCAACACTATATTTTACATTTTGTACATTTTTATTTTTACATTTCTGTTTTCATATACACCTTGAATAAAGAATGGCCGATTTTTTTTAAATATGATTATTGTAAAAAATTATTTCCTCAAAAAATTACGTTTTTACATTTGACACATATTAATTTGTGCATTATAATAAAAGCAGAACAAATTCAACACAATATTTGCAAGAAATTCCCTATAAAAAGGAGGAATATATATGGGCACCAGAGTTACAATCCAGGATATTGCCGATGAGCTTGGCATTTCCCGCAACACCGTCTCAAAGGCGATCAACAACACCGGCATCCTTGCTGATGCCACCAGAGAAAAAGTATTAAAAAAGGCAATGGAGATGGGCTACAAACAGTTTTCCTATGTAACAGCCGTCAGATCCGGAAGCTCCGTACTTGCCATTCCCACGCCAAAGGCAAACACTGAAATCGCGGTATTTCTTACGAACTTCGTAGGAGGAAGCCATTTTGCAATTGTCATGTTAGATAAATTTCAAAAGGAGCTTGCCAGCCTGGGATACAGTCTCACCCTGCACAGAGTCCTTACGGAAGAACAGGAAAGGCTGGAACTTCCCGCCTCTTTTTCCCGCGAACGGACTGCCGGCATCCTCTGTATCGAGATGTTTCATTATGAATATGATAAGATGCTCTGCAGCCTGGGCCTGCCCGTCTTATTTGCAGACTCACCGGTAACTCTAATGAAGGAACCGTTAGAAGCAGACCTGCTATGCATGGATAATCAATCCGGGATTTATTCATTTGTAAAGGAAATGACCCGGCGTGGGAAAACGAAGATCGGCTTTATAGGAGAATACATGCACTGCCGCTCCTTCTTTGAACGATATACGGCTTACCGGAATGCTATGCATCTGGCGGGGCTCTCCTGTCCGGATGAATATTGTATCGCACAGAATAAGGAAGGAATCCGCCACCCCTCCTCAGAAGACTACCAGGAATATCTGACCGGATGCTTTCAGAGCCTGTCCCGTCTGCCAGAGGTCTTCATATGCGCTAATGATTTTGTCGCCCTGGACGCCCTGCAGGCATTAAAAAAATCCGGCTATTCCGTTCCGGATGATGTATGGCTGTGTGGATTTGACGATTCTCCCGAATCAAAAATTGTCACGCCCTCCCTCACCACCATCCATATACACAGCCAGATCATGGGATTTTCTGCCGTGAACCTGTTAATGTCCCGTATCAGCGAACCCTCGCTGAATTACCGCACCCTGCATACGGAAACAAATCTGATCTACCGGGAATCTACCGGAGATTAGGCATGGACACTTACTATCAATGATTTCAGGAGGATAAATACTATGAGCAATTTATTTAATCTGGACGGTCCGGTCCTGCAATTCATCAACAAAATTGTATACAGCGTCTATCTGAACATCCTTTGGTTCGTCTGCTGTATCCCCGTTGTAACAGTCGGTGCATCCACCACTGCACTATTCTATGTGACGTTAAAAATATCAAAAAATGAGGAAGGCAGTATTACAAAAGCTTTTTTCCACTCCTTCCAGCAAAATCTAAAGCAAGGCACTCTGATATGGCTGATCCTGCTTGCCCTGGGAATTATCCTGGGCATAGATGGATATATCTTGTACCATATGCGGTTTGAAAATGTGTTCTGGACACTCTGCACCGCAGTTTTCTGTGTTGCTGCAGCCGCTTATGCCATTGTCCTGATGTATATCTTTCCGCTTCTTGCAAGATTTGACAATACGGTTGGCGCCATGTTCAAAAACGCGCTGTTTATCGGCGTCCGTTTTCTGTTCTGTACCGCATTGATGGCAGTTATTTACTTTGTGATGCTGCTAGTTATAGTCCGCTTCTTTACCCCGGCTGTTATTTTCGGGGAAGGTCTCTGCGCATTGCTATGCTCTTATCTGCTGTCCAACATCCTGCAGCTCTGCCAGGAGAAGACTGAGGATCATGCAGACGCGGCCTCCGAACTGCTTAATTCTTAATCAAGGCAAATATAGCATAGCCGGCCTCCAGGCAATGATTTTCAAACTGAGAAGAAAGAAGGGCAAATATGAGATTCCAAAAAAGAGATTCTTCGGACAAAAATTGTCTGAAGAATCTTCATGGAAAACAGAAAATACAGTACATATGGGATTATTATAAACTGCCGGCGGTAGTCTGCCTGATCTGCCTATACATCATTAGTTATACCCTGTACGGTCATTTCTCCAAAAAGGAAACTTTACTTTATACTGGTATGGTGAATGTATCCGCAGGGGAACAGCTCACAGCCGAATTGAGCAGCGGTTTCCTGGATTCCATGAATGCTGATACATCCAAAGAGGAACTGAAGCTCTATACGGGATTGTACCTCACGGATGACCCCGATGATCCCAATCACGAATATACCTATGCATCCCGTATCAAAATAATTGCCTCTATTGATGACGAACAGCTGGACATTGTGCTCATGAATAAAAGGGCATTTGATGCTTTTTCACAGAATGGATATCTTGCTAATATAGAAGGACTGCTCCAAAATCTAGATTCCAAAGCCCGGGCCGGGCTGAAACCGTTCCTTGTGACTAATACAGTTATACTGGAAGATAATGCGGATGATATGATGCTGGACCCGTCACTGTCATACCAGGCAGTGACGGAAGAATATCCTATGGGACTGCTCATATCGCAGAAGGGGCTTTTTAAAAAGGCCGGTTTTGCGGATGACGTATATCTTGGCGTGATCAAAAATTCTCCGCGTATGGATATGGCGCTCAAATATATAAAATATCTCTATTCCGAAAACGGACAAGTGTAACGTAAGATTATTATACCGCGCGCCGGGTTTCATCGGCCGCGAGGATAAAATCGGGTTATACTAGTATAACCCGATTTGGACTGGCGGATGTATCAACCCTCAAAGTCTGTATATATCCCCCACTTTATTTTTTTATTCGCCCTGCAGCTATCATTGTTATAGCCCAGGTCAGCAGCGGTGTACTAGAGCGTATTTGAAAATTGCTTTCTTTTCATTACAGGCCTCGGCCTGACAGCCATTGTTCTCTTGTCATATAGCTGGTGACCTGTTCTTATTTCATTCAGCAGCGGCACCGGCACTTCATTACAGGTGTGATGGTAAATAAATCCCAGCTTTTCCTGAACTCTTTTTGACTTACTGTTTCCTTCATAGTAGCCACACCAGACGGTAGTCATACCCAAATCCTCAAAAGCACGCCGAAGGAGTTCCGCGGCGGCTTCGGGTATATAGCCGCACCCCCAGAACGGTTTCCCGAGCCAGTACCCCAACTCACATTCATCCTCGCGTTCGGTCATATCCGTATAACCGTTAAGCTTCAGTTCAACAGCGCCAATTGCTCTATTGGTTTCCCTTTCACAAACCGCATAGCACTCGGCACCTGTAAATACACTTTTTATAACTTCAAGGCTTTCCTCCACGTTTTTATGGGGATTCCACCCCGCAACAGGTCCTACATCAGGATCCTTTGCATATTCGTAAAGGCTCTCTGCATCTGCTTCTGTCCAGTGCCTCAGCACTAATCTTTCTGTCGTTAATGTCATAATCCCATCTCCTCTCAATCATTACCGTAAATAGGCGTTTGCGAAACGCTAGAACCCGTATAAATACGGGATTCTCTTTGTTAC
>CAPEBR010000010.1 GCA_948602995.1 uncultured Dorea sp.
CTGGGGAGGGGGCGGAAATAAAGATGTTTAGTAATTCCGGTAGTATACAACAAGCCATGGAAATATTGGTGTGTGCAAAGGACAGTCAGTCTTTTCAAGTCGCGACAAGTATGAGGGCAAGAGACAACAGATATGCAGATTTGAATGCAGGCAGTTGTATCGTAAGTATGAAAAAGAAAGTTGGGCGGCTGTGTGGGAACAGATTCTTTCTTCGATCGACTCCAGCAGAAGATTTATGGAACTGAGACAGCTGGAGCTTTGAACGTTTAAAAAAGTCAGATTTGACTGGAGGAGTGAAATTTATGGAAATTAGTTTTAATGCAAACAATTACACAAGACCTTATAACAAGGGAATAACAGCAATTCCATCAAAGCAATCTTTTAATGGATTGGAGATTTTGGGGCCGACAGCGCCAGATAAAGTAAAAGAGGCGTGGAATAAAGCGGAAAAAGAATGCGGAGTAAATGGATATGGGATGGATTCGAAAGGTATGCTTACACAGATAACCCAATTATTTGCTGCATCAATGACGAATCGGATTAACGGCAAAGGAAGTGATGTGCTAGGCAGTTCTGCATATTCAGCGAGAGCAGCGGTTCAAAGTGCACTTGATAGATTGGGAATACCACAGAATAATGAAGAAGAAAAGGAAAGGCTTTTTTATGAAGCATTTTTACGTTTTTTAAACTGAGATTTGTAGGACATTTGTAAAGGAGGCGGGCTTTTGAAAATAGGAGCCGGGGAGAAACTCGCCGGAAAGCAATTTTTAAACCCTATTTGGCCTATTCCGCAGGCCCGCCTCGCAGAGATGGATTTCTATCAGATTCCCCACATTCTTTTTTAAATTTTCAGCTTATGTGCACAATATAGATGTGCAGTCTGATAACTGGAATTATAATAATTTGAATAGCTTTTTGCCTGCGCAAACAAGGTATCATAGACCCGTCCATTAATCTCCGTCCATGCATGTGAGGTGTCATCACAGATATATGAGCTATAACCGCACTCATGTGCCAGGAAAGCAAAGGCGCATGCTTCAGAGACACAGCAGCCATACCCCTTTTTAAAGATATCATTCGCAAAAGTGATTTCCCAGCCCTTTCCCTTTGCCCTGGCACTGGCCAGGGTACGGTACTGTCTGTAATAATTGTCCAGCATTACCCAGTCAAACACCTTCTTGAGTTTCTGGCTTTTGGAATCCGCCGGCTTCGTGACTTTATTCATAATATTCTTTGCTGTAATCATGGTTTCAATCTTCTTTTTATTGTAGTCTGTCTTCTTTGCCTTTCCGTCTTTTCTGATTCTGATTCCATCCACCTTACAGTTGAACTTCTGGACGCCAGAGCTGCGGTCAAAGTAATAGTATTCTCCGCCCTTTTTCATCCAGCCCTTCTCCATAACGCCGGTTTTCCCAAAGTAATAAGTCTTTCCCCTTACTGTCACAAAGTTTTTCTTAGCCTTTCGTCCGTTTGCAAATTTATAATATTTCAGTCCTTTTTTTGTAATGATTTTACCTGTTTTTTTCTTTGAGGATGTGCCTGTGGATTTTTTGTCCGTCTTTGCTGCCGTTCCCGGCGATGCGGCGGACACAGTATTTCCAGCCAGCAGCAGTGCCAGGGATAGTATCCATATACAAAGACCATACCTTACCAGATGAATCAGCAGACGGGATCTTGTATAATTACTTTTTTGCTCTTCCTTGTTCTTCATTCTTTGCATGTACCGTTACCTTCTTTCTTCTTTATTTATTGTCTTTTTATTCTGACGTTTCTGATACACGGATTGTTTCATGCTAAAGCATTCCCACAATCCTAAAGCACCTCGAATCCTCTTGTTTTCAGCGAAAAATGGCTGCTTCTCGGTGTTTTATGTGTCAAGAGGTCATGCTGTTTCATGCAGACATGAAACACATGACCTTTTGATACTTGTATCATATTATTATATCTTCGCAATATAGATCCGGGATCCCTTATATCCAGGCCTCCCGTCTACCCCGCTAAGACTATAGCTCATTCCATAATAGTTATGAGCCTTGTCTGTAATATGCCAGGAGATGTCATACACCTTGCCATCCACCTCTGTCCATCCATGTCCTCCGCTTGAGATGGCATAAGCATTTTTATAGCCCGCTGCATTTGCCAGATAAGCAAATGCAGCCCCGTAGGAGTAACAGTTTCCGTGGCCTTTATCAAACATATCTAATGCATAAGACCTCTCCCAGTGAGTGGACTTATAGAAGGAGAGAGCACCGCGGTACTGGAAATTCTTTACTGCGTAATCAAAGCACACTCGAAGCTTCTGCTCCTTGCTCATAGTCGGCTTTGTTGCCTTTTCAACAATCTTATTGGCTTTGAGCAATACGTTGAGCCTTGAGCGGCTGTCAGAATTCAGCTTTGCACTGCCGTCCCTTTTCAGAGTTACACCATTGACCTTTGTGGACTTTGCCATGAAGCCCTTTTTTCCGTTTGCAATTCTGAAAAAGTAGTAGTTTCCTTTAATCTTCTGCCACCCTGTGTGCTGTACCCCCTTTTTATCAAAATAATAATATTTCCCATTGATTTTCTTCAGACCTGTTGTTTTTTTACCACTTTTATAATAGTACACCTGCTTCCTTTTTGTGACCCATCTTTCCTTTTTGGAAGCCTTTGCTTTTGTATTTTTTGCCGCTCCTGCCTGAAGGGGGAGCGCAGCCATGAAAATACAGATCATCAATACAGGAAGCAAAAATAATTTTAACTTTCGCCTTTTCCCTTTATTCATGACACGTCTCCTAGTATTCTACGATCTCTGTGCTGCCGTCAGAATAATGAATCTCAGAATAGCCGTGCCCGCTTCCGTCGCAATCCGGATAATCCTCACGGCTGACCTCTGTTTTCCCGCCGCCTGACGGTGCAGTATTCTGGGGTGCGGAATAGGTATTCTGAGCCGCCGCCTGTGCTGCCGCCTCAGCTGCTGCCTGTGCCTCAGCCTCAGCGGCCTGTGCTGCGGCTTCCTTTGCTTCTTCCTTGCTCTTGGTGAGATATTCGGCAAATACGAAGCCCTTCTTTCCACTGGCCTTTACCTTGTACCATTCCTTGCCCTTCTTTAAAACCGTTACCTTTGTGTTAACTGGAAGAATTTCGATCTTCTCGGCATCCATATTTCCTTTTTTACGCAGAATTAGGTTTACGGTAGTATACATGACAACCTTCTTTTCCTTTTGCTCCTCTGCCTGCGGGGCGTTAGCATCAGTCTCTGGTACAGCTTTTTCACCGGCGTTATTTTGATTTACGGAAGTGTCTTCCTCAGGTTTAGAACCATCTCCGCTTATGGCAGCCTCACTTTCCGGTACTTCCTGTTCCGGGGCGCCTTTATCTGCATTCTCTTTTTGGTCAGAGCCGTTACCGGCTTTTTCCTCATCTGTGGAAGAAGCGCCCTGCTCTGATATGGATGCTTTCTTTTCGTCATTCCCCCCGCATCCGGCCAGGGCAGAAGATACTGCCAAAGCAGTGGATAATAATAGAATCACAGTTCTTTTCTTCATGATTCGTCCTCCTCATGTGTAATATGAATTTCAAACGTATTGTTGTCCTCAGAAAGTATTTCAGATGCCACTAACAGCTGGAAGCCTTCCGCCCCGTCTTTTAGAGCAACAGGAAAGGCTTCGTAATTCAGCAGCTCATTTACCTTAATGTAAATCCTCGAATCCGTATCCAGTTCTTCCATTGGAACCTTACCGGTAATTTTGGTAAATGCACCCTGGTTCGTTACCTCAAGGTCCGCGATGTCCCTGGAGAATTCCAGATCCCTTAATGTTTTGGAAGGAATGATCGGTGCGGCCATCATGGGGGCGTTTTCAGCCATATCAGGAAGGAAGCGCTCTGCACGCTCAATGACCAGGGCGTCTGCCTTACAGGTAAAGAGATCTGTAAGCTGGTAGGGCACTCCCCGTGAAAAATAGGCGTCTCCAAAAGCCTCTGCCATAAAGGGAAGCAGTGCGTTCCCGAAGGAATCACGGTACATTACAAGGCTTCCGGACTTGCCGTCTGCTTTTGTACTGATCTTTGGCTCGAAGTTGCTCTCCACCTCCTCGCAGTATTCATAAGAAGGGGCAGGTTCATAATAGATCTCCTCCTCCTTTGACACAGAAGCAGGGTAGAGCATCGTGTCGAGATCCCCTTCATAATCCCTGCGGACTATATAACGCCGGTCTTCGTATCGGTCATGCTCCTTATCAAGTCTTGTCAGAATGGCGTCAGCGGCAAGGGATGCACCCTTGTTATTCCAGTGAGAATCCTTTTCATGATATAGTATCTCATCCTGGCCCTTCAGCATGGTGTACAGATCTACATAATGAACCCCCTCTGTATCCAGATATTTCCTGATCCTGGAAAAATTACTGGTGCTTTCCCGGAAGGCCTGGTAATAATAGGGCATATTTTCACCATACAGAGAGTTTTTATTCGGTGCAATTGTAAAGATAAAGTTTATGTTATTTGCCTCGGCATAGGCCTGCACCATCGCCAGAGAATGGGCGGTATCGAACAGCTGACGGTCTGTCATCTGCTCTGCGCCCTGGTAATCGTTCAGGGAATCCTTGTAATACAGCCAGTTGTTTCTGCCAGTAATGACGCCGTCCTGTGCCGATACGCCAAAAACCTTGTCCAGCAGAAAAGCATACCCGGTCACCCATTCATTGCGGAAAGCAAAATGGTCTTCAAAATAAGCTCCCGCATCGCTTAAGACCCGTTCATTGAAACCATCCTTGTCAGTCAGTGCCGGTGTCTTCGCCAGTTCTCTGTTTTCAGAGGACACATCAGACTTTCCGAATATCAGCCCTGCGGATGGAATCAGACAGATCACTAAAAATGTTATAATATAGATCCAGTGTTTTTTCTTCATTGCCTGTCTTCTCAGCCTCCTAAAAACGGAAATAAATAAATGGATTGTAGGTGCCTCCCGCTAGATTCATCATGCATAATAACAGAATCACCATGGAGAGTACCCACGAAGCACCTTCCAGCCTGGGATGCTTTTTCAGGCGTTCTGTCAGGGGGACGGAAGCCAGAATTCCGGCGAGAAAGGCTGTAATATGCACTGGCGTCAGAAGTGACAGGCACAGTCTCATGGCAGAGGGCTCAAAGTGAAACCCTGAGACCATTTCCCGAATCCAGAAAAGTCCCTGCCCCATATGATCCGCCCGGAAAAATACGAAGCCTGCCAGAACGACTAGAAGGACATAAATATGCCTTACGATCCTGAACCTGTCCTTATTCTCGTTCTTCTGGAAGAAGGGAAGGTATTCTTCTAACATGAGAAAGAATCCGTGGTACAGCCCCCAGAACAGAAAAGTAACATTGGCGCCGTGCCAGATTCCGGTACATGCAAAGACAATGAACTTATTGATACAGGTCCGGGTCTTTCCCTTCCGGTTACCCCCAAGCGGAATATAGAGGTATTCTCTGAACCAGCTGGAGAGGGAGATGTGCCATCTCCGCCAGAATTCCCTTATAGAGACAGAGGTATAGGGATACTGGAAGTTTTCTTTAAAGTGAAAACCGAACATCCAGCCCAGGCCGATTGCCATATCACTGTAGCCGCTGAAGTCAAAATAGATCTGAAGCATATAAGCGGCAGCGCCCAGCCAGGCATTTAATATATTAATGTCTGAGGCAGGGGCGGTATACAGTGTATCGGCAATGACACCCATATAGTTGGCAATCAGCACCTTCTTACCAAGACCCGTAATGAACCGCCGTATCCCCTCCGAAACCTCGGCCAGGGTCTGCCTGCGGTTCATCAGCTCCTGGTCAATGTCATGATATTTTACAATTGGTCCCGCAATCAGCTGCGGGAAAAAGGAAATGTACAGAAGAATCCGGACAAAGCTTTTCTGAGCAGTTACATCCCTGCGGTATACATCAATGACGTAGGACATTGCCTGAAATGTAAAAAACGAGATGCCGATGGGCAGAGCAAGCTGCGGAACCGGGACATTCAGCCCGGTCAGCGCATTCAGGGACTCTGCCAGAAATCCGGCATATTTAAATACACCTAAAAATCCGAGATTTTCAATCACTGCCAGTATCAGAAATATACGCCGGCGTGCCTGGAAGTTTTGAATCAGCAGCGCCCACAGGAAGTTGAAAAATGCAGTTGTGATCATCAGAATGACATACACAGGCTCCCCGTATGCGTAGAAGAGCAGGCTGGCAATGAGAAGGAGCATATTCTGTATTGCCACAGACCGGGTCAGGGAATACAGAATCAATACGGCAGGTAAAAATATACTTAGAAATACAAGTGAACTAAAAACCATGGCCGGCTCCTACCACTTTACAGTTGTATATTTTACTTCTTTGAAATTATTATAGGTCTTTTTAAGCTTGTTTCTTTTCTTTAAAAAATATTTTCCAGAGCTTTTTGCAGCAAATTTGTCCATATTGGGGTCACAGATATACCAGGAGGAACCAATCTTGATCTCTGCCCAGGCATGGGGCTGCACTCTTGACTTATTAAAGCCATTCGTCTTTCCGATGGCGATGCGTGTTTTATAGCCGGTTGCTTTTTGCGCCATAAAAGCATAGGCAGCAGCAAAATGATAGCAGCTTCCCACTTTTTTCTTATACATCTCAGAGGCAAAGGTTTTCTCCCAGCCTTTTTTTGCCTTAAAGCCCATGGCGCGTCCATATTCGTATGTATTCTCGGAATAATTAAAAAGCTTTTTTAATCTGGTCTTTTTACTGTCCTTCTCACTGGTCTGCTTACTAATAATCTTAGTGACTGCTTTTTCCAGCTTTTTCGTTGACTTTGAAGCCGCCTGAGCGGTTAAAGATGCAGACGGGGCAAGCATTGTAAGAGCCCCGGCGGCTAGACATACAGCCAGAAGCAGGGCAAAGCTCCTCTTTATAATTGTATTTTTTAATGTTATTTTTTCCTTCATAGTATCTCCTCTTTTCATAGCTGCCCGGTATTGCTGCAGCTGTCATTTTTTTCTCTTTCTACTCTACACCCATAAAGTATTCTTCACCGGAATCCGTTTTGAATGTAAAGACAGTAAAGTTTTTATATTTTAAGATTCCATCCATGCCATCCATACCGTTTAGCCTGAAGCATCCAGCAACATAGTCTGCCTTCTTTGGATTCCCGATTATCTTTTTGACAGGAGCGAATGGCTTTTCTCTCTTTGCAGCTTTGCGCAGCGCAGCAGTTTTCTTCTTATCATAGGTTCCGTTTGCTTTAAAGCAGTAGAACTTTTCCTTAAAAGCTTCAATTCCAGTGACCATCTCGCCTGTATCGTAAAAATAATTCTTTTTGTTTCTGGACCATCCCTTTACAGCCATGCCTTTGGAATTGACCTGGTATTTTTTCTTTCCGATTTTAACGACTTTTGTACTGGATGGCTGCATGAGATGTCCCTTCTTATTAAATACATAATATCTTCCTCTCACCTTACAGCTCAGAGTGGCAGCGTTGCCGTTCTTCTTAAAATAGTACTTTTTTCCGCCAACCTCCCGCCAGCAGTTCTTAAGCATTCTGCCGTTCATATAATAACGGCAGCAGCCGTTCTGCCGTCTCATCCCATCCCCTCTTGCGGCATGAACAGTTGCTGCCGCTGCGCTGTCGGTTCCAGGCAGAGAACTGAAAGGAACTGACAGAAAAGCAGACAATGCCAGAACACATAACACTGAAAACAGAGTTTTTCTTTTTATTTTTTTCATTTTTGTTTCTTTTCTCCTTCCTCTTTTGGTTATTTTTACCACGAATATATTATACTTAATGAGATGTGGAAAATCAAGCATCAGGATATTACCTTATTATATATTTCCTGAGGATCTCAAATGGAGCAGGCCCCACATCCAGCACTGCTTTATGGAACCGTTCCTGTGAAAATTTATCGCCCCATTTTTTAATGGCATCTTTTTTCAACTCCAGAAATTCTACATATCCAATATAATATTTGAGGTAATTTCCAGGATCAGTAACAATGAGGCTGTAAATTTCCTCCACTGTATTCGTGTCCCTGATTCCATAGTCCCGGAAAAATGCAACTGTATCAAGGAGCGACCATCCATCATAATGGATTCCCATGTCGGCAAGCGCATAAAGCCCCAGTATCACAGAGGCATTCCTCTGGGTCAGCAGCGCCTGTTCCCTGGTAAGAGGTGTGAAATAATAGCTCAGCATCTCGCTGTAGGTTGCCCAGCCCTCTGTATAGCCGCCGAAGCTTAAGATATTTCTGACAGGATCCGGAGAGGTGGCAGAGTAATAGGTCGTCTGATACAGGTGTCCGGGATAGCCCTCATGGGCGAGTGTCGTGAAAAGTGACAGACTGTCCGGCATATGTCCCTTGTTGATGTAGATGACATTATTCTCCACGTCATCAATGGCCGGGATCATGTAGAATGCGGGGCTTAAATACTCCTCCATGGATTCCTGGACATATTTAATCCTGGTATCCACATCAGGGGGCGCCGGAAAAAGACCGTCAAGCCCGGTTTTCAGCTGATCCAGAATTTCCTCCGGAGGGGTTCCTGAAAGGATATTCTGCCGGGGCTCTGTGGAGGAGGCATCTGTCTTCCCGGAGTCTTTATATGACTCGGCCAGTACCTTTTGTATGGCGGCGGTATCGTCTGCCATCTGCGAAAGGGTGAGAGCCCTGAGTTCCGGAATCGTACGTGAGGAGCCGGTCTGGGACGCTACAGTCAGCTCGTAATATTTTTTTCCATCAGGAAGGTGACATAAGCCGCCGCTATTTTTTCCGGTTCCGCGAAGCCTTGTCAGGCCGTCGATCAGATTCTGATAGGCAGGAAAGACGCAGGTCTCAATATGAAGCCGGTTTGTGTCAATACAGCGCTTTTTTTCTGCTTCGGAAAGGGTCAGCTCCTTTAGCCTTTCCTCAAAAGATGAGAAGAGATAGTTAGAGGAACCCATCTGTATAAATGTCTTGCATTCCTTAACCAGTGCATCTGCATTGCTGTCTGACATGAAAAGCCCGGCTTTGGATTTTGCCTGTTCGAATTCCAAAATCAGGCGGAAGTATTCTGGCACCTGGGTCAGCAGCTCAAGGTAGTCTTCGCAGTCACCAGGCTGATAGAAGCGGTACTCAGACAGGATAACCGGAAGCTGCGCCTGAGTGCCGGTAAGCGGGGCCAGAGGCTCTTCGTACAGAAGATATTCTGCCTCCTTCAGACTGGAATTCAGGGAATGCTCCAGAATGTCGAAGGTGAGCTGGTTTTCCCTTGAAAGCTGGTTTTGCCTGAAGGAATGAAGAAGGGACAGTTCATTTTCCACAGAGGCGCAGGCGGCAGCGCGGTCTGTTCCCATGTAACCCAGTGATACCGGGATATCAGGGATGCCAAAAGCCCCAGGGTCTTTCAATGTATAATGCAGTGAAATGGTATTTGCAGAGACCTCCCGGAGAAACAGACTGGAGGTATAGCTTTCAAATTCACTATTTTCATCCTGTTTCGTGCACTGGACGAGAAAGGAGTCTGTAAAAAGAACAGACAAAAAAAGAAGCAGGACAATAACGGACCGTTTTTTTGACATAATAATCCTTACATATGAGATTTTTACTATATATATGCGTGAAATATAATTGACATGTACCTTATATACGTATTAAAATAAACAAAGCAATGTAACTATCTAGAAGGTCTGCCCGGCCAGGGCGGGGTATTCACTGGGTAGTTGCAAGGTAATAACGCCAGAAGGGAGAAGAATGATGAAAAGGGCAGGCAGATTGATGGCGGCAGCCGTAGCAGTAGTTATGTGTATGGGGCTGGCCGCATGTGGGAAGGACTTTGATGCAACAGGGTATACAAAAAGCGTATTAGATGCGAATTATCATGGAGAATATGAGGACTATGCAAAGTTCCGGGATCTTTCGGAAAAGGAAGCAAAGGCAGAAATTGAGGATGGGATGGATGCCCAGGTTGACTCGGCGTTTGCCGGACAGAGCATAAGCGATGAGTCCAAGGAAAAGTATAAGACAGCGGTGATCGGAATTATGAAGCTGTCGAAGTACAAGGTAAAAGAAGCTAAGGAGCAGGATGACGGAAGCTATATTGTGCCGGTAGAGATTGAACCAGTGGATGCATTCAGTACAGCCAATAACGTAATTGAGAAGATTACGAAGAAGTATTCAAAAAAAGGAAAAGACTTAAGCGACCCGAATGTGCTGGTTGACATTCTGGTGGATGCCCTGAACAGAGGGATTAAGAAAAATACTTACGGGGAGGCAGTGACCGTTGAGGTCAAGGTGGTCCAGGACGGGGAAAAGGCATATGGCATTGGTGAGGATGAGGTAAGCGCCCTCGAAAGCGCAATGTTCCCGGGAATGTAAAAGGCTGATGAGACGTTTGATATAGATAGGAGGAAAACCGGTGTTATCAAATCAGGTATTGCACAAAACGGTACAAAATATACACAATGTTACAGGATTTGAATGCTCTATATGGGATGTTCAGGGAAATTGTATTGTGACAACAAGGGAAAAAGCAAAGGAGCTTCAAAAAGAGATAGAGATATTTTTGGAGTATACGGATGCTGAGACGAAGGGAAGCATTTTAGGAAACAGAGGTCTCTTTTTAGTAAGTGACGGCGAGGAACCGGTATATGTCCTTGCGCTCAGAGGGGACCAGGCCGCCTTACGGGTCGTAGGCGGACTTGGGGCTGGCCAGCTTGAAGGGCTGATCACGGCATATAAAGAGCGGATGGATAAGAACCGTTTTATTCAGAACCTGATTCTGGACAATATGCTTCTTGTGGACATCTATAATCAGGCGAAGAAAATGCGGATTCCGGTAGAGCAGCGCAGAGCCGTATTCCTGATTGAGCCAAAGAATGAGGGGGACAACCTTGTCCTGGAGACTATGCGCGGACTGTATGCAACGGGGAATAAAGATTTTGTTACTGCAGTGGACGAAAGGCATATTATTCTGGTAAAGGCGCTGGAGGTTACAGAAGATTATGCTACACTGAACCACATTGCCCGCGTGCTTGTGGATACATTGAATATGGAGGCTATGGTAAGCGTGCGTGTAGCATTCAGCACGATTGCAGGGGAACTTAAGGATGTGTCCCATTCCTACAAGGAGGCGCAGATGGCGCTGGAAGTAGGACGGGTATTCTATGCGGATAAAAATGTCCTGGCATATAATGAACTTGGCATCGGACGGCTGATCCACCAGCTTCCGCCGTCACTGTGCGGGATGTTTTTAAACGAGGTGTTCGAGCATGGAGGAGAGGAGCATTTTGAGGAAGAGGAGCTGACGACAGTCTATACATTCTTTGATAATAATCTGAATATATCTGAGACTGCCAGACAGTTATACATCCATCGGAACACGCTCGTGTACCGGCTGGAAAAGATTCAGAAAAGGACAGGCCTGGATGTACGCGTATTTGAGGATGCGCTGACATTCAAGATTGCCATGATGGTAGCAGATCATATGAAAAATATAGTGTAACGCCGGCTGACGACAGCACAGCAGATGGAAAAACAATCAGGAGGAGACAAGAATTATGACAGCATCAAACAGCAGACAGACAGGGCAGGCCCTGAGAGTATATGACAGGGGCGTCTATCTCTTGAACGGAGAAGAGATTGTGGAGGACGCACAGGAAGTAAAGGCGAGAACCGGGCGGGAAGCTTTGCCAGAGGAGCTTGCGAAGCAGACAATGGCATATGGGATTCTCGAGGAACACAATACCTCCGGAAATATGGAGCAGCTTCAGATTAAGTTTGACAAGCTGACATCCCATGACATTACATTTGTAGGAATCATCCAGACAGCACGGGCTTCCGGACTGGAGAGATTTCCGATCCCGTATGTACTTACCAACTGTCACAACTCTTTGTGCGCAGTGGGCGGAACGATCAATGAGGATGACCACATGTTTGGCCTGACATGCGCGAAAAAATACGGAGGAGTATATGTACCGCCCCACCAGGCAGTGATTCACCAGTATGCCCGCGAGATGCTGGCAGGCGGAGGCAGGATGATTCTTGGCTCAGACAGCCATACCCGTTACGGTGCACTCGGGACAATGGCTATGGGTGAGGGCGGCCCGGAGCTTGTGAAGCAGCTTCTGAATAAGACCTATGATATCAGAATGCCGGGAGTAGTAGGAATCTACCTGGACGGAGAGCCTGCAAAAGGAGTCGGACCCCAGGATGTGGCACTGGCAATCATTGGTGCGACATTTGCAGATGGATATGTCAATAATAAGGTCATGGAATTTGTCGGACCAGGCGTTGGAAAGCTCAGCGCTGATTTCCGGATTGGTATTGACGTTATGACGACCGAGACCACCTGCCTGTCCTCCATCTGGACAACAGACGAAAAGATTCATGAATTCTATGAAATCCATGGACGGGAAGAGGACTATAAAGAGCTTGCACCCGGCGCAGCAGCATACTATGACGGCATGGTATATGTGAATTTAAGCAAGATTAAGCCCATGATTGCAATGCCGTTCCATCCGTCCAATGTCTATACCATAGACGAGGTAAATGCAGACCTTGCCGATATTCTTCATGATGTAGAGCAGAAGGCTGCCGTAAGCCTTGGAGGCGCAGTGGACTATTCCCTGCAAAGCAAGATCCGGGACGGAAGACTCTACGTAGACCAGGGACTGATCGCTGGCTGTGCAGGCGGAGGCTTTGAAAATATCTGTGCGGCAGCGGACATTATAAAGGGGCATTATATTGGTGCGGATGAATTCACCTTCAGTGTATATCCGGCAAGCACGCCAATCTATATGGAACTGGTGAAAAATGGTGCAGTCGCTGACCTGATGGCAGCAGGAACTATTGTAAAGACCGCATTCTGCGGGCCATGCTTCGGTGCAGGAGACACACCGGCTAACAATGCATTCTCCATCCGCCACTCTACAAGAAACTTCCCGAACCGTGAAGGTTCAAAGCTTCAGAGCGGACAGATCGCATCTGTAGCTCTCATGGACGCACGCTCCATTGCAGCAACAGCAGCAAACCAGGGCTACCTTACACCAGCAACAGAAATGGATGTGGAATACAGCGGAAAGAAATATCATTTCGACAAGACGATTTACGCAAACCGTGTATTTGACAGCCACGGCGAAGCAGATTCGTCCGTGGAGATTAAATTTGGCCCCAACATAAAAGACTGGCCGGCAATGCCGGCGCTCCCTGAAAATCTGATCCTTAAGATTGTATCCGAGATCCACGATCCGGTTACCACAACAGATGAGCTTATTCCATCCGGAGAGACCTCATCCTACAGATCGAATCCCCTTGGACTTGCAGAATTCGCATTATCCAGGAAGGATCCCGCATATGTGGGCCGCGCTAAGGAAGTACAGGCAGCACAGAAGGCAATCGAGGCAGAACAGTGCCCGGCAGAAGCACTGAAAGAGCTTGGGCCAGTCATGCAGGCGATCCATGGGAAGTATCCGGAGATTGACCGGACCAATGCAGGTGTAGGCAGCACCATCTTTGCCGTAAAGCCAGGCGATGGCTCAGCCAGAGAACAGGCGGCATCCTGCCAGAAGGTACTCGGCGGCTGGGCAAATATTGCCAATGAGTATGCAACAAAGAGATACCGTTCCAACCTGATCAACTGGGGCATGCTCCCGTTCATAACCGAAGCCAGCCACGAAGCGCTTCCGTTCAAAAACGGGGATTACCTCTTCGTGCCAAAGATCAGAAAAGCCATTGAAGAAAAACAGACAGAAATCAAAGCATATGTCATCCGGGAAGATCTGGAAGAGATTCAGCTGAAGCTGGGGGACATGACAGATAACGAGAGAGAGATCATCCTTAAGGGATGCCTGATAAATTATTATAGAGGATAAGGCGTAAATTGGGGACGGGGTATTTCTAAAAATACCCCGTCCCCAATGCAACACTTGAAGCTTTTTTTGACTCTTATATATAGCAACACAAAGTACTTTGGATATCCATAAGGGAGGAGAAGATATGAAATGCGATACCAGGAAGTTTGCGCAGATGTATGAAGACGTTTATACGGATCTGTATCGTTTCGCGCTTTGTCTGATGAAGAATCAGCAGGAGGCGGAGGATTCGGTGAGTGAGGCGGTCATATCTGCATATGAGAATATCCGGAAACTCCGTAAAGAGGAGGCATTCAAAAGCTGGATGTTTACGATCCTTTCGAATATCTGCAGGAGAAGACTTAAGCAGGTCATGCGCGAGATGCCCCAGGATGGAGGCGGTTCATATGAGGAGACTGCGGTGGAGGATGTAGATCTCTCTCTTGCGATGGATGTAAGGAATGCCTTTTTTATTCTGACGGAGGAAGAGCAGACGATTGTTGGTCTGTCTGTTTTTGGCGGATATAACAGCAATGAGATTGGAACTATGATGAAACTGAATGCAAATACGGTGCGTTCCAAGCGGAGTCGTGCTCTTGCCAAGATGGAATGTGTTTTACAGTAAATCAGACGGATTTTGCGGAAGTTTTGAGAAAGGGGCAGTTATATGAATAAGAAGGAACAGGATGTTATCCAGAAGCTAAAGGAAAAGACTGGCAATATAATGGTTCCGGAAGATGTGAAGCCGGACCGGATCAGACAGACCCTTGAGGAAGCTGACAGAAGAAAGGGAAAGAAGATCAGCCCGTTCCGGATCGGGGCGCTGGCAGCGGCGTGTCTGGTGCTTGTGGCAGGAATTGCAGTATATAAAACAGTCAGAACGGGAGAGGAAACAGGAACGGGAGAAAGGACTGGGTCACCGGCCCGCAGGCTTCCTGAGATCAGTAGTGAGGAGACGGTAGCGTCTGCAGATAGTTATGATGAGGTGTTTGAGTACATTGACAATTATAAGAAGGAGACTGAGGCAGAGCAGCGTGCATATGAGAAAGAGATTGCCAATGAATCCGGGGCAGCGGAAAAGAAGGAATCTGCGGTAGATATGGATGTCGCGGAGTCTGCGCTGGCGGATACAGCAGGCGCTGCAGACGGAGGAAGTTATTCGGAGACGAATGTACGCCAGGAGGGCGTGGATGAAGGCGATGTGGTGAAGACAGACGGGACGTATCTGTATGTATTAAGAGACAGCAGAGAAGAAGTATCGATCGTGGATACCCGCGGCGGAAAGATGAAGGAGACTTCCAGTATTAAGACCAAAAAGGTGGGGGATATACAGGAAATCTATCTGGACTCCGGACAAAAGAGACTGGTGCTGGTATGCAGTAAATATGACGATGACGGCCTCATGGACAGAGCGTTTGCATATGAGGGGATGACCATAGCCATAACCTATGATCTTACAGATACTGAAAAGCCAAAGGAGCTGGGGAGAGTTACACAAAGCGGGTATTATCAGTCCTCGAGAATGGCAGAGGGGTATCTGTATCTGTTCAGTAACTATGGCGTGGACTGGTCAAATATAGAGAGGGGGATACCGGAAACCTATATTCCGCGAATTAATGATACCTTTATTGCGGAAAAGGATATCTGCCTTCCGCAGATTAAGAGGGGCAGGGCGTATACAATTGCAGCAGCAGTCAATATAGAAAAACCGGATGAGGTGACTGACAGCAAGGCCATTCTGTCAGAAGGCGGACAATTATATGTGAGTAATGAAAATATTTATTATTATGAAACAGTATGGGGCAGCGGCTCCCTGGGAGATGATGAGCAGACGACAATCCGAAGCATTTCCTATAAAAAAGGGGTACTGACGCCGGGGACGCAGGGAACAGTGAAGGGCTATATTAATGATTCCTTTTCTATAGATGAATACAAAGGTTATCTCCGCATTGTGACAACAAGGGGGGAAACAAACAGTGTGTATGTTCTTGATAAGGATTTTAAGATTGTGGGGACTATTGAGAACCTGGCGAAAGATGAGCGCGTCTATTCCGCAAGGCTCATGGGGGATATCGGGTATTTTGTGACCTTCCGCGAGACGGATCCTCTCTTCTCGGTAGATCTGTCCAATCCGAAGAAGCCAAAGATTATCGGCTCTCTTAAGATACCAGGATTTTCCGATTACCTGCATCCTTATGGGGATGGGAAGCTTTTGGGAATCGGCATGAATGTGGATGAAGAGACCATGATTACGGATGGAGTAAAGCTTACTATGTTTGACATATCGGATCCATCAGATGTGAAGGAGGAGAACACCTGTGTTCTGAAGAATGTCTATAGTACGGATGTGTCCTATGATTACAAGGCTGCTCTTGTGGATGCGGGAAGGAATCTCATCGGCTTTGCCGGCGACACGAACGGCGGGCAGAATTACTACATCTTTAAATATGATACATCCAGAGGATTTATCAGTCAGATGGAAGAGGAGATCAATGGGAATGGTTTTACCGGAACCAGAGGGGTCTATATTGACGAAACCTTATATGTAGTCCGGGGAAATATTATTGAGGCATATAGCCTGAAGCATTTTAAAAAAGTAGGGGACATTATTTTATAAACCACAGCTGACATAAAGCAATTTTCAAACACCCTCTAGATGGCGGCGATTCGGCGGTGTAAAAATTCCATTGCCGAATCGTTGCTATGAGTGTTCTAAGGCCGTGATTTCTAACTGTCATATTGCGTGTGTTGCGTGAATAGTCGGAAAATTATATTAAAGTCAGACAATAATATATTTATAAAAAATAAATATAAAAATAGTGTTGACAAATGTCTGCTGTAGTGCTATTATATAATCAATCCAAAAGATAGCCGGCATCCTGACGAGAAAGGGAAGCGGCAAAGACTTTTTGGAAAATAGAGAGGTAAAGGAGGCTTAATCCGTTGGACACATTTACAGAAACAACAACTCAATATGTCAGTGGCAGGGCAGACCGCCGTTCCCAAAGAATAAGCCTTATACAGTGTGAGTAAGCAGCCGGTAGAAGATGGATGTGAAGATCAGTCGGAGATGTATGAAACCGGTTAGAAAAGCAGAAGATTCAGATCTGCAGACATATTGAGGATAGATGCCATATAGTTTAAGAAGAGAAGATATATCAGTATTTATACGGGAGCTATATAAGACAGGGCTATAGACGGAATAACTTAATACTAAAGCAGGCAGAGGGAAGGAGAGCTGCATGCAGGAGAGAAAGGTTATAGATATGAATAGCCCGGAGGTCGGTTTATAGAAGGGACAATGAGGGGTATAGATAATGATATTAAGGGCTCAGAGAGATTAGATGAATCTGAAGCTTTCAGAGTTAAGAAGGAATGAGCAATTTAGGGAACGAAAGAATCAAGAGAACTCCTCCGATTAAAATAAAAAATAAAATTAAATATAATAAAAATAGCCATTATGACGAAAGTTTGTAATGGCTATTCATTTTGTTACGGTTATAGAGGGGCAAGCCAGGGGGTGTAAGTTACTGTTCGCACAGGACTTTGCATTTACTGCAAAGTCCGTAAGAAAATGATTCGGGTGTGAGCAAATCCCAATCGCGAAGCGAATTTTAAATGGATTTGCGAATGCTACTGTGAACGGAGTGAACAGTAATGGGTGTAACAAAAATTTAATATTTTTCTTCGCATATTTTTGACAATATGTGAGCTGTATGATAAACTTATAGCGTAAATGGATGCGCACAGCGGCGTCGGTTTACAGGTGGAGTATAACAATACATTTTTGAGGTGAGAAGATTGGATAAGTATGAATATCGGGTAAAAACAGAGCAGATGCTGGAGTATATGGAAAAGCGCCAGCATAAAAAAGCGGTGGAGATTGCAGATACGATTGACTGGAAAAGAGTGAAAAATGTATCTATGCTGAATACAGTCAGTGAAATCTATGAGCAGAACGGAGAGTTTGTGAAGAGCCGGGATATTTTACTGATGGCATTCGACCGTTCTCCAGGAAGCAGAAAGATTGCATACCGGCTGGGGATACTGGCCCTTAAGGTGAATGATGTTGATGAAGCATCGGACTGTTATGAGGAATTTGTAAAGCTGGCTCCGAAGGATCCGAATCAGTACATATTGAAATATAAGATTTTAAAGGCACAGGGTTCCCCACTTTCTGAGCAGATTGACGCGCTGTCTGATTTTAAAAAGGCGGAATATGTGGAGAAGTGGGCATATGAGCTTGCAAAATTATATCATGAGGCAGGTATGACTGCGGAATGCCTGGAGGAATGTGATGACCTTATTCTGTGGTTTAGCGAGGGTAAATACGTATACCAGGCGATGGAGCTTAAGATGAAGTATAAGCCCCTGACGCCTCTTCAGCAGGAAAAGTATGATGAATACAAAGGAGTGAAAAGGACAGTTGTGAGACGTCCCGGTACATCTGCACGCCCTGCTTCGAAGCAGAAGAAGGCACCGGCGCAGCCTGTGCCGGACGTGACGATGGAATTAACTGAGATTTCGGGAGCAGCTCTCTCTATAGATGAAGTAATGGCAGGACTTCCGGATGAACAGGAAAGTATAGAGACAGATGCAACAAGAAGGCTTCCGACAGGGGAGCTTAGCGCTGCGCTTGCAGCCATGGAGGCGCAGAATACCGGGGCAGAGGAAAAGGATGAGAAGGAGCCGGCAGCAGAAGAGCATGGTCTTGCACAAGAGCACGGTTTTGCAGAAGAGCATAGTCTTGCAGAAGAGCTGAATGCTCTAGAGGAGCAGAGTGCCCGGGAGGAGGCAGATGCTGATGAAGAGTCTGGATTTGGGGAAGAGCCGGATGATCTGGAGGAGCAGGACTTCGGGGAGGAAGAGAGCGAAGAAGTGCAGCCCGAAGAGTACGATACAGCGAAGAAAAAATCAATCTCCACAGTTGTGACAGGAGCAACACTTGAAGAGGCGCTGTTTAATGGTGTTGCAATGGCAAATGGGATTAATCTGGAGGAAAAGAAGCGGATGGCTCAGAGAGAGGAAGAAATCCGAATCTCCGGGCAGATGAAGATTGAAGACATTCTTCAGCAATGGGAAGAGAAGCAGAAGGCGAATGCGGAAGCGATTGAGGAGCAGAGAGCCAGGGATGAAGAGCGTCTGAGGAAGGAACGCGCCGTTGTTGAGGAGCGCAGAAGAGCAGAGAGACTTGAAGCTGAAAGAAGAGAAGCTGAGGAAGTAGCAAAGCGGAAGGAAGAAGCGGCGCGTCTAGAGGCAGAGAAAAAGGCTGCGGCGGAAGAGGCGCGTCTGGAGGCAGAAAAAAAAGCGGCAGAAGAGGCGCGCCTGGAGGCAGAAAAAAAAGCGGCAGAAGAGGCAGCGCGTCTGGAGGCGGAAAAAAGAGCAGCGGAAGAGGCGCGTCTAGAAGCGGAGAGAAGGGCAGAGGAGTCTGCCCGCCTGGAAGCGGAAAAAAGAGCGGCGGAAGAGGCAGCGCGTCTGGAAACAGAGAAAAAAGCGGCGGAAGCAGCCCGTCCTGAGGCGAAGAAAAAGGCCGCAGAGTCTGCCCGGAAAGGCTCAGAGAAGCCGGAAAAAAGAGCAGCATCAAAGAAGGCCTCCACTGGAAAAATTACAAAGAAGCAGCCCATCCTGTCTGATGATATCAGACAATTGGTGGAGGAACTGGAAGGGCGTGTATCAGAAGCGGGAGAATCTGCTTTTGATTCAGGCGAGGAGCTGGAGTTTGCAGAAACGGATACTCAGGGTGAAGGCTATCAGATGGAACTTGACTTTGGTGTGGAAGAGACTGAAGAAGGAGAATTTGAAGCAGAAACCTTTGATGAATTCGAGGATGAATTTGAAAAGGATGGGTTTGAAGAGGACGAATTCGAAGAGGACGAATTCGAAGAAGATGAATTCGAAGAGGATGAATTCGAAGAGGATGAATTCGAAGAAGACGGATTTGGGGAAGACGAGTTCGAAGAAGATGAATTCGAAGAGGACGAATTTGAAGAAGACGAATTTGAGGAAGATGAATTCGAGGAAGATGAATTTGAGGAGGATGAATTCGGCGAAGATGAGTTCGAGGAGGATGAATTCGAGGACGAATTTGACGGCGAGGACTTTTTTGATGATGAGCTGCCTCAGATAAGGGGCGCTAAGAATGATGAGCCTCTTGAGATTGAGGAGCCTTCGGAAGAGGAGATACAAAAGAGAATAAAAAAAGCGAAGGGGAGCGGCGTTCCGTTTGATACAGGTTTTGTAGTGACTGGACGATATGATCTAAGCGCAACAAGTGAGATCGGCCTCAAGGCTGGTCTTACGGAGGAGCAGAAGAAGCTGTTTTCGTACTTTGTGCCGGTTCGCGGTATGAGCGAGCAGATTGTTGAGGTGCTTGATAATGACAGAAGAGCGCAGAGAGAGGGGAGCTCCCGTACAGGGAATCTCCTTGTGATTGGCCGGAAGGGATCTGGAAAGACTGTGCTGGCCGTTGATATTGTGAAAGCAATCCAGAAGCAGAGGAACTTAAAGCAGGGGAAGGTTGCAATTGTGACCGGAGAATCTTTGAACAAAAAGGAGCTGTCTAATATCATACAGAAGCTCAGGGGCGGTGCGATTATTATAGAAAAGGCCGGGAAGCTTAATTCAAGGACTATCAGGGAGCTGAGTATGCTGATGGAAAAGAAGACGGGCGAGATGCTGTTTGTACTGGAGGATCAGAGGAAGCCGCTTGAGAGAATCCTGACAGCACATCCGGACTTTAAAAAGAAGTTCTCGTCCAGACTGGAACTGCCTGTATTTATCAACGATGAACTTGTCACCTTCGGACAAACGTATGCGAAAGAAAATGGATATAAACTGGATGAAATGGGTATTCTTGCATTATACAGCCGTATTGACGTGATGCAGAGAGAGGATCATGCTGTAACAGTTGCGGAGGTTAAGGAGATTATGGACGAAGCGATTGAACATTCGCAGAAGGCCAATGTAAAGCATCTGGCGAGAAGGATGTTTGGCAGGGGAACCGATGAATCAGACAGGATAATCCTCAAAGAGGAGGATTTCAAGCATTAGAGCGTGTTTTAGATTTATCTGGCGCGCAGTATAACTTTCTACAGTTCTTTAGGGAGGCAAGGCTATGGAGTATGAGGGACAAATCTGCCGTGCGCCAATGGAACGCTCTTCGTTTATGCTCCCGATCATGGTGGGATGTTCTTATAACAGGTGCAGATTCTGTAACCTGTTCAGGCATCTTAGATATCGGGAGCTTCCATACGAGCAGATCGAAGGAGAGCTTCTGCGTGTGAAAAAGGCAGGCGGTCATCCAAGGAAGATCTTTTTGGGAGACGGGAATGCATTTGCCCAGAAGGATGAGCGTCTTATTTACATTCTGGAGATGATCAGGAGGTATTTTCCAGAATGTGAAGAGATTAATATGGATGCTACTGTAACAAGTATAAGGAAGAGATCTGACCAGGAGCTAAAGGCATTTCGGAGGCTGGGGGTACGTCATCTGTATCTTGGTATTGAAAGCGGACTGGATGATGTGCTTTTGTTTATGGAGAAGGATCATAATCAGAAAGAGGCATATGAGGCAATCGGCTGTCTTCATGAGGCAGGGCTTACTTACGATGCACATATTATGACAGGAGTGGCAGGAAAAGGAAGAGGAAGGGAAAACGCAGAGGCACTTGCGGAATTCCTGAACCGGACAAAGCCGGCCCATGTAGTTAATTTTTCTATGTTTCTGCACAGGGAGACACCGCTGTATCAGAATATCCTGGATGGCAGCTTTGCCCCTGCATCAGAGAGGGAGAACCTTTTGGAGGAACACCGCCTGATTGAGCTGCTGACGGCAGAAGTTCTGTATGACGGATTTCATGATTTTATCGAATTCCGTGTGCGGGGGAGGCTTCCGCGGGATCGGGAAAAGATGCTGGCACGGCTTAAGCAGATGATTGGGAGTACGCCAGAGACAGAGGTGTATTCTTATGTGCAGGGAGAATGCCCTGTACTGGAAAGATGCGGTGCCGGTCATCGTAGCGCTGTATATCCCGCCTGCGGCGCTGATCAAATAGTTACTGTTCACACAGGTCTGTGCATTTACTGCGCAGACCGTAAGAAAGTGATTCAAGAGTGAGCAAATCCCATTCGCGGAGCGAATTTCAGATGGATTTGCGAATGTTACTGGTCACGGAGTGAACAGTAACATCAAATATAATAAAGTGGCTGTTTTCCGCATACAGCCCTTTCTTTTTTTCCTTTTGTAAAGTATAATAGAAGTAATAGATTTTTGCATGTAACTGTGAGGATACGGAACAGTTACATATATTATACTGTAGTACAAGGGGAACGACGAAATGGAAAAAAAGAAAAAGGCATTTGAAATCGGAGAACTGGACGGATATTTATTCGGCCAGGGGAATCATTATGAGATCTATAAGAAATTAGGCTCTCATATGGTTAGGAATGGAAAGGCAGAGGGTGTTTATTTTGCAGTATGGGCGCCGAATGCAAGATCTGTCTCGGTTGTGGGAGAATTTAATGAGTGGGATATGCGTGCGAATCCAATGGAACGGGAGGAGAACATTGGAATCTATACCTGCTTTATCCCGGGCGTTAAAAAGTATTCGATGTATAAGTACTGCATAGAGACTTTTTCAGGGCAGTTTATCTTTAAGGCGGATCCGTTTGCCAATCACGCGGAGCTCCGTCCGGGAACGGCATCCAAGGTTGTTGACATTGAGAACCTGAAGTGGACGGATAAGGCATGGCTTGATAAGAGAAAGTCGTGGGTCTGCACGGAGGAACCGATCTCAATCTATGAGGTACACATTGGCTCCTGGAAGAGGCATCTGGGACGGGAGGACGAGGGATATTATACTTACCGAGAGTTTGCCAGGGAGATTGCTGCTTATGTGAAAGAGATGGGGTATACCCATGTAGAGATAATGGGGATTGCAGAGCATCCTTTTGATGGTTCATGGGGGTATCAGGTTACAGGGTACTATGCACCGACGAGCCGGTATGGAACACCGGAGGATTTTGCCTGGATGGTAAACTACCTGCATCAGAATAAGATTGGTGTTATTCTTGACTGGGTTCCGGCACATTTCCCGAGGGATGCCCATGGGCTGGCAGACTTTGACGGGACGCCTACGTTTGAATATGCGGATCCGAGGAAGGGCGAGCATCCTGACTGGGGAACAAAGATTTTTGACCTGGGGAAAAACGAGGTGCGTAACTTCTTGATTTCCAATGCGCTGTTCTGGGTGGAGCATTTCCACGTAGACGGGCTTCGTGTGGATGCTGTGGCCTCTATGCTTTATCTTGACTATGGGAAACAGGACGGGCAGTGGGTTGCAAATAAATATGGAGGCAATGAGAATCTGGAGGCAGTTGACTTCTTTAAGCATCTGAATTCGGTTCTGTTAGGGAGGAATCCAGGGGCAATGATGATTGCGGAGGAGTCCACGGCATGGCCGAAGATTACGGGAGATGTTGAAGATAATGGACTGGGCTTCAGCCTGAAGTGGAATATGGGCTGGATGCACGATTTTACCGAGTATATGAAGCTTGATCCGTATTTCAGGAAGGACAACCATAATGCCATGACATTTGCCATGAGTTATGCATACAGTGAGAATTATGTTCTTGTTCTGTCTCATGACGAGGTGGTGCATCTGAAATGTTCTATGCTTAACAAGATGCCGGGACTTGGGTTTGATAAGTATGCAAACCTCAAGGCAGGATATGCTTTTATGATGGGACATGCAGGGAAGAAGCTGCTCTTTATGGGGCAGGAGTTTGCCCAGCTTCGTGAGTGGAGCGAGGAGCGGGAGCTTGACTGGTATCTGCTTGCTGAACCGGAGCATCAGGCGATTCAGAACTGGATGAAGGATCTTCTTCATATGTATAAAAAGAAGAAGGCTTTTTATGAGCTGGATCAGTCTTGTGATGGCTTTGAGTGGATTAATGCGGATGATGGGTACAGGAGTATCTATAGTTTTATGAGACACTCAAAGGATAAAAAGAAGAATCTGTTGTTTGTGATTAATTTTACGCCTATGGAGTGGGCTGATTACAGAGTTGGAGTTCCAAGGAAAAAGCAGTATAAGCTGATTCTCAATAGTGATGATGTAAGGTATGGCGGGACTGGGAAGGAAAGGCCGATGGTGTACCGGGCGCAGAAGAAAGAGTGCGATGGAAGGCCGTTTTCCTTTGCGTATAAAATGCCGCCATATGGAGTGGCAGTCTTCGAATTTTAGAGGGAGGACGGCACTGGACAGGCATCCTCCCGGGGACGGCATCCAGCAGGCGGCTTTGGGCGGGACGGCTTTTCGGCATATCAGGTGGGATTCTTCCGCTGTGGAAGCTTGCGGACAAGTCCTAGATTCAAAAGAGGCGAAAAACAGGACACCGGATAGATTCGGGGAGAACTCTTTATGAGTTCTCCCCTCAGCCTATCCTCACACATTGTACTTGTGGTACAATGTGTGGTCCTGTTTTTCGCCTCTTTTTCATCAATGACTTGTTGCCGCAGCTTCCAATGCGGAAGAATCCCACCTGACATGCCGGAAAGCCCCGCCCAAAGCCGCCTGCCGGATGCGTCCCCGGGAGGATGCCCGCCCAGTGCCTGTGCTGTGGGTGGTTGGGATGTTTCCTGTGAGTGTACCATTCCTGGCATAAAAAAATCATAGTCCTAATTGGGGGCCTTTGGAATTGATATTTGCCTGGAATCCCTTCGCAAGATCTGACATTAGTGGGCTGCAAGGAGGAGTTTTTGGATTCTCTGCTCCAGGGTGGGCTGGGGGATGAGGCCTTGCAGGGTGGCTATTGGCGCTTTGTTTTTTTGGAGCAGGAAGGTAGGGACGATGCCGGCGTCGTAGCGTGCGGCAAGGTCGGGGGACTCGTCGATTTCTACTTCGAAGAATTTTATTTTTCCTAGATATTTTTTTTCTATATCTTCGAAAACGGGCTTCATCATTGCGCATTTTCCGCACCAGTTGGCGTAGAACATGATGACGACTGGGAGATGTGTATGTGTGGTCTCAGATTCGAAGTTTCTGGCTGTTAGATGTAGCATAGTTATCAACCTTTCTTTCTTTTATTTGCGGTAGCTGTAGAGGTGCTCTGAACGTAACTGCTCAGCAGCTGCCTTTGGACAGTTACTGTTTCCGGCAGTCTGCGCCGGGGTTTAGAATGTTGTATACTTCGCAGAAACTTTTTCGGAATTGGGAGAGCTGTCCGCATCTGGACTTAGCTCTCCGGCAGTAGGTGAATGTACATAATTTGTATTTTAATGCTTTTAGGTATTTTTTCCCCATTGCGACTCCTGAAATGTCTTTCTTATTATAGTATGATGTAATTTTGAAAAGGTTAGGCACTGACATTAGCAATTAGTTTGCAGATGGGGTTGCCAAGGGAGGAGAATTTTTCTTCGTATTCGGTCATGGTGTTTCCGATGCTCATGGAGGGGGTGTTTTGTAAGTCGCGTGTGAGGGCGGTGATGGTCCAGGCGCCGGAAGATTTCAGGGTCTCTTCGGAGTAGGTGAAGAGATTTTGGTTGTCGGTTTTGAATTCCAGCTGTCCGTTGCTTTTCAGGATATGGCTGTATCGTGACAGATATTCTGGTGAGGTCAGACGCCTTCTTGCGTGTCTTGCTTTTGGCCATGGGTCTGAAAAGTTCAGGTAGATACGGGAGACTTCGCCGGGGGCAAAGACTTTTTCAATGTCTGCTGCATCCATGCAGATGAAGCGGAGGTTGTCTGGGGAAAAGTCCCGGCTGCTTTTATGTGTGCCTGCGGAAGGAATGCCAGTTTGTGCTATGTCGGGAGAGTCTGTGACAGGGCGGCTGTTTTGGGGTATGGCGGGTGGTTCTAGTTTTTCTATGGCGCGCAGCAGCACGCTTGAGTATCGCTCAATGCCAATGTAGTTTATATCTGGGCTGTGTTTTGCAAGGGTTAGGAGAAACTGTCCTTTTCCCATGCCGATTTCAATGTGAATAGGCTGGGAGTTCGTGAAGATTGTCTCATTCCATTTTCCCCGGCAGGCGGTCTCGCTTTTTATAACATATGGGCTGCTTTCTAAAACTCCTTCTGCCCGGGGAATATTTCTTAGTCTCATAATGCTATGCTCCTTTTTTGGTATTTTGCCTGTACTTTAGTGTAGCTTTTTTTGGAAATAAAGTCAATTAATAAAGGGCAGATATCCCGAAGGTCTTAGCCGGAGTTAGCGGTTAGTTCATCGGAATACTGCCTCGTGATTTTCCTGTATTTTTGGGTGAGGAGTTGTTATTTTTTTGTCGATTTTTACTATGGTTTTTTTGGTGAAAAGTAGTATTATTATAATGACTGGTTTTACATAACCATGAGGGTATTTGACCGTTATGGATTTATACTATATTGGATAGGAATGGAGGCGGCATATGGAATCTGTTATTGGGAAGCTGGCTGAGATTGAGGAGACAGCAGAGGCGATTGTGAAGCATGCTCATGAGCAGAAGGCTGAGATTGCGAGTGAGCTCCAGGAGGCCCGGGATGAGTTTGACCGTGTGACGGAGGAAGAGACCCGGCAGAGGATTTCTGAGATCCGGGAGGGGTATGAAAAGAGAATGAATGCTCTGATTGAGGAGCAGAAGGAGAAGAACCACTCAGTAATAGAGGAACTCAAGAAGGACTATGAGGAGCACCATGCGGCATATGCCGGGGAGATCTTAAAAAATATTTTAGAGGTGTAGGATATGGGAAACCTTATGTTGTATAGTGGGATTGTCACGAAGATCCGGGCGATGCAGTCTAAGCTTCTGACGCAGAAGGACTTCGAGGACATTGCCGGTTGTAAGAGTGTCCCGGAGGCGATTGAGTATCTTAAGGGCAGGCCCGGGTATGCGGAATATCTTGGAGAGATGGATGATTCCCTGTATCACAGGGGGAGTGTGGAAAAGGTTCTTTATCAGTCGTTGTTTGATGATTATTCGAGAATTTTCCGGTTTGCGGGGATCAGGCAGAAGAAGTTTCTGAGACTTTACTGGAAGCGGTATGAGGTGGATCTGATTAATTACTGTCTGCGGATTGTGTTTAATCATTATGCGGCGCCTTTTGACCTGGAGTATAAAAAACGCTTTTTTGACAGATATTCAGATATTTCCATTGACAGGCTGATAACATCTGCAAATATTAATGAACTGGTGGATAATCTGCGGGGTACAGAATATTACGGGGCGCTCTCAAGGATCAGGGATTCAGAGGAGGCAACGCTGTTTGATTATGACCTGGCGCTGGATCTTTATTACTTTTCTGTCATGTGGAGGAAGGAGAGGAAGCTTCTTACGGGACAGGAAAAGGAGATGTTCCTTAAGGATTTTGGGACGAAGATTGACCTTCTGAATCTGCAGTGGGTCTACCGGGCGAAGAAGTATTATCATATGCTGGCGCCGGATATCTATGCGCTCACGATTCCGTATCATTACAGAATCAGGGTAGATGAGTTTAAGGCGTTGGTGGATACACCGACGGTAGAGGAATTTGAACATAAGGTGGCGAAGACGTATTATGCGAAACGTTATGAGATTGCAGATTCCGGTACGATTGAGCGGAGGTATAAGGATATCCTGAAGCATCTGTATGTGACGGACAGGCGGAGAGATCCGTATTCGATTGCCACGATTAATGCATATTTGTTCTTAAAGGAAGATGAGATAGATAAACTAACAACAGCCCTTGAATGTATCCGGTATGGCTTGTCAAGGGGAGATACGTTAGGATACTTAGGAGGTGTTGTAAAGTGATTGTAAAGATGAAGTTTCTTAGCATCAGCGGTCCAAGGACAGATATTGACCGTGTATGCGAGGTGTATCTTTCAAAGTATGAGATGCAGCTTGAAAATGCAGTTACTGAGCTCAAGACTACAGACAATCTCCTGCCCTTTGTCGAGGTGAATCCGTATAAGGATCCCCTTGCGAAGGCGGAGCAGTTCGCGGGACTCCTGCCGGATAAGGAGTATCGGGCGAATCTGAATGTGAAGAAGGATGAGATACTGACCCTGATACGCGATATTAATCACAGGTATCTTGAGCTGCTTGAGGAGAAGGAGCTTCTTGCAAAGAAGAAGGAGGAGCTTCAGGAGAGCGCCAGTGTACTGGAGCCCTTCAGGCCCCTGGAACTTGATGTTGGCAAAGCTTTGAAGTACCAGTATATGCAGATCCGGTTCGGCAGGATTGGGATTGATTATTACAGGCGTCTTGAAAAATATCTGTTCGGTGATCTGAATGTGCTCTTCTTTGAGGGGACGCGCAGCGAAAATTATGTCTATGGCTGCTATGTGACTGCCAATGCGGATGTAAGTAAGGTGGATTCAGTATTTAATTCTCTTCATTTTGAGAGAATCCAGCTGGAGGGCGGATATATGGGAACGCCAGAAGCTGCATGCGGGAGCCTTCTTCAGGATGTGGAGGATACACAGAGGAAAATTGAAGAGATTGACCAGGAGATTGAGAATCTGGTAAACAGCCATGCCTCTGAACTTCTTGGTGCGAGAAAGCGTCTGGAAAGGATGTCCGCCAATTTTGACGTCCGAAAGAGGGCGGCGAGGATTGAGGAAGAGGATTCGGAATCCTATATCCTGTGCGGCTGGATGGGCGAAGAGGATGTGGATGCATTTGTAAAGGAAGCAGAGAAGGACAGCAGAGTGTTTATTATGGTAGAAGAGAACCGGGAGAAGTATTTCGGGAATCCGCCTACTAAGCTTAAGAACCCGAGATTCTTCAAGCCTTTTGAGATGTTCATTAAGATGTACGGGCTTCCGGCGCATAATGAGCTGGATCCGACCATGTTCGTGGCGCTTACGTATACCTTTATCTTTGGCGCTATGTTCGGGGATGTGGGACAGGGACTCTGCCTTTTTGTGTTTGGAGGACTTCTGTATCTGACGAAAAAGGTGAACCTTGCAGGCATTATCTCAATTGCGGGTGTGTTTTCGGCAATTTTTGGATTTATGTTCGGCAGTATCTTTGGATTTGAGGATATTATTGAGGCCCGGTGGCTGAGACCGGCAGAGGCGATGACGGATCTTCCATTTATCGGGCAGCTGAATACCGTGTTTGTCATTGCAATTGCATTTGGTATGGCGCTGAATTTACTGGTGATGGTGTTCAATATACTGAATGCGGCGAAGGCGCATGACCTGGAAAATATGTTGTTTTCCCACAATGGGCTGGCGGGACTTGTATTTTACGGCTTCCTGGTGCTTACCATTGTGCTGTACATGACAGGGCACACTCTTCCGGGAAATATCATGCTGATTTTCTTCCTGGGCGGTCCGGTGCTGTGTTTTGTTTTTAAGGAGCCCCTTGGAAATCTTGTCCGGAAGAAGAAGGAGAAGATGAAGGAAAGCAAGGGAATGTTCCTTGTACAGGCGTTTTTCGAATTGTTTGAGACCATGCTCAGCTATTTTTCAAATACACTTTCATATGTCAGAATCGGCGCTTTTGCAGTGAGCCATGCAGCGATGATGGAGGTTGTGCTGATGCTGTCGGGCGTTCCTGAGGGGCATACGAACTGGGTGATTATGGTATTTGGAAATATTCTTGTGTGCGGACTGGAGGGCCTGGTTGTGGGAATCCAGGTGCTCCGTCTGGAATATTATGAGATGTTCAGCCGTTTCTACAAAGGAAGCGGACGGGAGTTCCAGCCATTTAATGAGCAGAGCAAATAGATTGTAACTATTCAGCAGGTCTGTGCATTTACTGCACAGACCGTAAGAAAGTGATTCAGGAGTGCAAAAATCCCATTGCCGAAGGCAATTTCAAATGGATTTTTGCATGTAACTGTGAAGGTACTGAGCAGTTACAATAGATTAAGTAATTACAAGGAGGAATTTTATCATGTCTTTAACAGTGAAATTATTATTGGTTGCAGCGTTGGTGCTTGGAATTATCATTCCATTTGGTTACTATCTGATAGGCGAGAAGAATAAGAAGCGTTATAAAAGGGCGCTTGGTGCAAATGTATTGTTTTATTTTGGATCATTTGCCATTGCGGCGATTATGTTATTTGCAGGCGATCCGGTTCAGGCTGCTGATACTACAGAGAAGGCGGCAGGGATGGCAACAGGACTTGGCTATATTGCGGCTGCACTGTCAACCGGTATGTCATGTGTGGGCGGCGGTGTTGCCGTTGCAAGCGCAGCAAGTGCAGCTCTCGGGGCAATCAGTGAGGACTCCAGTGTGCTTGGTAAGTCCCTGATCTTCGTTGGTCTTGCGGAAGGTGTGTGTCTGTACGGACTGATCATCTCCTTCATGATCCTGGGTAAATTGTAAGATGAAGATGTATCTGATTAGTGATAATATCGATACCCTGACAGGGATGAGACTTGCCGGTGTAGACGGGGTGGTGGTGCACGAGCGCCACGAGCTCCGGGAAGCCCTGGAAAATGCTATGAATGATTCGGCAGTGGGGATTATTCTGCTGACGGAGAAGTTCGGACGTGAATTTCCGGATCTGATTGATGAGGCGAGACTGGAGAGGTCGATGCCGCTCCTTATTGAGATTCCTGACAGACACGGAACCGGCCGTAAGAAGGATTTTATCACATCATATGTAAATGAGGCGATAGGGCTAAAACTATAGTTGCGGATCCGGATATAAGGATGAAAGGAAGGTGAGAGGCTTGACGCAGCGAGAGAAGTTGGACCATCTGAAGGATGCAGCCATGCTGGAGGCCCGGATGCAGGCGAATTCTATTATAGAGCAGCACAGGAAGGCTTTGGAAAATATTAATGAGCAGCACCGCGCGGAGGCGGTCCGTCAGTCCGAGACAAGAATCAAGGCAGAGGTTACAAGTGCAAAGCAGCAGCTTAGTATGGCGGCGTCTAAGGCGCAGCTGGAGCTGAAGCGCGAGTTCGGGAAGACACAGAAGCGTCTGAAGAAGCAGTTGTTTGAAGAAGTGAACGAACTCCTTCATGAATATATGGAGACAGAGGACTACAGAAGGCTTCTTGTCTCTTATATAGAGAAAGCGGCAAAATTTGCAAATGGAGAGGCGGTTACCCTTTATATTAACCCGACGGATGAAGATAAGAAGGAGTATCTGGAGGAGCATACAGGTATGAGCCTGACTGTAAGTAAAGAGGATTTTATAGGAGGCATGCGTGCGGTTATCCATGAGAGGAATATTCTGATTGATTATGCTTTTAAGGGCGCTGTTGAGAGAGAATATGACAGATTCACATTCAAGGGAGGTACGCTAATTGGATAGTAAGAACACTGGAAAAATCTATGGGATCAATGGCCCTGTTATTTACCTTAAGGGAAAGACCGGATTCAGAATGTCCGAGATGGTGTATGTGGGCGAGGAGCGCCTGGTCGGAGAGGTGATTTCCCTTGATAAGGATATGACGACCATTCAGGTTTACGAGGAGACATCGGGGCTTCGCCCGGGAGAGAGCGTGGAGACGTCGGGTTCTGCCGTGTCTGTTACGCTGGCTCCGGGAATCCTGAATAATATTTTTGATGGTATTGAACGTCCTCTTGACCAAATTGCAGAGAAGGGCGGTGCGTTTATTACCAGGGGCGTCAGCGTGGATTCACTGGATACAGAAAAGAAATGGGAGACACATCTGACTGTGTCAGAAGGTGATCTTGTCCATGGAGGAACAATCATTGCAGAGGTTCCGGAGACCCGCGCGATTGTTCACAAATGTATGGTTCCTCCGGAAGTGGAAGGTACGGTTGTGTCTGTGGTTCCGGATGGGGAGTATACGATTCAGGATACTCTGGTAGTGATTGAGCAGGCAAATGGGGAGAAGAAGGAGCTTTCCATGACCCAGCACTGGCCCATCCGTGTGCCGAGACCTGTGCATCACAGATATTCTGCAAATGAGCCTCTGATTACAGGGCAGCGTATTCTGGATACAATGTTCCCGATCGCGAAGGGCGGGACAGCGGCAATTCCGGGGGGATTTGGAACAGGAAAGACCATGACCCAGCATCAGGTTGCAAAATGGGCCAATGCAGATATCATTATTTACATTGGATGCGGGGAGCGTGGAAATGAAATGACGCAGGTTCTGGAGGAGTTCTCGGAGCTGGTTGACCCAAGGTCTGGAAATCCCCTGATGGACCGTACAACACTGATTGCAAATACATCAAACATGCCGGTTGCTGCCCGTGAGGCTTCAATCTATACCGGGCTTACACTGGCAGAGTATTACCGTGACATGGGCTATGATGTGGCGATTATGGCAGACTCTACCTCCCGCTGGGCGGAGGCGCTCCGGGAGCTTTCCGGCCGTCTGGAAGAGATGCCGGCAGAGGAAGGGTTCCCGGCTTATCTTGCCTCCAGGCTGTCCGCATTTTATGAGCGGGCGGGAATGATGCAGACACTGAACGGTGAGACTGGCTCAGTGTCCATTATCGGGGCAGTATCACCTCAGGGCGGTGATTTCTCAGAACCGGTTACGCAGAACACGAAGCGCTTTGTAAGATGCTTCTGGGGACTGGATAAGTCACTGGCTTATGCAAGACATTTCCCGGCAATCCACTGGCTTACAAGCTACAGCGAGTATCTGCCGGATCTTGCAGGATGGTATTCGGATCATGTATCGCCGAAGTTTGTAGACTACAGAAACCGTATGATGACTCTGCTGAATCAGGAAAGCAGCCTGATGGAGATCGTGAAGCTGATCGGCGGGGATGTGCTGCCGGATGACCAGAAGCTTATTCTGGAGATTGCGAAGGTCATCCGTCTTGGATTCCTGCAGCAAAATGCATTTCATAAGGATGATACATGTGTGTCCATGGAGAAACAGTTTAAGATGATGGATGTGATCCTGTATCTGTACAAGAAGGCAAGAAAGCTGGTGGCTATGGGAATGCCGATGTCTGTTCTTAAGGCGGAGGGTATCTTTGAGAAGGTCATTGCCATTAAGTATGATGTGCCGAATGATAATATTTCGCTTCTTGACATTTATAAGAATGACATTGACGACTTTTATAATAATGTAATAGAAAAGAATGGATAGGGGGGACTTAAAAATTGGCAATAGAATATCTTGGGTTAAGTAGTATTAATGGTCCTCTCGTTGTACTGGAAGGAGTGCAGGAGGCTTTCTTTGATGAGATCGTGGAGTTTGTCGTGGACGGGAACACAAGGAAGATGGGCCGTATTGTGGAATTAGATGAGGATAAGGCAGTGATCCAGGTATTTGAGGGGACAGAAAATATGTCACTTACGAATACCCACACAAGGCTTTCCGGGTATCCTATGGAGGTGGCGGTATCACCGGATATGCTTGGAAGAACTTTCAACGGAATCGGGCAGCCAATTGACGGGATGGGCTCCCTCACCTCTATAGATAAGAGAGATGTGAACGGCCTGCCGCTGAATCCGGTGCGCCGGGAATATCCCCGTAACTATATCCGTACCGGTATTTCGGCAATTGACGGCCTGACTACACTGATCAGGGGTCAGAAGCTTCCTATTTTCTCAGGAAATGGCCTGCCCCATGACCAGCTTGCCGCGCAGATTGTAAGGCAGGCATCCCTGGGGGACGATTCGGAGGAGAAATTTGCAATTGTGTTCGGCGCAATGGGCGTCAAGCATGATGTGGCTGATTTCTTCCGGAAAGCATTTGAAGAAAGCGGTGTTGCAGATCATGTCTGTATGTTCCTGAATCTTGCAAATGACCCGGTGGTGGAGCGTCTGATTACGCCGAAGGTGGCTCTTACAGTTGCGGAATATCTGGCATTTGAATGCAATATGCATATTCTGGTTATTCTGACAGATATGACTTCCTTCGCGGAGGCTATGCGTGAGGTATCCTCTTCCAGAGGGGAGATTCCGTCAAGAAAAGGATATCCGGGGTATCTTTACAGTGAACTGGCGACGATTTATGAGCGTGCGGGCATTGTGGAAGGGGCGTCTGGTTCGGTGACTCAGCTTCCGATTCTTACAATGCCAAATGATGATATTACACATCCGATTCCGGATCTTACCGGATATATTACGGAGGGACAGGTGGTTCTGGACCGGAGTCTGCACGGACAATCGGTGTATCCGCCCATTAGTATTCTTCCGTCTCTGTCCCGTCTTATGAAGGATGGTATCGGCAAGGGTTATACGAGAGAGGATCACCAGGATCTGGCAAATCAGCTCTTTTCCGCATATGCCAAGGTGGGGGAGGCGAGAAATCTTGCTTCTGTTATCGGTGAGGATGAATTGTCTCCGATTGACAAGCGTTATCTGAAGTTTGGAGAGGAGTTTGAAAAGAGATATGTTGGCCAGGGACCGTCAGAGAACCGTACGATCCAGCAGACGCTGGATCTTGGCTGGGAGCTTCTGGGACTTCTGCCCAAAGAGGAACTTGACCGGGTGGATACGAAGCTGATTGACTTATATTACCCACAGGAAGCAGAGGGGGTTTAGTTTATGGATCCACGGGAGTTTCCTACAAAGGGAAATCTGATGCTGGCTAAGAACTCTCTTGCGCTGGCCCATCAGGGTTATGACCTGATGGATAAGAAGAGGAATATTCTCCTTAAGGAGCTTATGGCCCTGATTGATGAGGCGAAGGGGATCCAGGAGGAGATTGATACTACATTTACACGGGCGTATGCATGCCTGCAGCATGCGAATATAGAACAGGGGATCAGTAAGGTGGAGCAGCTTGCACTTACGGTTCCGATTGAGGATTCCATCCGGATTCAGACAAGGAGTATTATGGGCACGGAGATTCCTTATGTGAGGTATGATGCGAAGCAGAATGATCTGACGTATTCCTTTAGTACAACAGCAGAGTCGATTGATATTGCCAGGGAGGCGTTCCGCGAGGTGAAGGATCTGACAATTAAGCTTTCTATGGTGGAAAATTCGGCATACAGGCTGGCCAGTAATATAAAGAAGACGCAGAAGCGGGCGAATGCACTTAAGAATATTACGATTCCTATGTATAGTAATCTGGTGTATACGATTAATAATGCACTGGAGGAGAAAGAAAGAGAAGAATTCACGCGCCTGAAAGTGATTAAGAAGATGCAGGGGTGATGGAGGAGGACGCGTGCGGGGGCGGTGCGGGCGGATTGCGGGTACTGATTTTCTTCCGGCTCCGTCGTGAACAGACCCTAAATGAAAATACAGGCCGAATAGGAGGCATCAAGCAGATTCGGTGAGAAATTCTGATGAATTTCTCACCTCAGCCTGCTCTCGTCCACCGTACTTGTGGTACGGTGGACGGTCTCCCATTCGGCCTGTATTTTCATTTAGGGTCTGTAACACTCCTTCGCACGGAATGAAAATCAGTACCCGCAATCCGCCCGCACCGCCCCCACACGCTGGCTGCTGAGGGGAGGGAGGGGATTGTTTATGGGGCGGGAATGCGCGTAAGCTGAGCATTTCGTGAGAACATGATGCAGGGTAAAGGGCGGTTTTTGTGTAACAAAACTCGGAATGTTACTGTTCACACAGGTCTGTGCATTTACTGCACAGACCGTAAGAAAGTGATTCAAGAGTGAGCAAATCCCATTCGAGGAGCGAACTTTAGATGGATTTGCGAATGTTACTGGTCACGGAGTGAACAGTGGCAGGTTGGGAGGATAGCAGGTAAAGAGGAAGAAGGAGAGGGTGAGGAGGAGCCAGGAGGTGTAGATGGCGGTAAAGGACGGGGTGGTGGATAGTGTGTTTTGGAAATGGGGAATCAGGCGCAGTGTGACTGTGATGGAGATGAGGAATATGAGGATATCGGGGAACAGGTAGTTTTTTCCGATGATTCCAGTGTAGGTGTAGTAGAGTGTGATGATGGACAGCATGCCGCACAGAACTGCCAGGAGGCGGGAGTATAGATTGGAGGAAGAGATCCTGGGATGCCTGCCTGTGCAGAGGGCGCTCTGTAGAGTAAAAAAAAGGAATGGGAAGTAGAGGAGCTTCAGATGCTCCCAGACGGACTCGTTGACTGGACAGAACAGGGCGGCAAGGGGACTTTTGGTCCACTCGTACAGAAAATGGCACAGGGTTCCGGCGATTGCGATGAAGAGGAAGGAGAGCATGTCCTTTTTGGGAACCTGCTTCGGGACAGGAGGACTGCTTATACGGAATGAATGGTCTGGCCGGGTGGCTGCGCTGTGTTTTTTTGAAAAATGTGTCATGTAGAAACCTCCATTTGTGATGCTAAGGAACTGTAAATTTAAGTCTATTATTCACGGGGACGTGCACTCTGCTGCATGGCATCCGAGCCCGTGAAGTAGTGGTTTTCGGTATCCAGCACTCCGCTGAAAGCGATTTTTAAATGGGGCTGGATGAGTTGCTATGAGCGGAAGGCTGGTCCGTGAATAGTAACTCATCATATTATATGAAGGGGGAAGGATAAATATGAACAAAAGATGGATGAAGTATGCTTATTTTTGACAAAATATGGGGTGATACGGGGTGTAAAATATGAAAAATGTACAAAAATAATGGAATGTGAAGAAAATGTAAAAAAACCCTTGCATTCTACGGGATTCTGTTATATAATATCACTTGCGTTGAGGAAATAGCAAAGATGAAAGATTGATATGCGCGATTAGCTCAGCTGGCAGAGCACCTGACTCTTAATCAGGGTGTCCAGGGTTCGAACCCCTGATCGCGCAGTCAAAATCACTGTTTTTGGAGGCAGCTGAAACTCCGGGGATGGTGATTTTTTTTTACATAATAGAATGGCACGGCAAGGCGTAAGAGATGTATAGAGGAACCAGGGACAAGGCTGGCGGCAGAACCGAAAGTCATGGACAGGGGGGGGCTGGTCAGCTGCCGGATTGTTCCTGGAAGCTTATGATGTCCTTTAGGATTTTGAGAAGCATCAGCTTTTCGCTTTCGGAGTGATTGCTGATCTGGGCGCAGATTTGCATAGAGACTGAGTCAATGGCTTCGTATGAGGCGGGGGGCGTATTGGAAAAGAAATCTGAGAAGGTGACATTCAGGGCATCACAAACCTGTCCTAAAACACGAAGTGTAGGACTTTTAAGATTCCTTTCTAATAATCCAAGATAAGTAGGGGTAATCTCTGACTTTAGAGCCAGTTGTTCCTGGCTTAAGCCATTTGTTTTTCGTAATTCGTAAATCCGTTCGCCGATATTAAAGTTATTATTAGTATTCATTACTATAGTTTATCCTATTGACAAGATACCTGCAATTAACTATAATTAGTATTATCTGTAGCTACTATAGTTATCCTTCCATTGTGGGAATTGATTGATTGTTTTGGGATATTATTTGGCTGATTGTGCGAATTGCTGTCTGAACGGTCGGAAAGTTACGTTTGAAAATAAAGGAAGAAAAGATAGAAAAAAAGATGTTGCAATTTGAGTGTAAAAGGGGTATAATGTGGCATGTATGAAAAACAAGGAAAGAAATATTGATTGTGCCTCCAAAAAAAATAAGACACGGAGAGTCCTCTTGATATCATTTACTATTTTTGTTTTTGTGTGGATTTTTGCTATGTCTCACAAAACAGCCAGAGAGTCAGAAACTATGAGCCAGAGAATTGATCAGCTAATATGTGATCTGTTTGTAGATGGCTTTGATGAATTTCCGGCGGAAGAACAGCAGAGAATGTTGACTGAGCTTGATTTTTGGGTTCGTAAGTCCGCACACTTCTTCGAATATGCCGTTCTTGGTGCAGTCTTATATTTGACAGCTGGGGTTATTGCCAAAAAAACAGATGTACGTATAAAGATTGCTTTTTTTGTGGGATTTTTGCAGGCGGCAGCAGATGAGATTCATCAGTACTTTGTGGAAGGGCGGAATCCGTTGGCGAAGGATGTGCTTCTGGATGTATCGGGAGTATGTACGGGTATAGTGCTTGCGATATTCTTCGCGTTTCTGCTGAATATTCTGAGAAGATACAGGATGGACAGGTGCAGACCGGATGTGAAACCGGGGGCAAGGGTGCATTTGCTGAGAACACAGGAGAATAGGAACTATGATTGATTTTCATACTCATATTTTACCGGGGATTGATGATGGGAGCCGGGATATTGAACAGACAAAAGAACTATTGCGGCAGGCTCACGCACAGGGTGTGACACGGATTCTGGCAACACCGCATTTTTATGCGGACAGAGTTTCGGCAGGACATTTCCTTGAAAAGAGGAAGGAGAGCCTTTTAAAAGTTCGTGGCCTTTCGGGGGAGACAGACTGGATCCAGGAGATCCGGACTGCTGCAGAAGTTTATTATTTCCCAAATGTGGGGAAGGCGGATGTACTGCCGGAGCTTTGCATGGAGGGAAGTAATCTGCTTCTTCTAGAGATGCCGTTTGTCCAGTGGACGAAAGGAATGTACAGGGATATTGAGTATATTCTTGAGAGGCGGAAGCTTAAGGTGATGCTGGCGCATGTGGAACGGTATTACGAATTCCAAAAGGATAAGAGTATCTGGAATGCTGTTTTTGAACTTCCGTTATATGCCCAGATTAATGCGGGAAGCTTTCAGAGACGCGGGAAACGTTCTTTTGCGCTTAAGTTCATAAAAGCTGGTCATCATGTGCTGCTTGGCAGTGACTGCCACAATCCGGAGATCCGGCCATCGAATCTGCAGGCCGGCAGAGAAGTAATTGGTAAGAAACTAGGTGAAGCTGTATTAGAAGAGATCGATGCAAGGGGAAGGTTGTTGTGGGAAGATGCAGAATGATTTGCACAGCAGAAAGCAGAGACAGATAAAGATAGCTGTGGCCCTCATAGGGGTTGCGGCAGTACTTGTGGGGTTTTGGCTTGCAGTGCAGGGGGTTGAGAAAAAAGTTACAAGCCATCAGACGGCCAAAACTGATAAAGAAGGAACTAAGGCGGCAACGCCGGGGGAATCCGGGGAATTTGGCGAGGAAGAAGAGATAGAACTTTATGGAGAAGCCTATACATATAACCATGATATAGAAACATGGCTGTTTCTAGGCACAGATATCAGTGGAAACGAGACGGGAGAAGGAGAGGAATACAGAGGCACTATGGCAGATGTTTTGCTCCTGGCTGTGTTTGATAAGACGGATAAGTCTTATGGATTCCTTCAACTGGATCGTGACACAATAACAGAAGTGACCATGATGCAGACAGATGGCACGGGATATGCGAGTGCGGATCTTCAGCTTTGTACGGCACACTGGTACGGAGGCAGCCAGAAACAGAGCTGCGAGAATACGGTTGAGGCAGTATCGAATTTCCTGGGAGGCGTCCCGATTGCTGGATATTACAGTCTGGGGATGGATGCAATAGCAACATTAAACCATGCGGTAGGCGGCGTAGAAGTAACTGTACTTGGAGATTTCTCAAAAGTGGATCCCAGCCTGAAGGAAGGGGAGACAATTCTCCTGAGTGATGAACAGGCATTTACATATATACATGATCGTTTTAACGTTGCTGACGAGACAAACATACAGCGAATGGAAAGACATAATCAGTATATGAAAGCTCTCTTTGCAAAGGTAAATGAAAAATTCAAAGAGAAACCGAATTTTGTGAATGAATTATACGAAGAGCTAGAAGACAGAGCGATAACAGATGCAAAAGGAAGGGATATCTCCCGGATCATGAATAAGATGATGGGTGGAGAGAACAGAGGCATTTTCCAGATCAAGGGAGAGACCAGGCTTGGTCAGAGACTTGGTGACGGAATAGACCATGTTGAGTTTTATCCTGATGAGGATTCTGTGAAAGAAGTGATGACAGAGCTGTATCATCTTGAAAAAGAGGATGAATAGCGTAGAAAGGAACTTGAAGATATGCAAGAGCAGACAGACATCATAAAACTGAGAGGGCAGGAAGACGAGATGGAGATTGATCTCGTTGAGCTGCTGTATTATTTCCGCAGTAAGATTTTGTGGATTATCTCGGCTTTTATTATCGGTGCGGTGGGCATGGGGCTTATTACCTATTTCCTGATTACACCGAAGTATGAGGCTAACTCGAAGATTTATATGGTATCTGCATCCAGTGACTCGGTTGTTAATCTGACAGATTTGAACCTTGGTGATTCGCTGTCCAGTGACTATGCGGAACTGTTGAAGACGCGGCCGATCTTTGAGGATGTGATTAAGAATCTGGAGCTTGATTATACTTATGAAGAGCTTCTTGAAATGGTAACAATTACGACTGTAAATGATACACGTATCCTGCAGGTAACAGTGGAAAGTCCGGATGCAGAGGAGGCAATGCGTGTTGCGAATGAGCTGGCCGACCAGTCCGTATCCAAGCTGCCAGACCTGATGGATACCTCTACCCCGAATATTGCGGAGTATGCGATCAAAGCGGAAAGTCCCAGTTCTCCGAGCTATACCATCAATATTATGGCCGGAGCGCTTGTGCTGATGCTTCTTGTACTGGCAGTTCTTACATTTAATTATGTGACAGACGATACCTTTAAGTCAGCTGAGGATGTGGAATCTGCATTTGGTATTATGCCGCTTACTGTAATTCCTGAAAGTGATATTGGCGAGCTGTCAGAGAAAAAGGAAAAGGAAGGCAGAAAGAGAAGCCGCTTTAAAAAGGTTAAGAGACTGATCAATAAGAGAAGGTCTAAGAAGAATATAGAAGCGGATAAGAGCAAGAAGAGGTGAAGGCATGAGTAAGATTACAATGGCGAATTTTCCAGAACTGCCTTATGCAGTGGAAGAGGCGGTAAACCGTCTCCGGATTAATATAAATTTCCTTGGGAATGACATCCGGAAGATCATGGTGGTCAGCACGATGCCGAATGAAGGAAAGAGCTTTGTGACGATGCAGCTTTGGAGACAGATGGCGGAAGCCGGAACGTCTACCGTGCTGGTGGATCTGGATTTGAGAAAATCCATTATGACTGAAAAGTATGGTATTACGACAGATGATGGAGAAGAGATCAAAGGAACCTCCTTCTATCTGTCACATCCGATAGATCTAGACGAAGCAATTTGTAAGACGGATATGGAATATGGTGATATTCTTCCAAATGTTGACAATGTTATTAATCCGTCTATGCTACTTGAAAGCAAGCGGTTTGAAGAGATGCTTAATTATATGGGCGAGAAATACCGCTATGCGTTATTCGACTCTCCGCCGCTTAACATTGTGTCGGATGGTGAGCGAATTGGAAACCTGTGCGATGGCGCCATCCTTGTAGTGAGGGGTGGGGAAACACCAAAGGGAATGGTGAAGCATTCGCTTATGCAGCTTGAAAGAGCGGGATGCCCGCTTCTTGGAGTTGTACTGAACCGTGTACAGGGAGGCGGAAGCGGCTACTATTATAAGAAGTACGGCGGAAGCTATTATGGCGGCCACTATTATGGAAGTGAGTATTACTACGGCAAATAACAGGCCGGTATGAATGTGGAGTTTTCTGGCAGGCACCGCCTGACCGGTTACTCAAATAAATATTAATCCCGAAGGAGAAAGGAGGGAAATGAAATGGTTCGTAAAATCAAAAAAGGACTTGCATGCGCATTAGTTGCTGCTTTAGCATTCACATGTGCAGCTCCTGTTACAGCTAGCGCAGCTGGTAGTGCAACAACTGCTCCGCAGCCGGTAAAAAATACGAAGGCTTCTACAACTATTGCAAAAGGCGTGAGCGCTACAGTTTCTACTACTGCAAAGGGACAGGCTACTCTTACATCCGTTACACCGAAGAAGAAAACAAGCATCAGCGTTGCTTCTAGTGTAACAGTAAAGGGTGTAAAGTATACTGTTACTACGATTGGTGCTAACGCTTTTAAGAAGGCTTCAAAGGTTAAGACTGTTACTCTTCCAAGTACAGTAAATAAGCTTAATGGTAAGGCATTTACTGGCGCTAAGAAGATTAAGACAATCAAGATCAAGGCTAAAGGCAAAGTTACAGTTAACAAGAAGGCATTCAGCGGTCTCACAAAGAAGCAGAAATCCAAGATTGTTATCAAGGTTAACAAGAAGATGTCTAAGAAGAACTTCAACGCTCTTAAGAAGGCTCTCAAGGCAGCTGGCATTAGCACAAAGAACATTAAGAGAGGCTAATCGTTATACATATAATGATTATAGTTTCTTGCGGACACAGGCCGCACAGGGAAGGCAATTTCTGGTGTGGCCTTGTTGTTTATATTAGAGAGTTCAGACGAGCGGATAAAACAATGGGGCTTTATAGCTATTAGTCACGGAGTGAACAGTAATGCTTTATATGCTGGTCTGAGTATTTCTATAAAGAGTGGTTTGTTTAGTTTATTTGTAAGGTATGAATAGAGGTTTATTTCGTATGAATTAGGGAAAAGAGCAGGTGAGGAGATGTACAGGAGACTATCAGAGGAAAGCTGGATTAAGCATTCGGATTTTTTATTGCTGGACGTTATTTGCCTGCAATTGTGTTTCCTTGTCTCGTATCTGTTCAGGCATGGACTGGCGAATCCTTATGCCAACGAATTGTATCGTAATTATGCGATTGTGATGTTTCTCTGTCAGATCCTTACTGTTTTTATAGGAAAATCTTTTCATCGTATTTTGAAAAGAGGTTATTATCAAGAGTTTAAGGCTACTGTGAAGCATACCATTATTATCTTATCACTGACGCTGCTATATCTGTTTGCGACGCAGGAGGGCGGGGATTATTCCCGAATTACATTTTTCCTTACAGATATTCTCTACCTGGCGGCAGGATATGGTGTGCGCCTGTTATGGAAAAGATATCTGCGGTTCCGTGGGGTGTCGGGACAGAGAAGTTCGCTGGTTGTAATAACTACTATGGGAATTGTGGATGAAGTGATTGCGTGTCTCCATACAGAAGGATATCAGAGTTATCGGGTTACAGGTCTGGTGATTATGGATGTGGATGCCGTGGGCACAGAGATCAGAGGGATTCCGGTAATCGGAAGCAGAGAAAGTACGGCACAGGATCTGTGTGCACGATGGATTGACGAGATCTTTGTGCGGCTGCCGGATAACTGGAGCATGCCGGAATATCTGATCGAAGCTTTTTCCAATATGGGTATTACGGTTCATCTTGGCCTTGCCAGACTGGCCGGGACATCCGGAGGGGAAGGGCAGAGGAGCTTTGTAGAGCAGCTGGGAGATTATACAGTTATAACGAATACAGTAAAGGCTATTTCTTCGGAAGAGACGATCTGTAAGCGAATGCTTGATATATTAGGCGGCCTGGTTGGATGTGTGATTACAGGAGTTTTGTTCCTGTTTGTAGCTCCACTGATTTACATACACTCTCCAGGGCCGATTTTCTTTTCACAGACCCGGATCGGGAAGGGCGGAAAGAAATTCAAGATGTATAAGTTCCGAAGCATGTATATGGATGCAGAGGAAAGAAAAAAAGAGCTTATGGAACAGAATAAGATTCAGGACGGTCTCATGTTTAAGATGGATTATGACCCCCGGATTATAGGCAGTGAGAAGACCAGGAAAAACGGGAAGCCGGGAGGAATTGGCAATTTTATCCGAAGAACTTCTATTGATGAATTTCCGCAGTTCTTTAATGTGCTGAAAGGTGACATGAGCCTGGTGGGAACAAGACCTCCCACAGTGGATGAGTGGGAGCAGTATGACCTGCATCACAGGCTTAGAATGGCGATCAAGCCAGGCATTACCGGCCTGTGGCAGATCAGCGGAAGAAGTAATATTGTTGATTTCGAGGAAGTTGTGAGACTGGATGCTGAATACATAAAGAACTGGTCCATTGATCAGGATATAAAGATTCTGGCGAAGACCGTATTTGTAGTCCTTCGGAATGAGGGCGCGGCGTAATTTCAGCAGATGGCTGTGCAGATACAGAACAGTCATAGCGCAGAGATTGCAGTGAGGAGAGCATGTTATGAAAGGTATTATTCTTGCCGGTGGTTCCGGCACGCGGTTATATCCGCTGACAAGAGTGACATCCAAGCAGTTACTTCCGATTTATGATAAGCCAATGATATATTATCCCATGTCTGTACTCATGAATGCAGGAATACGGGATATACTAATTATATCTACACCGCAGGATACGCCAAGATTCCAGGATCTGCTGGGTGATGGACATCAGTTTGGAGTCAGCCTGACGTATGCGGTTCAGCCTTCACCAGACGGACTGGCACAGGCATTTATTATAGGGGCTGATTTTATTGGAGATGACTGTGCGGCAATGGTGCTGGGAGACAATATTTTTGCTGGACATGGCCTGAAAAAGCGTCTGGAGAATGCAGTGCAGAATGCCGAGAATGGCAGGGGCGCTACTGTATTTGGATATTATGTGGATGATCCGGAGAGATTCGGCATTGTTGAATTTGATAAAAACGGCAAGGCAGTATCCATTGAGGAAAAGCCTGAGAAGCCGAAAAGTAATTATTGCGTAACCGGTCTATATTTTTACGACAACCGTGTTGTTGAATACGCCAGGAATCTGAAGCCGTCTGAGCGTGGTGAACTGGAGATTACGGATTTGAACCGTATTTATCTGGAGAATGGGGAACTGAATGTGGAGCTTCTAGGCCAGGGATTTACGTGGCTTGACACAGGAACCCATGAATCACTTGTGGATGCAACGAATTTTGTTAAGACTGTCGAGACACATCAGCACCGTAAGATTGCCTGCCTGGAGGAGATCGCCTATCTGAATGGGTGGATTGCCGGGGAAGAGGTCATGAAGATGTATGAGGTTCTAAAAAAGAACCAGTACGGGCAGTATCTGAAGGATGTACTAGATGGAAAATATCAAGAGCATCTGTATTAGAGCATTTGACTGCAATATTTGTATAAAATGTCAGAGGAGTAAAGAGTATGACTATTATCGTAACCGGCGGCGCCGGGTTTATTGGAAGTAATTTTGTCTTTTATATGCTGGAAAAGTATCCAGACTATCGGATTGTCTGCCTGGATAAGCTGACATATGCCGGGAATCTGTCTACACTGGATCCGGTTATGGAAAATCCAAATTTTCGTTTTGTGAAAGAGGATATCTGTGACCGTGAGGCTGTAAACAGACTGTTTGAGGAAGAACACCCGGATATGGTAGTGAATTTTGCGGCGGAGACACATGTGGACCGTTCAATAGAGGATCCCGATGTTTTTCTCCAAAGTAATATCATGGGTACAGCCGTATTGATGGACGCATGCCGGAAATATGGAATCAGGCGTTACCATCAGGTTTCTACGGATGAGGTGTATGGAGACCTGCCCCTTGACAGGCCGGATCTGTTCTTTACAGAGGAGACGCCGATCCATACAAGTTCGCCGTACAGCAGCGCCAAGGCAGGTGCAGACCTTTTAGTCCTGGCTTACCACCGGACCTTTGGCCTGCCAGCGACAATCAGCCGGTGTTCGAACAACTATGGGCCTTACCAGTTCCCGGAAAAGCTGATTCCGCTGATGATTGCAAATGCTTTGGCGGACAAGCCGCTGCCTGTATACGGCGATGGCTTAAATGTCCGTGACTGGCTGTATGTAGAGGATCATTGCAAAGCCATTGACCTGATTATCCATAAGGGCAGGGAAGGCGAGGTCTACAATGTAGGCGGCCACAATGAAAAACAGAATATTGAAATTGTGAAAATTATCTGTAAAGAGATTGGAAAGCCGGAGAGTCTGATTGCTTATGTGGGCGACCGTAAGGGACACGACAGACGTTATGCAATTGACCCGGCAAAGATTCATGAGGAGCTGGGATGGCTTCCAGAGACGAAGTTTGAGGATGGCATTAAGAAGACTATTCAGTGGTCTTTGGAAAACCGTGAGTGGTGGGAAACCATCGTCTCAGGTGAATACCAGAACTATTATGAAAAGATGTATGGAAATCGTTAGGGAGGACTTGTAATGAAGGTATTTGTTACTGGAGTTGCAGGACAGCTCGGACACGATGTTATGAATGAACTGGCAAAGAGGGGATATGAAGGAACCGGGTCAGATCTTGCAGAAGAATATTCCGGAGTGCAGGATGGAACTGAGGTTACCAGGATGCCTTACGTTTCCCTGGATATTACTGATGACAGCGCGGTACAGAAGGTGATTACAGAAGTCAGCCCGGACGTAGTTGTTCACTGCGCGGCCTGGACTGCTGTTGATCTGGCGGAGGATGACGATAAGGTTGATAAGGTTCGTATGATCAATGCAGGCGGAACAGAGAACATTGTCAGAGCCTGTAAGTCTTTGGACTGTAAGATGGTTTATCTTTCTACAGATTATGTCTTTGACGGTCAGGGAACAGAACCATGGCAGCCGGATTGTAAAGATTACAAACCGCTGAATGTCTATGGCCAGACAAAATTAGAAGGCGAGCTTGCCGTTTCAGGAAATTTAGATAAATACTTTATTATCCGTATTGCATGGGTGTTCGGGGTAAATGGGAAAAATTTCATCCGGACCATGCTGGATATTGGAAGGAAGTACGACAGTGTCCGGGTCGTAAACGACCAGACAGGCACGCCGACTTATACCTATGATCTTGCCCGTTTACTGGTAGATATGATTGAAACTGAGAAATATGGTTATTATCATGCTACGAATGAGGGCGGATATATAACATGGTATGACTTCGCCTGTGAAATATTCAGACAGGCGGGTTATCATACAAAAGTAGTCCCGGTTACAACACAGGAGTATGGCCTGAGTAAGGCCGTCCGTCCATCTAACAGTAGACTGGACAGATCAAAGATTCAGGAAAATGGATTTGAGCCGCTTCCGGCCTGGCAGGATGCTCTAAGCCGGTATTTGGATGCCGCAGGTTATCAGAGGGCGGCAGACAGTTAAAGGAAGGCTGACAGCTGGCATAGAGACTGCGAACCGCAGGCATCAGACATCCTGGTAAAGACAGGCAGTTGGGAGAAGCCGGGAGAAGAAATGAGGAGTTAGCAATGGGAAAGATTAAAGTAACAAAGGCGTCGATTGAAGGATTGTGTGTGATTGAGCCTGCAGTTTTTGGAGACAGCCGTGGTTATTTTATGGAAACCTATAACCAGAAGGACATGCAGGAGGCCGGTCTTGATCTGGTATTTGTACAGGACAACCAAAGTATGAGCAGTAAGGGTGTACTCCGTGGAATGCATTTCCAAAAGGAACATCCACAGGGAAAACTCGTGCGGGTGATTAAGGGCAGAGTATTTGATGTTGCCGTTGATCTTCGCCCTGGCAGTGAGACGTATGGCAAATGGTTCGGTATAGAGCTTACGGAAGAGAATAAGAAGCAGTTCTATATCTCAAAGGGTTTTGCCCATGGATTCCTTGTTCTGTCTGACACGGCAGAGTTCTGCTACAAGTGTACAGATTTCTATCATCCGGAGGATGAGGGCGGTCTTGCCTGGAACGATCCGGAGATCGGGATTGAGTGGCCGGAGCTGACTGGTGAATATGCAGGGAGCGCCTCGGCAGATGGATATGCGTTGGCAGATGGGACTGAGCTTAAGCTCTCCGAGAAAGATCAAAAGTGGGGCGGGCTTAAGGAGTTCGGGAAAATGTACAGATGTACCTAAAAAGACTGAGATTAATGTAGTAAGATGGTAAATTGTTCAACTTGAAATTGTAGAGATTAGATGGTATAATTACCACTGGTTTATGAGGAATCTAAGTGGTTGAAGTATAGAACTGGACTTTTGGAAATTCTCGCAGAAGCAGAGAATGATGTGGAAAACGGTAGGGGTGCACCTATTTGTGAGACCTTTGATTCTTTGAGAAGTATATTGCAGAAGAGTAGCTTGAACAAGAGCTGTTGATTTTTAAACCAAAGGAAGAGTGATGGATATGCAGATTGTGTATACTCTGAGGAGAGGAAGTCCTAAGGGAAAAGAATTCACGAATCATGGTGTGATGGTCCCTTGAAGGAATGATTCGAGAATTTTTAAGGAGTAAGAAAATTATGAAAGTATGTTTGGTTGGTTCATCGGGGGGACATTTGACCCATCTATATATGTTGAAACCTTTTTGGAAGAAACAAGAAAGATTTTGGGTAACTTTTGATAAAACTGATGCCAGAACCTTACTTGCAGATGAGAAGATGTATCCTTGCTACTATCCAACAAATCGTTCGGTAAAGGCACTTATCATAAATACAAAATTGGCCTGGAATGTGTTAAGAAAAGAAAAACCAGAGTTAATTATTTCATCTGGTGCAGCTGTTGCTGTTCCATTTTTTTATCTCGGGAAACTTTTGGGTGCAAAGACTATTTATATAGAGGTATTTGACCGCTTTGACAAATCGACTGTAACCGGAAAAATGGTCTATCCTGTAACAGATAAGTTTATTGTTGAATGGGAAGAGATGAAAAATGTTTATCCTAAAGCTGTGAATTTGGGCAGTATATTTTAATGAGGGAATGGTATAAAAAATGATATTTGTAACAGTTGGAACTCACGAACAACCCTTTAATCGGCTTGTGGAATACATGGATAAATTGATCAAAAGTGAAGAGAGGACAGAAGAGATCATAATACAAACAGGGTATAGTACATACAAACCAAAAAATTGTAAATATAAAGAATTTTTTTCATATCAGGAGATGCTGAAAAATGTATCTGATGCAAGGATTGTAATTACCCACGGAGGTCCCTCTAGCTTTATAATGCCTCTTCAAGTCGGAAAAATTCCGATAGTTATTCCCAGAAAAAAGGAATTTAATGAACACATAAATAATCATCAAATTGATTTCTCCAGGATTGTACAAGAACGCATGAAAACAATTATTGTTGTCGAAAACATAAATAATCTCGGCAAAACAATTAAAAAATATGATGAAATTGTTTTTGGCATGAACAGTGAAATTAATTATAACAATGCTAAATTCTGTGATGAGTTTGAAAAAATTGTCAATGAAATTGTTATGTAAATCTTTTAATAACCATTGGATCCCAAGAGGCTACAGACGTGAACTTGAAAAAAAAGCTAAAAAAAACCTTTTATTCAGGAAAGCCAATATCGGCTGATGAAATTATAAGCAAATTGAGAGGTTGTAAGGTGGTTTCCTTCGATATATTTGATACACTTTTAAAACGTAATGTCGAGGAACCAACAGATGTTTTTGAAATCGTTCAAAAAGAATGTAAAATTAAAAATTTTAAAACTAGAAGAATTGAGGCTGAGAAGAAAGCAAGGCTGAATTCAAAACATAAAGAAGTGACACTAGATGAAATCTATTGTAATTTAGAAGGTTTATCTAATTTAGACAGGTATAAATGCATGGATATCGAACTAAAAACAGAAAAGGCTGTCCTTACTTTAAATCAAGACTTGTATAAGGTTTATAAATGGTGTCTTAATGAACAAATTTTGGTTTTTATTACTTCTGATATGTATCTCCCCGAATCATTTATAAAAGACGTGTTGAATGCTAACGGAATTTGTAATTATAAAAAAATTTATCTTTCCAGTACATATAGAAAAGCCAAAATAGATGGCAGCCTTTTTAAAGTACTGCTAGATGAGAATGGATTAAATCCCTCACAAATAATTCATATTGGGGATTCAAAGGAAGGAGATTTTAACCAGCCGCGCAAACTCGGAATAGGCACAATTAAAATTCCTCGTTACTATATGCGAAAAAAATATACCTATTCATTCCCGGGGAAATTAAAATGTAATTCATTAAATTCATTTTTAAATAATACAGAGCCTTTCGGGATTAATGATTATCAAAAATTTGGTTATGAATGTTTTGGCCCCTTTTTATGGGGATATGTCAGGTGGATCTATAAGGCTGTTAATGAAAAAGAAATAAAAAAAGTCTATTTCTTTTCTAGAGATGGATTAATAATAAAAAAGGCTTTTGATTTATGTTTCGCAAATACTGATATTAAAACATTCTATTTAGAAGTTTCTCGAAGAAGTCTTCGCGTTCCAATTCTTTGGATGGATTGTTCCTTTAATACCATTCTTAATATGTTATCACCTTCAAAGCTAATTTCTTTAGAAACTATTTTTGATGGCGTGGGACTGGAGATAGATAATTATGAAAAACTTATAGCTAAACATGGTCTAACAAAGACTTCTGTTTTTGATAGGTTAAGTATTGCTGATAATCAAAATTTACAGTCTTTATATAAAGAAATTGTTCCGGATATTGAACAGAATTCAAGGCATGAGTACAAACTATTAAAAAAATATATTATTCAAAATGATCTTTGCGCTAAATTTGCAATAGTAGATATTGGTTGGTCTGGCGGCATGCAGCGATACTTGGAGCAGACTCTTTCAGAACTTAAAATAGAGCATAATATATCAGGCTATTATACGGGAATCGCTTCATATTACAAGAGAAATACTGAAATATTGCCTAATATGAATATAAATGGTTATTTATTCGATTTTAAAAATAATGTTAACGCTATTGATAAACGCAGCTGCTTTGTCGGGTTATTTGAACTTCTATTTCTTGAACAAGAAGGTTCTGTCAAGAAATATGAATCTATGGAAGGTTTAATCAGGGCAATACGATATGATTATGAATATATGACAGACGGAAAACCAACGGATGAATATATAAAAATTAAGATGATTCAGGAAAGTGCCCTTGAATTTATTAAAACAATTTCAACAGATCAATTTTTGTCGGGGCTTGATTATTCTGCAGATGATGTATTTGAAATTATAAGACAAATTGGTGCCAATCCCACTGCAGATGCAGTTAGATTATTTGCAGACTTCAATTTTTACGATGAAGGGGAAACTCATAAATTGGCTGAACCACAGAGTTTATTCTTCTATTTCATGCATCCGGATGAGTTTAAAAAAGATTTTTTAAGAAGCAGGTGGAAGACTGGTTTTATGAAAAGGATGCTGAAAATAAAATTGCCCTATGAAACTATGTACAATTTTATGCTTCGATATAAGTAAAAGTAACAAGTGGGAGAAATGTAAAACGGCCTTTGATAAAATATATGATAAAAAGGAAAATGTACCATGGAATATTTGGATACGGTTTTAGTTGGAATCGTTACATTTAATCCTGATTTGCAGAGATTAAAGGATAACATCAATGCTGTTCTTGTACAAGCGAAGCACATTTTAATAGTAGATAATGGCTCGGATAATTTTGAGGAAATTAATCGTTTGTTCCCAGACGACATAACCATTATTAAAAATGCGGAAAACGAAGGAATAGCTAAAGCGTTGCGTCAAATAATGGAGTTTGGAAATAAGCAGGGCTATATCTGGGTGCTGACGTTAGATCAAGATTCAATTATCTGTTCAAGACTTGTGAAAGAATATTGCAAATATGCATGTCGAAACGATTTACACGATGTTGGTATGTTTACTTGTCTTATAAAAGACAGAAATTTTGATGATAAAAAATACGAAAAGCAAGATACAGATGTACTTGAAGTACCGTATTGTATTACATCTGCTGCATTTACCAATGTAAAAAAATATTTTATGACAAAAGGCTATGACGAAAGGTTTTTTATTGACGCTGTTGATTTTGATATTTGCTACTCTCTCCGGGAAATTGGATATCGTATATGCAGAATTAATTTGATGGGACTATACCATGAAGTGGGACATGGAGAAAACAGGAAATTTTTATGGAAGGAAATTGTAGTTTATAATCATAGTCCTTTTAGAATTTATTACATGGCCCGGAATATGGTTTTTATGAATAGAAAACATAAAAAATTGTTTCCATGGTATATGATGATAAAAAAAGAATTGACACTGCTTACAAGAATCTTACTTTACGAAAATTGCAAACAAGAAAAGCTTAACCAATTTATAAAAGGGGTAAAAGCTGCATGGGATAGGACAGGTATTGTATGAAAATTAATTTTATTATGCCAGGCTTAGGAGATTCTGGCGGGATGAAAGTAATTAGAACATATGCTGAACTGATGAAGAAAGCAGGTGAAGACGTTGTTATCTATTGTCCTATAAAAGCTTTCAATTTACATAGATATAACTCTAAACTGAAAAATAAAGTTCACCAGTTTTATTGTACGCTAAAAACATTATTAGAGACATTAATGAAGAATAAATCAGGTGTCCAGTGGATATGGTCAGTTAATGGAGGGAGTATAAGAAAAGCAGATGTTACTATAGCTACACTGTGGGCTACAGCATATCATGTTTTCAAATTACCAGACAAATGCGGCAAAAAATTTTATTTTATTCAAGATTATGAAATATGGGATAATGAAGAATTTGCAAAGCAATCCTATTTGCTTTCATTAAATAAAATTGTTATTTCTGCATGGATAAACCAAAGATTAAAACAGGAACTCAATATAGGTCCATTTCCTGTTGTCATAAATGGCATTGATAGCCTTTTTTTCGGCGATAGAAAAATCAATAACTATAAACAGGATATTTGTTTTTTAATGTTAAACCATACTCTGCCAAAAAAGGGAGTGAAAAATGGTCTAAGGGCATTTGAGAAAGTAAGAAAAATATATCCTCAATGCCATTTGTGTATGTTTGGAACATGTAGTTCAGATAATCTTCCAAATTGGGTTGAATACTATAGAGATCCATCAAAAGAAAAGTTGCTGTCTTTGTATAGTTCATCAGATATTTTCATTTTCCCAAGTCTGGAGGAAGGATGGGGGCTGACGCCTTTGGAGGCAATGGCTTCAAAATGTGCTGTAGTTGGAACAAACACAGGTTTTGTATTGGATTTAGGTGTAGATCACGAAAATATGCTGATTAGTCCGCCTGGAGATATTGATAAAATGGTATACAACTTTATTGAATTGATTGAAGATATAAAATTAAGAGAAAAGATTCAATTAAATGGATATGAGACAGTAAAGAAATTAAATTGGAATGTTTCTACAAAAAATTTTTTGACATTACTATATGAGGATGAAAACATATGTTAATAATTATAATTTTGTGCATTTTAATAGCGATATTATCGATCTGTTTGAAAAAATCTGAAATATTATTTTTCATTGCTTTTTTATTTGCATGGGTTATTATGGCTTTTGTATATGACATTGCCGATGAAACTATATATGTAAGTCGCTATTCACATCCATCTTTATGGATAGGACAGACCGAATTTTTATATGCTTTAATTATTCGCATATTTCATGTCTTCCATTTTTCCTTTTATCAGTTTAAAGGTGCAATCACGTTAATTCAATTGTTATTGGTTTCTTCTACAATTAAAAGATATGCGAAGTATCCAGTATTTGTTTTATTGTTATATATGATATATCCATTTGCACTAAATGTATGCCAAATGCGTAATGCTTTGGCAACAGCGATAATCATCTTTGCGCTACGTTTTATTTTATCGGAAGATGTGAAAGCAACTAGAAAAATAGGACCATTCACTATAAATGATTTGTTGTATGTTTTATTTGTTATCATTGCGACAGGTATCCATACAGTCAGTCTGTTTTGGGGAGTGCTCCTCATTGCAAAAAAACTATCATTAAAGTCTACCATTATTTTTACTTTTGTATTTAATATGTTTTTTACTTTTGTTTTTACTCCGGAAAACTTACTTAAGGTATTCTCTATGTTTGGAGCAATAAATAGAATGGCGGTTTATTTGTCCTCAGATTATCGAAAATTATATCAGAGCGTATATTTTTACTCGGCAATCTTAAGGGTGAGCGCTTATGCAATCATGGTTTTAACTATATTAATATGGCTGAAAATGACAGAAAAAAAAGAAAAGAACCCTGCAATTGATTTTGCTATTAAAGCTAACGTAATTGTTTTGTGTATTGTTGGCGTAATGGTTCAATATACAACGGAAGTTTACAGAATTCAAGAAGGTATAACAATATTTAATTATATCGCTATAAGTAATATTATACACCAAAGTACAAAAAGCCATTTGGCAATAACTCCTAAAAATGTTTTGATACATATTGCATTATTTGCCTTTTCGATTATAAATTTGTGGATGCTTGTACTGAGAGATGATTCCATGGTAAAAACAATTATCCAGCCACTATTTAACAACAATTTATTTTTTGAACTATTTAAATTTTGATAAATAAATGCATAGTGAGTGATAGAAAGGACAGAAACATGGTGCTTTTATTAACAATTTAATTTTTGAGAGAAAGGAAGATGCTTTTTTAGGCATTGTGAAAAAGAATGGTGGAATTTTCATTTGGAATATTAGCATATAATCAGGAAAATTATATTTTGGAAACATTAGAAAGTATTAAATACCAGAAAGAACATTTTGGTCTGGACTGTGCGGTAGATATTATTATAGTAGATGACGCATCAAAAGACCAAACCTATAATTTGGTTCAATATTGGTTAAAGGAAAATCGTACTCTATTTAGAGACATAAAAATAATTCGGAATAGTGAAAATCAGGGAACGGTTAGAAATTTTAATGTTATTATAAATAGTATTTCTACTACCAACTTTAAAATTATTGCCGGAGATGATCTTATTAGCTCAGGGAATTTATTTGAAAAATACAGTAATCTTGATGCGAAATCGTTATCAACATTTGCGAGAATGGAAATAAAAGACGGTATAGTAAAGCTGAATCTTGAATGGTTAAAAATCTATTATTATAATATGAAAAAGTTTCAGGACAGAACCTTTCTTTTAAAAGCAATGAGAAAAGGAGGGTTATTTCATTCTCCCTCAACATTATTTCAAAAAAAACTCTATATTAATGCAAAGTGTTCAGAGTATAATTCGAAGTTTCGATTATTTGAGGATGATCCAACTTGGTATGCAATATTGAAAAATGAACCAAATCTAAATGTTACTTTTAATAAAGAAATTATTGTTTTATATAGAGTTCACTCAAAGTCGGTAAGTAATTCAAATGTTGTAAATTCTCCATTTGAAAAAGAAATGGAACATCTAAAAAGCCTATATTATAAAGACGCAAAAGGATTAGAAAAATTATCTTTTTGGTTTGCACTGCATAATACTTTGCCCAAGATAATTCGATTAGATAAATATATATCATATTTAAAACGGAAAGAAATAAATTTTTATGCCAGGCATAATAATGAGTTTTATAATTTCATTGCACTCTTAAAAGAGAAAGAAAAAGAAGAACAGAAATTTTACAAAATTATAAAACAAAATGCCCAAAAGTACCATGGAATTTTACAAATATAAAGAATTTGTTGAGGTGTTTTCCTGGATTTTACACTGTCTTTTATAGCATGGAGGATATGATAATGCAAGTAATAAAATATGTATTCCAGCCTCACGGTGACGAGCGCGGACAATTGATTGCCTTAGAGGAATTTAGAGATATTCCATTTAGAATAAAGCGTGTTTATTATATGTATGACACTGCTAAAGATGTTATACGAGGATTTCATGCCCATAGACATCTCCAACAAATTCTGGTTTGTATTCATGGCAGTTGTAAAATTCGTTTGGACAATGGAAAAGAGAAAAAAGTTGTTCCATTAGAAAAGCCTTACGAAGGCCTCTATGTTTCTAATAATATGTGGCGGGAAATGTATGATTTTTCACCAGACGCCGTTCTTATGGTGCTGGCTTCAGAACTTTATGATGAGTCTGATTATATACGGAATTATGACGATTTCCTTGAATATGTGGAAAATTGTGATGATACTGCTGCCAAAGGGAAAGGGGAATAAAGATGAATGTACCTTTTGTGAGTTTCTTGCCTATGGAACGAGAATTAGACGCAGACTTAAGAACTGCATTTGAAAGAGTTTATAAAAGATCATGGTACATAGCAGGTGCAGAAGATAAGGCTTTTGAGAAAGCTTTTGCAGAATTTTGTGGCGTTAAGTATTGTGTTGGGACAGGTAATGGTCTTGATGCATTGATGATAGCACTAAAAGCTTTAGGAATTGGTCCAAATGATGAAGTCGTTATTCCATCAAATACCTATATTGCTACAGCTCTTGCCATTACGTATGTCGGTGCTACCCCAGTACTTGTAGAGCCGGATATTAAGACATTTAACATCAACCCTGACAAGATTGAAGAAAGAATTACTAAAAATACGAAAGCTATTGTGCCTGTTCATCTCTACGGACAAGCCTGTGATATGGATTCTGTCATTGAACTTGCCCAAAGATATAACCTATGGATTGTAGAAGACTGTGCTCAGGCACATGGTTCTACTTACAAAGGCCAAAAAGTAGGAACATTTGGTGACGCTGCAGGATTTTCTTTTTATCCCGGGAAAAATCTTGGTGCACTTGGTGATGCTGGTATGATCGCAACCGACAATAAAGAACTTGCTGAGAGAGCCCGTGCCTATGGAAACTACGGTTCAGACTATAAGTATCACCATATCTATAAAGGGAACAATAGTCGTCTTGATGAATTTCAAGCTGCATTCCTCTCAGCAAAACTTCCGCATTTAGAAAGAATGAATGCAGTGCGCAGAAATATTGCCCAAAGATATCTTGATGGAATTAAAAATAAAGAAATTATCCTTCCATATGTACCTAAAGAGATAATACCTGTATGGCATATTTTTGCTATTCGCTGCAAAAGAAGAGCAGCGTTGGAAAAGTTCCTAAATGTTAGAGGAATAGAAACTAATAAGCATTATCCCATTCCTATCCACTTACAAGAATGCTATAAGGAATTTGGTTTTAAGGAGGGTGACTTTCCAATTGCGGAAGAAATTAGTGCGACCGAATTAAGTATTCCTATATATTATGGAATGACAGACACGGAAATCCAGTATGTAATTGATTCTATTAATGAATTTAACTAATTTTATTATTGGAGGAAAGCAATAGCATGGGGACTTTTGATTATTTTCTAGTGGCAGGATATGGATGGTCTGGCTCAAGTGCTGTAGTGGATCTTTTGAAAGAGTATGTAAATACATTTGAAGCTGATATAGAATTCAGGCTGATAAAAGATCCGTACGGTATAGATAATTTATATAACAATATTTTTTTTAAGGGAGATCCTTTAAATTATGATACAGCTATTAGAGATTTTATTTGGTACGCAAGAAAGCTATACCATACACCAAAAAAATTGTCTTTTGAGGCAGGGTTAGGTTATGAACAATTTTTTGGAAAAGAGTTTATTTTGACAACAGATAATTATATAAACTCCATAACGGATTATAAATATACTTCGACTTGGTGGATGTTTGATTTTAAAAAGACAAAATATGAGATATTAAAAAGGAAAATTAAAAATAAAATTCTGAGGGACAAAGTAAATAATGACAAAATGTTTTTAATAACCATATCAGAAGAAGAGTTTATTCAAAAAACAAAAACATATATTAATAATCTGTTTTATTCATATGCGGAGAAGTATAATGCCAGGCATATAGTATTAGACCAGGCAGTTGCAATTGTAAATTGTATACAAGAAATGCGTTATATTGATGAATGCAAATTAATTATTGTGGATAGAGATCCTCGTGATATCTATGCAGACCTACTAAATGGAAAGAACCTATTAGGCTATGATTTGTCAGAAACGCGTGATGCCAATAAATACGTCAAGTGGCATCATGCATGGAGAAGGAAAAACAGCCAGTTTATTAATGATCCTAGAATCCTTTTTTTAAATTTTGAGGATTTGGTTATTTCTTATAAATCAACAGTAGAAAAAATCGAAGATTTCTTGGGATTAAAATCGGAGCAACACGTAAAAAAGAAAGTTTTTTTTAATCCTGATCTATCAAAAAAAAATATTGGTATTTGGAAAGATATTCTTTCAGAAGCAGAATTGAATATCTTGGATAATGAATTAAAGGAATACTATGTACAATAAACTAAAAAAACAAATTAGTAAATATAATGATTTACCCATAACTGCAAAAGCTTCATTTGTTTATTTGGTAACAAGTCTTATACAAAAAGGGCTGGGGTTTGTAACAAGTCCGATTTTTATTAGGTTAATGAGTTCAGAAGAATACGGAATTATGACATTATATTTTACTAACTATGATTTAATCGGTACAATTGCCATGTTTTCACTTAGTGCAGGATGCTTTGATATAGGAATACAAGATTTCAAAGAGAATCGTTATAGTTTTATTTTTTCCGTATTAATATTGTCAAATATTATAACAATTATTACCGGTTTAATTGTTTTTATTTTGTATCCATATATAGGAATTTACTTGAGGATAAATAAATTCCTATTGAGTTTAATGTTTATCAACTACTTTTTTTCGCCTGCTTTTATTTTCTGGACACGAGCAGAGCGTTTTGCATTTAGATATAAATCACCTGCAATTTTAACAAGCATAACGGCTGTTATTTCCTCAGTATTAGCAGTATTAATGGTCTGCTTTAGTGAAAAATATAAGGTTGAAGCAAGAATAGTTGGAATGACTGCTGTCATGTTACCTTTGAATTGTTTTTTTTGGATATTTATATCAAAGAAAGCTAATTTTAAACCTAGATTTGAGTACATTAAATTTGCCTTTTTATTTAATCTGCCGCTTATACCTCATTACTTATCCAGCTATGTTCTTAATTCTTCAGACAGGCTAATGATTGCAAATCTTTGTGGTGAATCAGCTGCAGCCTACTATAGTCTAGCATATACTGTAGCTGCAGTCGTTACTATTGTATGGAACGCAATAAACAGTTCCTTAGTTCCATATGTTTTTGATAAATATGAAAGGAAAGAGTATAATGCCGTATCAGCTTACGTTCTTCCAGTAATGTCAATTTTTGCATTAATTTGTTTAATGATTGTAATGATGGCTCCAGAGATTATTAAAATACTTGGTACAAAAGAGTACTATCAGGCCATGTATGTGATTCCCCCCGTTGTTGGCGGGGTTTATTTCCAGGCATTATATTTTATTTTTACTAATATACTTTATTTTTTTAAAAAACCGAAGATTGTTATGTTGGCAAGTTTAACAGCAGCGGCTTTAAATATATGCTTAAATTACATTGGAATTATGATATTTGGTTATATTGCTGCAGGATATACCACTTTAATATGTTTTTTGTTACAAGCAGTATTTGATTACTACATTTCAAAAAAGATTGTAGGCCAAAACATATATGATATGAAATATTTAACAACTCTATCAGTTGTAGTATTAATCATTTCACTACTATCAAATCTTCTTTATAAATATATCTTTTTTAGATGGATAATAATAATTTGCTTAATAGTGATTTTGATTCTTAAAAAAGATGTTATGCACATAGGAAAAAACAAGAAATAGAGCAGCTTTATTTAAAATTTTAGGAGTGTTTAAAATGTATGGTTTATCCACAAAAAGACTTGTTGGCCTTGATTTATTCAGGATAGTTTCTGCAAGCATTATTTTAGCTTTTCACAGTAATATTCATTTTGGATGTACCTATGGGATGCTAAATGAATTTATTAAAAATGGGGCGGTAATGATGACTGGTTTTTTTATGATGTCGGGATTTGCTTTATACTATGTATATTCAGACAAAAATATGAACCAAATATCAGTAGTGGCTCAATTTTATATAAAACGGCTTGCAGGAATTATTCCGAGCTATTATTTTACAATTATAGTTTATCATGCAATTTTTAGGGGGGGGGGGGCAAAAACTTTTAGAAAATATTGTTCTTATGCCAATGGAACTGTTAGGTTTGCAGTCAATTTATCCCAATACATTTTCTCTTGTGCATAACGGAGGGACTTGGTTCATTTCATGTATTCTTATCTGCTATATTGTTTTTCCGTTTGCTGTAGGGCAAATTAAACAGATACAAACAATGACAAAAATTCTTTTAATGCTATTTTGTGTGGGGATTTTATTATATTCTCCGATAGTTGTGTGGAAGCTTGAATTGGGAAGCATATATAGTAATCCATATTTTAGACTTATGGAATTTTTAGTCGGTATGTTATTGGCAGCGTTAATGCCTGTAGTTCGGGAAAATAAAATAATATGTAAATTTCTATTAAAAAAAATATCCATTGTCTTTGAATGCATAGCAGCAATTTGTGTAATAACAGTTGCATCAAAGCTAGAAATAGGCTCACAGAATTATATGTTATATTCATGGATTCTTTTGCCAACATTTATCTTGATACTTCCTGCACTTGCAATAGTAGAATGGAAGAAAATAGAAAATTCGCGTATTATATTATACTTAAGTGAAATATCCTATACATTCTTTTTAGTACAGTTGTTTTTATGGCCAATCATGACAGTGCTAGTAAGGTCATTAGGAATACAGGCAGGTATAGCAAAAATATTTTCTTCATTTTTAAGTTGTTTTTTATTAGCCGCATTAATTCATGAGTTAATAGAAAAACCGTTTAAAAAAAGAATTCTTCATATATATTTAATAAGAAAGGACTAGCAAATGAGATTAAGAAAGTTAAAACCAGAAGACGCTTCTTTGATGTTAGAGTGGATGCATGATCAAGAAGTTGTGGCATATATGAAAACAAATTTTAAAGAAAAAACAATTAGTGATTGCGAAAAATTTATTATTTCTAGCCAAAACGATAAAAATAATCTACATATGGCTGTTGTAGATAAAAACGATGTTTATATGGGAACGGTAAGTTTGAAGAATATTATAGATGGTACTGCCGAATTTGCTATAACAGTGAGGGCTTGTGCATTCGGAAAGGGGTATTCCCGATATGCTATGGCTGAAATCATCCGTATAGGTTTTGAAGAAAAAGGGTTATCCCAAATATACTGGTATGTCTCTTCTGAAAATAAACGTGCTATTCGGTTTTACGAAAAAAATGGTTGTCAACGTGTTAAACAAAGGGATTCAGAGCAGAATGCTTCGGTTATATGGTATCGGCAGACTCCAGAAGACCATTAGTTACTATAAATAAAAAGTGCAAACATTTGAAGACAAAAATGAGACCGCAAATATTCACTATGCAACAGATGCTAATTAGCAATTAAAAATGAAGGAGAATTTAATGAAAGCACTAATCTTAAATTCCGGCCTGGGAACCCGTATGGGCGTCTTGACGTCCGAGCACCCAAAATGCATGACAGAAATATCAAACAAAGAAACAATCCTAAGCCGACAGCTAAAATTAATTGCAGGAGCCGGTATTGAAGAAGTAGTTATGACTACCGGCGCCTTTGATGCTGTACTTGTTAATTACTGTCAAAGCCTCGACATACCAGTACATATTACCTTTGTAAAGAACCCTGTCTACAGGCAGACCAACTATATCTACTCCATTTACTGTGCCAGGGAATATCTTGATGATGACATTCTCCTCATGCACGGTGATCTTGTATTTGAACATTCAGTTTTTGAAGCCATTGTAAATAGTAATACAAGCTGTATGACTGTCAGCTCCGTACTGCCTTTGCCGGATAAGGATTTTAAAGCAGTTATACAAAAGGATCATATTACGAAAGTAGGCATTGAATTTTTTAATGAAGCAGTAGCTGCACAGCCTTTGTATCTGTTAAAAAACGCAGACTGGAAAGTATGGCTTGATAAAATAGAGGATTTCTGTAAAAATGATAAGGTAAAATGCTACGCTGAAAATGCATTTAATGAGGTATCTGATGCCTGCCGGATCTCACCTTTAGATATTAAAAACCAGTTATGTTCCGAAATTGACAGTCCGGAAGACCTGGCAGTTGTTTCTGAAAAATTAAGAGAAATAGAGAACCGGACCGTATATATGTGCTTTTCCACAGACATGATCCACAGCGGTCATATTGCCATTATCAGGAAAGCACAGCATCTTGGCAAACTGATTATTGGTGTTTTGTCAGATGAGGCCATTGCCAGTTACAAGAGATTTCCGCTTCTTCCCTTTGAAGAACGCCGAACTATGTTTGAAAATATAAACGGAGTATACAAGGTAGTGGAACAAACTTCCCTTAGCTATAAAGAAAACCTGTTGAAATATCAGCCGGCAATCGTTGTTCACGGCGATGACTGGCTGACAGGGATACAGAAGCCAATCCGGAACGAGGTTGTTTCCGTTCTCGCTTCTTATGGTGGAAAACTTGTGGAATATCCCTATTCAAAGGATAAGAAATACATGGATCTGGAAAAACGTGCCCGTGCTGAACTGTCTACTCCAGATATACGCCGTGCAAGGCTGAAAAAAACACTCGCCATAAAAGGACTTGTCTGTGCCATGGAGGCACACAGTGGTCTGACCGGATTGATTGTTGAAGATACTGTTGTTGAGGAAGAAGGCGGGGCCCGCCAGTTTGACGCCATGTGGATCAGCTCTCTGTGCGACTCAACTGCCAAGGGCAAACCGGATATTGAACTAGTTGACATGACATCAAGATTCCGTACAATTGATGATATCTGTGAAGTGACGACAAAACCAATTATTTTTGATGGAGATACTGGTGGCCTGACGGAGCACTTCGTATATACGGTCCGTTCACTGGAGCGGATGGGCGTCTCCATGATTATTATAGAAGACAAAACAGGACTGAAAAAGAACTCTCTGTTTGGAAATGAAGTAGTCCAGACCCAGGCATCCATATCTGAGTTTTCCGCGAAGATTGCAGCCGGGAAAAAGGCACAGCGTACGAAAGACTTTATGATCTGTGCACGTATTGAAAGTCTGATTCTGGAGCGTGGAATGGAGGATGCACTTGAGAGAGCTTTTGCATTTACAGAGGCAGGAGCAGACGCGATTATGATTCACAGCCGGAAAAAAAGCCCGGAGGAGATATTCAAATTTGTGGAAAAATACCGCAGTAAAAACCAGACCACGCCAATCGTCGTTGTCCCGACCTCTTTCAATACCGTGACAGAGGAGGAATTCAAGGCAAGAGGCGTGAACATTATCATCTATGCAAACCAGCTGACCCGTACAGGATTTCCGGCGATGCAGAATGCCGCAAAAATGATTCTTACAAACCACCGGGCAAAAGAATGCGATGATATCTGTATGCCTTTTAAGGATATCATACGCTTAATCCCGGAAGACATATAAGGAGATACAATATGGCGCAACAAAAGATACTATCAGCTGACAATGATTATAAGGAACTTGACGAGTACCTGAAGGCAGGCGGTCACAAAAGAATACTGCTGGTATGCGGGAGTTCAATAAAGTATTTAAAGCTTGATGTTTATTTTCAGACACTGGAAGGAAGAACCGGTATTAAGGTGGTGCGCTTCAGTGGTTTTAACCCAAACCCTTTATATGAATCGGTCGTTGAAGGTGTTAAACTTTTTCATTCCGCGAACTGCAGCATGATCATTGCGGCTGGGGGCGGCAGTGCGATTGACACGGCAAAATGTATCAAACTTTATTCCAATATGGATGACAGGAAGAATTATCTGGAGCAGAAAATTATTCCGAATGAAACAGAACTGATGGCAATACCAACTACTGCAGGTACCGGAAGCGAGGCAACCCGGTTTGCTGTCATATATTATAATGGAGAAAAGCAGTCTGTTGCTGATGAGAGTTGTATCCCGGCAGCTGTCCTAATGGATGCCTCTTTACTGGAAACACTTCCAGTTTATCAGAAAAAAGCTGCCATGCTTGACGCATTCTGTCATGCGCTCGAATCCTTCTGGTCAGTGAATTCAACAAAGGAAAGCAGAGAGTATGCAAAAGAGGCCATCCGGCTTATTCTGACTAATATGGATGGATATCTGGCCGGACAGTATACCGAAGCAGCCCAGATGCTGCAGGCATCAAATCTTGCCGGAAAAGCAATTAATGTCTCGCAGACAACCGCAGGGCATGCCATGTGTTATAAGCTGACAAGTCTTTATAAGGTCGCGCATGGTCACGCGGCAGCGTTATGTGTTAGAAGGCTTTGGCCATATATGATTGAAAATATTGATAATTGTACTGATTCGCGAGGGAGGAAATATCTGAATAATATTTTTCGGGAAATAGCGGAAACAATGGGCTATTCTACATCCATAGAAGCTGCTGGAAAATTCCATGCTGTCTATGATAAATTGGGATTATCTGTTCCGGCTTATGAGGAACCCGATATCAGTATATTAAAAGCATCTGTCAATCCTGTCCGCTTAAAGAATAATCCGGTTGCTTTGACAGAGAATGATATTGAAATACTTTATCGCCAAATACTTAGAAAAGAGGAAAAGCTGTTATGAAAGTTGAAAAGCTAATAGAAATCATCGGGGCTGATTTTTATACAGGTGTACCGGATTCCCAACTGAAGGCCCTCTGCAATTACCTGATGGATGCCTATGGGATTAATCCAAAGCATCATATAATTGCAGCAAATGAAGGAAACTGTACTGCACTTGCGGCTGGATATCATCTTGCAACAGGCAGGATACCGGTTGTCTATATGCAGAATAGCGGTGAGGGCAATATGATTAATCCGGCAGCCTCCCTTTTAAGTGATAAGGTATATGCTATTCCGGCTGTATTTATTATTGGCTGGAGAGGAGAACCCGGTATACATGATGAGCCACAGCATATTTATCAGGGAGAAGTAACCCTGAAGCTGCTGGAGGATATGGATATAAAAGCTTTTGTAATCGGAAGGGATACTGCAGATGATGAAGTCTTAACTGTAATGAAAGAATTTAAGAGACTTCTTGCCAGGGGGAAAAATGTGGCCTTTGTAATCCGTAAGGGCGCATTATCTTATGAGAGCGGGATAAGCTATAAAAACGGTTACATTATGACACGAGAAGAGGTTATCAGGCATATTGTAAAGATATCCGGAGAAGATCCCATTATTTCTACTACAGGAAAAGCCAGCCGTGAACTGTTTGAAATTCGTACGTCCAATGGGGAAAGCCATAAATATGATTTCCTGACAGTCGGCTCTATGGGGCACAGCTCATCCATTGCGCTGGGAGTAGCATTAAATAAGCCGAATGCTAAAATATGGTGCATAGACGGCGACGGCGCTGTTCTCATGCATATGGGATCCATGGCAGTAATGGGGACGTATAAACCGAAGAATGTAATCCATATTGTTATAAATAACGAGGCGCATGAAACGGTAGGCGGCATGCCCACCGTTGCAGGCGGAGCTGACTTTGTGGCAATTGCAAAGGGCTGCGGTTATCCATATGCTTCCTGTGTGAATACATTTGAAGCGCTAGATAAAGAATTGGAGGCAGCCAGGAAACGAAATACACTAAGTATGATTGAAATCAAATGTGCCATCGGGGCAAGAGATGACCTTGGAAGACCGACTACAACAGCTCTTGAAAACAGGGAAAATTTTATGGAATATCTCAGAGACCTTTAGAGCGTGTTTGAAAATTGGGAACGCTGGTCACAAAAAAAGCGGGGCGCGTGGGGCTGTTCAGCCCTGCCGCCAAATTCACTTTTTGGCAATCTCCTCAAATAAAGTACATTACTATTTATAGCGAAACCCCATTTCCAATTTCATACCCATAGGGCTCTCGCAGTCCGGTCAGGGTATTTTATCTAGTACTGCATTGCATAATTCACTGTTAATTACGCAATGCAGTACTAGTTTTATCTTTCCTGCTCTTCAGGAAAATTTCAAAACTGATTAATAAACGAGTTACTGTAAACGGAGTAAACAGTAACATAAACGAAATAATAAAAAATAGTTTTAGAAAAACCACATTGTCTGCACATACTATTTTTGGTATAGTTAGTATAGAGCATAGCTTTGGGTACGATAAATTAAAGATTGAAGCAGGAGGTTACTTCCTGAAATACAAAGAAGGAGGTCATCGGAAAATGTGTGAAATTCTCAGGTCGGCAGAAAAAACTCCTATATCCATTGGAGGACAGAATTTTGAATATATGAGAACCGAAAAAGTTTTCTATGTAGATAAAACACATTTTATTAAAGAATGGTGGGAGGAGAAGGACGTAGTCACACTGATCACCCGGCCCCGCCGCTTCGGCAAAACACTAAATCTTAGTATGATGGAATGTTTTTTTTCAGCAGGTTATGTCGGGAGGGACGATTTATTTGAAGGATTATCAATTTGGGAGGATGAATCATACAGGAAACTGCAGGGAACTTTTCCAGTGATTTCAATAAGTTTTGCCGGAGTAAAGGCAAACAGCTTTCAAGGTGCAAGGGACGACCCTGCCAGGGGGAAACATATCTACAGACTTAAGCTTACCAATCACGAGGTCAGGCTCATGTTCCAGGATATGATAGCTGCATGGTTTCCAGAGGATGAAACGTCCTACCAGAACTTCAAGGAAGCGTTTCTTACAGGTGACCTTGATTATATGAACCAGTATATGAATGAAACTGCGGCCGAAGTGTTCAGCAGCTTCGATATCGGTCGGAAATCCCCGGAGAAAACACACCCTGAGAGGTTCTATCACGGTTTTGTACTTGGATTGATTGTAGATCTGGCCGGACGCTATCAAATCCGTTCAAATAGAGAAAGCGGACTTGGAAGATATGATGTAATGTCAGAGCCCCTGTATCAGGAAGATGACGCTATAGTAATTGAATTTAAAGTATTTTCAAAGCAAAAGGATAGAACACTGGAGAATGCAGTGGAAAATGCGTTAGAGCAGATTAAAAAGAAGAAGTATGATACAGAATTAATTGCAAGAGGAATCCACGAAAATCGGATCCGGCATTATGGGTTTGCTTTTGATGGAAAAAAGATTTTGATCGGAGAGGCAGACGTCTGTAGCCCAAGAAATCGGAGGTAATTGGATATGAAGTATAATATCCCTGACAGGGTCGTAAGAGATATTGCTTTATTCGCGCGAAGACATGCGATTCGTAAGGTAATTCTCTTTGGTTCCCGCGCAAGAGGCACACATACCGAAAGAAGCGACATTGATATTGCTGTAAATGGTGGCGATTTTGATTCTTTTTACTGGGAGATAAAGGAACACATACACTCACTTTTGACTTTTGACATTGTCGAACTTGATTCGGGTGTTTCTGATAAGTTAAAAAGGGAAATAGAAAGGGATGGGATAATAATCTATGAAGAAGCTTGATAATTTTTCAAATTGTCTTGAGGTGTTAAAAAATGCGGATTTTGAGTTTGCAAATGATAATGAGATTTACAGGACAGGTGTGATTGGGCAGTTTAATCTTACCTTCGAACTTGCATGGAAAGCATTACAGGCGGTGCTGAGAATTCATGGTGCGGAAGGTGCGGAAACCGGCTCACCCAGGGAAATTTTACAGCTGGGCTATAAACTGGGGTTTGTGAATGATTCCGTTGAATGGCTTCTTATGTTAAAAAAACGCAATACAGCGGCACATATCTATAATGAGGAAGAAATTGATGAAATGCTCCTGCTTATCCGCGACAGCTTTATTCCGGCATTTACCGCTCTTAAAAAAACATTAAAGAGTAAACTTGATGCGGCGGAACTGGGATGATGCGTAGCTGTCACAGGGACGCCTGTGAGCATTAACAAACAGTTTTTCAGTATTTTCCGGGAAGATTAAGAAGCCGATGTGGGAGTTTACAGAAGGGCTGAATACATTCCGTATTGCCCTAGACGCTGAAGGTTCAGACATTATAAAAGGATAGCTAAGCAGAGGTAGTTTGCCAAATGGCATCTTAAAGGAGATATATCAAATGGAAAAGAAATATCAGTTTTTTATTTCATCAACATATGAAGACCTAAAGGCTGAGAGGCAGAAGGCAATTGAAACGATTCTTACTATGAATCAGTTCCCGGCCGGCATGGAAATGTTCAGTGCCGCCAATGAAGAGCAGTGGGAAGTAATCAAGGAGACGATTGACTGCTCCGATTACTATGTGCTTATTGTAGGAAATAAATATGGTTCTATCGACCCGGCTTCGGGGATCAGCTACACAGAGAAAGAGTTTGACTATGCTGTCAGGCAAAAAATTCCTGTTCTTGCATTCGTAATTGCAAATGATGTCAGCACTACTGCAGATAATCTGGAAAAGGATCCGGCCAAAGCAGCGGGGCTTTTGAACTTTAAATCGAAAGTAAAGACAGGAAGGATGGTAAAATTCTGGCATAATGCCGATGAATTAGCCGCTCAGTTATCACAGTCAATTTTCAAAGCAATAAGCCGGAGCAATCGTCCTGGCTGGATACGGACTACTGAATTTGACATTGAAAAGAGTTATGCTGAGATTCTGAGACTGACAGAAAGAGTACACACACTCGAGGCATTGAATGCTGACCTGAAAATAGAAAACAGCCGAAGCCCCCATTTATGGATCAGGGCGGATAAAGCAATCGGTGTTGATGGCAAAATTATAGATGAAAATGTGACAATAAAGGATTCTGTGGTTTATCTTAAGGTTACGCCAGTGGATCTGTCTGATGCGGAAAAAGGAATAGACTATAACGATTATGCCGGAAAAACAATTCATGCAGATAAAAATGAAGTACGATTGTTTCGGCATCTATATAAGAATGCATTTCCTTTGGACTTCTCTGTTCATAACGATGGCAATGCCAGGGCAACAGGGGTTAGAGTGAATCTGCAATTTCCTGATGATCTGCTTGTCATGTCTATAAGGGAATTGTACGAATATATGGAAGCAGAGTCATTAACGGTTTCGGAAGACTCACATAAAAATTGGGAACTTCGATTTTTCGAGCCCGAGAACAGTGAAAACAGCAAAACTGAAAAAGAGAGTATAGATGACAGGCAGAAGTTTATCTCAATTGACGAGCTAACCGTAATAAAAGATATTACAAATCTTCTTGATCCCGCAGACTGGAATGAGGTGGTTTCCATATTCCCGGGAGAGGTAAATTTTGACAAAACGGAAGTCCGGCATAAAGATTGCGATTTAATAAATGGTGTATGTATTTTGCCAACATCTTCTGGGAAACATACGATAAAAGCTAATATTATATGTAATGAATACGCCGAAGCAGTTACACAGGAAATTGTTGTGATCGTAGAATAAACAATATAAATGCATTGGTCAGTTCGAACCGGATACAGGAATGGTCATACCAAACGGGAAAGTTGGCCGCCCAAGCCTTTCCAAACAGGCTGGAATACCTGCAAAGAACGGAATCTCGAACAGGAAAAATTCTGGTATCCCTTCTAGCGATGTTGAAAAATTGACTGGCAGACTTGAACAAATAGAAAAGACCTTACAAATCCTCTCAGAGGAAATTCATGGCCTTAGTGCAGAAAATCGAATCTCCTTGTCAAAAAGGAACGTAAAATTATTCGGTATCTTCAAAAAAAGGCCACATCATCGAACGCAAGGACCCGTTTGAGTCAATAAAACCGGTAATTACACTACAATATCTTTTAAGGCACTTACAAGTTGACAGACATAACCAAACTCTCACAAGCCACATGAAATAAGGGCTTATGAGGGTTTGGAATTTTATAACAAGATCTGTGAAAATTTATTTATGATTTGGAGGAAAATCAAGATGATATAAACTTAAGTAACTTTTTTTGATTTTAGAATTATGATATACTCCATCGTTTACAATGTATAATTTCTTATCTATAGCATATATTCCCTCAACAGCAAATGAATCTAATACTTGATAAATCAACTCGACCTTTCCTGTATTTGTATCAAGTTTTACAACATAGTTTTTCTCACCATAATAATCAGCTCCAACTGAAGCCAATAAATCTCCATCTTCTGTAAAACATATATGATCTTGGTCTTGTAAATTGACTTTAACAGCAGACAAACAGTTCCCCATTTTATCATAATTTAAAAGATATTTTCTAAAACAAAGTATCCATAATGTATCGGTCTTTGCATCATATGCAATACCATTGGCCTTATACCGCGAGTATTTTCCAAGACCAAACCTTTCTAAAATATCTCCATTTTTACTGATATTCACTAAATCAGACCCTGTCGCTATCCATATACTGGCATTGGAGCAATCATATGCTATCCCCTGCACATTGGCATCTTCTCCTACTTGGTTGGCAATGGAGATTATACTTTTTACTTCACTAAACGAACTATTAACTTCAACCAATCGTGGCGCAGGAGTAGCATTTTTGCTGAGTGCTCCATAGTCCGCGATCCAAAACGTCTTCTTATAAGGATCATATGTCAGCCCCGTACATGTGAAATCCGTTTCTTCGAAATCATCGAAATAAATCAATTTTTCTGGAGACATCCTGTATACTTTTCTGTTATCTAGCATCTCCACTAAGATTGGTTTATTCGTTTCCTGAATAAACAGAAAAATTATGATAAGCATTAAGCACAGCAGAAGCATACTTCCAAATAATCTCTTTTTCTTTATAGTCATGTTTTTCACCCTACTTTTGATTTCACAAATTTTATGACTACTTCTATAACATCCTTATTTATGTAAACTGCTAATATAATAAATAATGGAAAGAAAATAACGGAAATAAATTTATTTTTTAAATAATAAATGAAAATATAAATGACTAAGCAGAATCCTACTGCTAAATACTGTTTGGCATTATATTTTATATTTATATATTTTTTTGTGTCAATAATTCTATAAAGCATTGCTATTAAATAACCTATAAAGGTTGAAATAGATGCTGCGATCAGACCAATTTTATCAATGAGTAATATATTTATGATAATATTAATTGTTGCTGATAACAATGTTGTTTTAGCAATCTCAAGTGTTCTTTTCGTCGCAACATAAACTACCCCTAACAAGCCGACAACAACATTAAAAAGTAGTGCAGCCATATATATTGGAATATTATTATAAGCATCATTATAGGATATATTAATAAACCAATTAAAAGTTAACGGTAATACAGCAATAATTCCGATACATAGTGTAGAAAAAATTTTAATAATTTTCTCAAATGTTTCTGAAAAAAAATTATCTCTGTCATTATCAAAATAATGAAGCACACCTGTTTCATGCCATGCCAGCTGAAAAATGTTAAAAAAAGTCATAAATATTGCCGGGAACTTATGTGAAACGGCTAATATTCCGTTTGCGGCGGTACCTAAGACATAAGCTACAATAATTCTATCTGAGCTATTCATAACCCATATTGACAGTTGGTTCGGAATAAGAGGAACGGAATATTTTAACTTGTCAATAATGACTTTCAAATGTATTACTTCAAATGATATATATTTATATATCCTGAGTTTAATAGTCAAAAAGAAACAGCTAATAAAATTTCCCATAAAGGTTGCAAACAGCATACCCTGGGCACCCATTAAAAAATAAGCAGTAAAAATTACATTTAAAACTATAATTACTGCTGAGCACATAAAACTTCCAAATGCATAAATATGAGTCTGCTTTAATCCTCTAGCAATCTGTAAGAATAAATTATTATATGATGTCACAACTAGGATCAGAAAAAACCACATTTGAAAAGTGACCGAAACAAAACTTGCCATAAATTCGTATAAAAGAAAAAAGCAAACATTTGATCCAGTTAATAAAATGAAAGAATTAGAAATTACTATAGTTTTGTCTGTCTTATTATCACAGGATAATAAGAATCTAAAAACTTCTTGATCTATCATTAATGAGGTAAGCGGGATAAATAATTGAACAAGTGTTGTGATTAAGTCTACTGTCCCGTATTCTTCTGATGAAAGCAACGTTGTGTACAAAGGTAAAAGCAAAAAAGATACAAGTTGTGTTGAAATACGACCAATTGTTATAATAAAAGTATTCCTTGTTAATTCACCAATGCGTGTTATTTTTATTACCTCCTAACAGATAATTCTATTTATTATTTTTAAAGAAATATAATTTAATCCATCGAATTATTTTTTTTGGGTATTTTAAAGCAAAAAGAAAACTTCTAAAATACCAACTAATATTGATAGAAAACTTTTTCCATGCGTTATATTGCTCATTTGTTTCATATAATTTTCCGCTAAAAAATTCTTTACATTCTTCTGAAAACCATTCTGAGCCATCTTCTCTTGTGTTGTTCCGAATTTGTGCATATGTGGGTCCATTATATTCAGGTATCACTCCCAAACTCATATGTGCATGCCCATTAATACAAAAAGGCATAGCACAATGACAACCCACTGCAACAAAATTAATCGGTTTGGAAGGATCATCAAATATATTTTGTTTAAAAGGCTGTGAATAACAAGGTGAGGCTTCACCTGAGTATAAGTTCACACGCAATGTCCATGCACCAGCATAACAAAACTCTTTACGTTTTACATCCAAAAGATCCATTTTAAATTTAAACATTGATGAATCAAACTTTGACCAGACAGCAGCAAAATCTTCTTTGTCATAATTAGACAGTAAGCTTACTGCGGATTTATCACCGTGTTTACGTCCAACAGTAACCTGACACGGCGCTCCCACCTTTTCTTTGCACAATGCCAATATATTATCTGCTTCAGGAATTAAATCATCATAAGGCATAAGTTCCAACGTAAAAGAATAATCTGATTTTTGAACTTTATCAACATTTTCAAAGAATTTATCCATCCAGTTTAATCTTTTCAACTCGTTATAATGAAAAGATATTTTAAATTCCATATGTTTTTGTAAATGGGCAGGTAACTCCATAAATTGATCCACTACTTTACTAACAGTAAGATTCGTAACAAATTCAATATAATGGCCTTGTTCAAGCAAGAGGCGGCATAATTTTACAATCCCAGGCTCCAGCATTGTTTCCCCAGTACCTGTCATATTAATAATACAACAGCCTCCCAAACGTTTAACACTTAGACACTTTGCAATATGCTCTACACTATATTTTCCTTTTTCATTTATTCTGGACCATTGGGGTAGCTGCGTAATATAGCAATATTCACATTTTAAATTACACTTATTATTTGGAAAATCACATAATATCATTCTTTTAGGTTTATTTATCATAGCTTCTCCCCCTAAAAATTTTACCGTTTTAAATAGCTTTTTTCATGAATTCCTCGCCCATCTCTTTAAATTTCAAATAAAGTATATCATGCCATTGCGATCCGCCCTGTTTATACTCCATCATTTCAGACAACTCTCTAATCAATAACTCTTTAAAATTTTCATTCTCAAGCATCACTACATTTGAATTATCTTTTAACCATAATTCGTATACGCCTTTGACTTTATGTGTTTTATTATCTAATGCAATACATTTTGTTCCAACTATTGCGGCAAAAATCATTCCATGTAATCTGTCAGTCACAATGACTTCCGGAAGACTAAAATGTTTTTTTGTATTTTTAATAATATTTTTTCTGTACCATACAGGAATCGGACGAGAATTAATTGTACTTATTTTTTGGAAATAAAATTTTTTGCTGTCCGCAAATTGCTTAATTTCCCGTATGATCTCCTCTTTATCTAAACAGCACTCAAGATCCTCTCTTAAACAACATGCAATAATATTTTTTTCATTAGCAATTTTATATTTGCAGGAGTATAACCCTATGTCAGGTCCTAATTGTATTGTTATATTCGGAATGTCAAAATATCTAAGGGCAGTTTTATATGATAAATAATCCCGGCATATAATGGTCAAATCCCTTGCAGACGAAAACACATTTTTAGTTTTGTTAATAATCTTCTGTGTTGATTTTTTTTCTGCATTTTCATAATATATAGTTTGTGGGAGAATTACAATTTTATGGTTGCAAAAGGTTGTTATTATTCTTTCGAGCATATTCTGGTCATCTGGCCACAGATCCCCCATCCAACCACCACCCGTAATAAAAATAGATACATCATTCTTTATTATATTCGCAATGGTTTTTGTATTGTGAGCAAAAATTCTAGTAGGTATCTCAATAACAGAATCATATTTGCAAGTTCTTTTGAGAAAACATTTTGCATTGTATGCGATCAGATGATCTCCTATATTATAATGAGTTGGAGTTCCTATCAAAATAGCGGTTGGGGAAGTTGGCCTTTTTATCATTAAAGAAATTAAGCTAATTGGAGCCGAATAGATATCTCCCAGCAATGTCGCGATCCCCCCAAATGGACCCGATTTTATTGTTTTTTTTACAGCATGTAAATTCATCCGAGCTCTCCTCGCTAAAATTTTGGATTTTTTATAGTTCAAAGTTTGCCAAATATGTATGGATATATCTCATTGTTTCCCTTAAATTGATTTTGATAAATAAATATAATTAATAGGTATACAGTTAATAGTATTCCATAGAAAAAACGATTCTCTTTTTTCTGCACAGCAAATATTCGTGCATAAGCCATACAGCGAAAAGGTACAAAATATAAAGCAATTCTATATAATGAGGCAACAAAAGAACTTAATTCTACTGATATCATTTCTGCAAAAAGTAATACTATAAAAAAATCAGCCTCAGCCTCATTACTTAATGGTTTTAAACCACTTTTGCTATTTTCGCCATAACAAAACTGCTTTTTTTGCACTAATATAAGGATCAAGAAAGGTAAGCGTATTAAAATTGCAGGTATACTTAATCCGGAACTTTCTCTAATGAAATACCTTGTCATTTTCAGCCCTAATATCCCCATATTCATAAGGAACGTCAATATCTCATTGAAGAAGGCTAGCCCCACGACTGTGGTTATTACCAACAAAATTTTCATCCATAGTTTATTATTAATCTGTAATATTTTGTAAATAGCAAAAATAATTATTCCGATGATAGCGGAATTATGAAAGAAAAATGCCACAACAGTGCCAAATACATATGCGATATATTTCTTTTCTACAGCGAAATAAAATGTCCATACAATGATTCCAATTGCCAGACACTGACGCATTGCATTAAATGTATCTCCATACAGCAAGCACAAAAAACAAAACCAAGAAAATGTTATTGAAATTCGGTCTTTAAACTTTAGCATACCTGCCATTATAAAGGAATATATTATTAATCCAGTGAAGAAGTATAATATATGTGGCTCTTTAGAAAAAAAAGCAGAAAAATATACCAGTACAAGATATAAATTTTCTATGTATGGGAAGCGTTCTATAAAAGTTGGGAGAGAAACCATCTTGGCATAATAGAATAGGTCGTTTCCATAAACGCGAATATCTGTTCCTACAGAATAATCTCGTACTCCTGCCAGTAAGGATACCATCAAAATGCTCAAAGCAAAATATAAATAAGAACTTTTTATAATAAATCGTCTGTGGCTTTTCCTTAGTCTTATATTAAAGTTTATTTTTTTGGATTGATGGGTTACCGTATGCTCTGCGTTGTTCTCTTTAGCAATTAATCCCCTTCGCATTGATTGTTCGCCTAAATAACAAAAAATACATGAAATAAAAAAAGTAATATAATATGGAACCATATTGATACCTCACTAGTTGATTATGTAAGCTTCAAAACTTTAAATAGCATCCATGCTATTTTCTTGTTGATATAAAATGCCGTATAGAATCCTAAAGTTGAAAGGGGTAGTCCTCTCTTTTTCAACTGCTTAATATTATTAGTAACGATTTGTACATTTACATCCTGCACAGACAATTTATAAAGTTTTGTAAGTTTTAAATATACCTTCATGCTTTGATTTAGAAATCTGGTATCATTATTTTTTTTAAATTGCGGAAAATGAAGGTTACCATAATCGTATGCCTCACATTCTCCTTTATAAGCATCAATACACAACTTAAGACTTCCTGTTCCCATAATACTATCTGAACGAGTATAGTAATTGTAAAGTACCTCATCAATTACAATTACTTCTTTGGACATTCCAATTAATTGATAACAGATAGCCATATCTTCAGCAAGTCTTCCTTTAATAAATCGAATGCTTTTAAAAAGATATTTTCTGAACATTTTGTCACAAACCATATGTGTAAGATGATGGCGGTCAATATAGTACTTAAATAATTCATTATTCGGTATTCTCCTTATATTTCCAACAGTAGCCTTGCGTTTTGCGTCATTACCGTCGCAAAACCGTTCAAACCCATAAGCAACAATATCAATTTCATCCGAAATACTTTCCATACATTTTTTGCATAAATTTAGTTCTATATAGTCATCAGAATCTACAAAAATAATAAATTCGCCAGTTGCAATATCTAATCCAGCATTACGTGCATCAGACAATCCCCCGTTACTTTTATGGATTACCTTTATCCTGTAATCTGATTCTGCATAAGTATCACAGATCACTGGAGATTTATCAGTGGATCCATCATCAATTAATATTATTTCAAGATTTTTGTACGTCTGATTAATAATGCTTTCAATACATCTAGATAGATATTGTTCAACATCGTATACAGGGATAATGATGCTGATTTTTTCTTTCATTTTTACCTTCCTGTCTTTTAAACCACATGCGGTTAATTAGTGTACCAAGTACTTTATCTCTTAATTTTGACAAAACAAGATATACCTCATATAATTTTCCTAAATCCCGGCAGTTTTGTTAATACCCATGCTGCAATCCATGACAGGATAAACACTATAATATACAACACAGTAATGCCTATCCCGATTGGATATGAAAGCGGAGTGATTTTAACCAATTTATAAATCAAGTTTATAAAAAATGGATGAACCAAGTAGATTGCAAAGCTACACCGACAGACAGATGGCATTATCTAGACAAGTTTTTTCCACCGTCCTATATTATAGATCTTTTTGCTTCTTTCCCAACTCAAAATACTCCTGTTTTGTAGTTCCTTGAAAAATAAGAATATTCCAATAGACTGGATTAATGTCAGTATATCTTGTGACTGATGGTTTGCCGGCAGCGTCATCACAATGTGCAGAAGCACGACAGTAAACGTTGCAAACATCCGAAGGTATTATATCCAATATAGTTTTATCCCCCCCCCCGGCTCTGGTACATCTGGCGCTTTATCAGTTCTATTATCCATTTGTGTAGCATCTGCAACATCTCTTCGTCCTGTATCATTTCCATCCAATATTCTAATTATAGATGATTCAATCCCCTCTTCCCGACTATTTTCTGACTTGCTAAACACAATATTAGCTTTATCTTTTAATTTTACAATAGAAACAAAGCGCCATTCTAGTTAGTTCATATCCCCCTAATTTTTTCAGCTTATTTACGCTTTTCACTTTGTTACTGATATCGTATTTGAGGAGCTCTTGCAATGCCTTCATCTGCTCTAGCAATTCTCTATTCCTTATGCCAAAAGATAACCCCAATGCAACAGAATATTCATATGCATAGTAAGATGCCAGCAGTCTTCCCTTATCTGGTTCCAACTCCTTAGACTGCTTCAAGCCCTTTTTACACATATATAGCTTGTCCGCTACTAGTTTTTCGTTTTTTTCCGATGTAATAGAGCCGCTCCTCTGTTGGCGATAACAGTAAAAAGGAATATCATAAAAATCAAACCGTTTAGCGTACAAGAGCAAATCTCCACACCAGTCCATGTCCTCGCTTAGATAGCCTTCTTTGAAGCGCATACTGTGTACTTCAATTAGCTTTCTGCGGATTACTTTATTCCAGGCAGCTGCACGATAAATATTGTTCTCAAGTAAATATATAATTGCAGAGTCTAATTCTTTATCCATTACTCTAGAGCGTTCTACATTCATGTTTAAAATATTCGTATGGCTTCCATCTGCCTCATAATATCTCTTGGCAGGGAAAATCAATACATCTGCTTGTGTTTCATCCAATCGTTTTCCAATCTCCTCCAATACCCGGCAGTCATCCCAAAAATCATCACTGTCCAAGAATATTACATATTTCCCGGTCGCCATATCTAATCCAGCATTTCTCGCACTGGAAAGACCGCCATTCTTTTTGTGTATTGTTTTAATCCGTTTATCTCTCAATGCATATTGATCGCAGATATTTCTACATCCATCCAGTGACCCATCATCCACAAGGATAACCTCAAAATCTTCTATTGTCTGTGAAAGGACATTTTCAATGCATTGTGGAAGATATTTTTCTACATTATAAACAGGAACAATAATGCTGAAGCTGATCCTATGTTTAACTTTTTTTCCAAGCATTTGTCTTTCCTCTTGACTTTCGCATTCTTTGAAGGTTTCTGTTAGGAACAATAATTCCATGAAGAATGGATGCAACAGCAAATAATGGTGCTTTTGGGGCTTTCCGTATTAAAAAATTACGGAATTTAATAAATTTGCTTTGTTGATCTTCCCACAAAGGCTCATTTTTCCAAAGAGAATCTTCTTTAAGTGCAAGAAACGCTTCTCTATATGGATGCTTGTTGCCATGAATCCAAGGCCTAAGCCCGTCCAGGAAACAGGTAGTAAAGTGAACTAGCCCGGGATTCTTAACCGAATCCTCAAATTCCTCTCTTAAGTAGAAATTGTTCGATCTTCTTATTTTCAATACTTGCTCATAATTTGCATAATAATATAACGAAAGCACATCATAACGCATTGGTAACACAGCCTTTTTTTCTGCCGGAACCACACTGTTCAAAACGTCTTGGTCAAGATACGCAAGACTACTCCCATAACAGCCTATATATTTTGTGAATTTTTCCTCATATCCATGTCTTCTAACTTCATCACAATTCATGAATACAATTCCGCCATTCAGATATGGCTCGCCTTTATCCATACTGATATTTCTCCTGTAGCGGTCATTCATGCACTCCAACATCCCGCCAAACACTTTGCCAGTAAGATCCACATCCCAAAGGGGCTCTAAGGAGTCCATGATGATTGTATCGCAATCTATATTAAGAACTGTGTGGACTGATTCTGGAAGAGCGCTCGCCATGTACAGCCGTCCAAATGTGCTGATATTCCATCTGCGCGTGTCAATCATCTGACCTGTTAGCTTAGTCATGTCAGGCATGGGAACAAATGAAATATTTCTCTCATATGCTTGAACAGTCTGGATAAGTTTTTTCTTATTCTCATTAGAAATCTTATTATCCATGATATAGATATTAATTTTCTTAGATGACTTGTTATTCTTTAATAAAGATAGTATAGAGATTCCTGTCAGGAAGGCATAACTATCGCTACTTGTATATAAAATATCCATTGTATAAATCCTCCACGTTTAGCTGCTTTATGTCCTCCGAGTTTTATTAACTGCTGCTTTCGTGGTCTTTTCTCTTTTTAAAGTTTTTCACCTTTCATTTCTTCCATAATCCATCTTGCTGTCCGTTCTATTCCGTTTTCAAAAGGTATTGAAATTTCAAATCCTGTGTCTCTCTGTAGAGCAGATACATCAAATGTTTCTGGCGGAAGACTTATAACATTGTTTGTAATCTTTCCAAATCCAAGTGGAACAGTTGTCCCACCGTTCATCTGGTTTGCAATATCTCCTACCACTTTCAAAAACTCTTTCAAAGGTTTTGCACTGCCAGAACCCAGTACATAATTAGTGCCATCTATGCCATTTTCTGCAATCAAATATAAAGCCCTGGCCACATCAGCAACATGAACAAAATCATAATACTGTGTTCCAGTAGAAAGACTTGGTGACTTGCCATCAAATATCTTTCCAATCACTGTATTGATAAGCCTTTCTGACCTTTCTTCCTCTCCATAAGTATTAATCAATGGCCAAAAGAATCGTATACCATAGGCTCCACACTTTGCCTTGCCCATCCAATGAGCTGCTGTTTTTGATGCCTTATACATGAATCCGAGATGGGTTACGACTTTATCCTGTGACATCTCCACAAGGGCTTCTGCTTCATGCATGCTACCGCAGCCAACGAATGTGCCTATCCCCATCTCATGCATTGCATCAATCAAGTCGAGAGTAGACTGCAGGTTTTGTATTTGTACGAGCTGATCTCTTGCATCCATATCAGAAACACCTTGCCACGCGATGTGGAAAACAGCTTCAATGTCTTCTATAGCATATCCCTCTCCTACAGCCGCGCCTTTTAACAGTATAGGAAGAAACTTCAAATCTGAAATATCGCATTCTACTATATGAACTGGAAGCCCTGATAAATTTTTTAGATTTTTACTATTTTTTCTTATTACAGCGATCACTTCAACATTTTGCCTGACTAATTCGCGAACAAGGAACTTACCTATAAATCCTGTTGCACCAGTTACAATTGCCTTTTTCATAGTTTCATTTCACACCTGTCTATTTACTTGACTCTGAATATGCTACACATTGTTTTTATACTTCTACCTTCATTATTTCCATATATTCTGCTAGCGTAGGCCAGTTCTGGTCCTTCTCCGTTGCAATAACACGATCTATGCTATACGCCTTGAGGGGCCATGGAATTGCCAATTCTGGATCATCCCACCTTATGCCTCCGCACGCCTTTGGGATATAGCTGCCAGTAGATTGGTAAGAGAAAATCGTGTCATCTGTTAACGATATAAATCCATGCGCAAATCCCTCTGGTATATAAATCGACCTGTGCTGTTCCGCTTTCATTAATTCAGTATGATACTTTCCAAAGGTTTTAGAATATGGGCGAAGATCCAAAGCAACATCAAAAAGTACGCCAGATACTACGTGGACAAGCTTTGCCTGTGGATCTTTTGTCTGATAATGCAGGCCACGCAATGCACCTTTTTTAGAAAGCAGGTCACTGCTTTCAGTAAAACGAGATGTTATCTCATTTTCTGCAAATATATTTTTTTCATAGTATTTTTTATAAAGACCACGCTCGTCCGTAAACATATGTGGCTCTATGATAAGAACTCCTTCAATTTCAGTCTTCTTAAATCTGAACGGCATCCGGCATCCTCCGTTTATGTTGATTTTATATAGTTTCACATAATCTCAGACGGCTCATATATCTCTAAGAAATCTCTCTATCTCTTTGTCCATACAGGCTCTAACATCTCCGCCATTAATCCAACACTTACTCCATTCCACGGTCATCTCAATTGCTGTGTCCAAATTCCAATGTGGTTTCCAATCGAACACATTTCTTAGTTTGGAGCAGTCTAGTTTCAAAAAGTTTGCTTCGTGAGGTCCGCCGTCGTATTGTTCAACCCACTTAAGACCCTCTCCCCAGTGCTTGACAAATAAATCTACGAGCGCTCCTGTTTGGAAACAATTCATATCATCGGGACCCACATTGTAATAGCCAGCGTATTTTTCATCTCTATATTGCTTTGCTGCAATCATTAGATAGACATATAATGGCTCAAGAACATGCTGATAAGGCCGTGTGGAAACAGGGTTCCTAACAATAATGTTCTCGTTCCTCATCGCCGCCCTAATACAATCCGGTATAATGCGGTCATTGGCAAAATCCCCGCCTCCGATAACATTACCCGCTCTCGCTGTGGAGATCGCCACAGAACCGTTACTGAAAAAACTGCTTTTATAGCTGTGAGTTACAAGCTCCGAACAGGACTTGGAATTGCTATACGGATCGTAGCCGTCCAAAGGCTCGTTTTCACGATAGCCCCACTCCCATTCCTTATTCTCGTAGACCTTATCCGTAGTCACATTTAAGAAGGATTTCACGCAAGAGCTCTTTCGTACGCATTCTAAAATATTTACAGTTCCCATAATATTGGTTTCATATGTATAAACAGGATCCCTGTAGCTGTCCCTTACAATTGGCTGTGCTGCAAGATGCAATACGATTTCAGGCTGTGCGGTATCAAAAGCAGCTTTCAGTACATCCCGTTCTCTCACATCTCCAATAATAGAATTTATGTCGTTCTCTATCTTTGCTATCTCAAACAGGTTTGGCTCTGTGGGTGGTTCCAAACTATATCCTGTAACCTTTGCCCCGGCATTTGCCAACATCTTGCAGAGCCAAGAACCCTTGAACCCTGTATGCCCCGTCACAAATACTTTTTTGCCGTTATAAAAGCTCAGTACATCCATCTGTTTATCCCTCATATAATTTTCTTGTCGATTTTAATATTCCTAATCCATCCATAACTTCCACGGTGCCTCTCCAGCCGCCCACATCGCTTCTAGCTTGTCCTTTTCACGCTTTGTATCCATACACTGCCAGAAGCCTCTATGGTAAAAACTCTTAAGCTGTCCATCCTCAGCCAATCTCCGCATAGGTGTTTTCTCAAGCACAGTGTCATCATCTTCCAAATAATTAAATATTTCGGGATTGCAGACCATATAACCGCCGTTGATAACAGTTCCGTCCTCATTATCCTTTTCCCGGAAAGCAGTAATTGTATTGCATTCATCAATATCCAATACACCCTTCAACTGCTCTACACTGACTGTTGTAAGAGTAACATGTTTTCCATGTTTTCTATGGAATTCGAGGAGAGCAGCTATATCTACGTCAGATACACCGTCCCCATATGTAAGAAAAAACGGCTCATTTTCTACATATTTTTTAATCCGTTTTACACGACCGCCGGTCATAGTATCAAGCCCAGTATCCACAACAGTTACCTTCCATTTTTCAGCATGTTTATCATGAACAATTATTTCATTCCCTTTGGTAAAATCAAACGTGACATCTGATGTATAAAGAAAATAATCTGCAAACCATTCTTTGATGACATGTTGCTTATATCCGGCACAAATAATAAATTCATTAATGCCAAAATAGGAATACTCTTTCATGATATGCCATAAGATTGGCAATCCTCCTATCTCCAACATCGGCTTCGGCTTGAACTGAGATTCTTCTGATATTCTAGTGCCATACCCACCTGCCAAAATAACAGCTTTCATACTACTGCCTCCCCAGTCATTTCGTTAATCAATTCTGGCCTTATTTTCTGTATTATAATATCCACAATTTCCCGATCAACACGAATATCAAACTTCCGCCCATATATGTTTGGAGATTGAAGCAGCATATCCTTATCTTCAATCGTAAAGATATGTGGAGAGCCTTTTCCATCTCCACGTTTCCAATCAATCTCCCACATATTGGCTTCTCCTCTTTTCCCTTTTTGAGGCTTATACACTGAATCTTTAAACATGGAATTCAATGCTAGTGTCTGCACGATAAACTCATCTGCCGAGAATGTATGCATGGAGAAATACCTTTTTATCCATTCCTCCTTGTCTAATATATATCCCGCCAACTCATCACTTATCATCCACCATGATGACCCATGAGCCAATTTAATGTCCACTTTTTTCAAACGATTCACACGAAATAATTTCTGTATGTAATACCCTGCCCTATTAGTTTTTCTTGCCAAAAACTCAACAAATGGATATTTGTGTTTCCATAATGGTACACATAGATTATACTGCGTAATGCGTGCGCACATTTTGGAATCCTGCAAATATCCTCCTCCAAGAAAATTTGATCTTAATTTTTCACTACTGGAATTGTTGTATAGATTATCCTGTAGAAATTTTTGTATCACACTGTTTGACTGCAATGGCAAATCAGACCCAGTCATCAGATGATAATAATCATATATCCGATTTTCACGGGCTTTTTTTAGAAGCAGTATTGTTGCAGCAAATATTCCATATTCTCCCCAAACAACTTTTGTCCTTTTAGAAAAGAAAACCTTTGACTCGTTAGCGCATTCTATCAGAGAATTTTGATCTGGCATCTCAACATGAGAATTCACATGGATAAAAATGTCATTATATTTACAATCCAACAATCGAATCAAGAGTCTGACCTGTTCCCAATTATTATGAGCAATGATTAAATATGCATTATTTAGTTTTGTCTGCATGAGTTTTCACCTCACCATATGCCAATTCTGCAAAACAAATCGTGTGTCATTGGGGCAAATGTCAAAAAATCAAATTCTCAAATCATTCCTTCAAGGGACTTTGAAGGCATAAAAACGGAGTGAAAGCTTTACCATTCCCGGCATTTGTGATAGTATGAAAGAAAAAGCGAAGCATAGATATTTTGAATGAATTTTTTCATGTAGATATGAATGCTTTAAGCAGTTATAGGATTCCGGATGACCCACAAACAGGGCTAGAGGACTCTTGGTCTAATAATCAGTAGTAATGATGTAGTGAAGATCAGTGCAGGCAGCAACCGGGCTGAGGCCGGTTGTTTATCGCCAAAGATAATGGAGGAGGTGCAGAGCATGAGTATTTATTTAAATCCGGGGAACAGTTTATTTAGAGAAACAGTAAATTCATTCATTTATATAGATAAAAGCAATTTGATTTCATATACGAACAGCGTTCTCCGTTCATCACGGAAGAATATGTGTGTTAGCCGTCCGCGCCGTTTTGGAAAGTCCATGGCCGCGGACATGCTGACTGCATATTACAGCAGGGGATGTGATTCCGCATCATTATTTACTGGTTTAAAAGTTAAGGAGGACATTTCCTTTGAAGAGCATCTGAACCGTCATAATGTGATCCGGCTGGATATACAGCAGTTTTTATTTAATGAATCACACCTGGATATATTTATTGATAAAATACAGCAGGGAGTGATCGCAGAGCTTCAAAAGGAATATGAGGGCTATTTTACCGTGGATCAGTATGGGCTGCCTAATGTTTTAAAACAGATTTATGCCCGTACAGAAGATGGTTTTATCTTTATTATAGATGAATGGGACTGTGTATTCCGGCTTACCACAGAGCGTAAAGATGTGCAGAAGGAGTATCTGGACTTTTTGAGGGGGCTGTTTAAGGGACAGGACTATGTTGAACTGGCATATATGACCGGAATTCTTCCGATTAAGAAATATGGAGATCATTCGGCAATTAATATTTTTGATGAATACTCCATGATTTCGCCTAAGAAAGTTGAAAAATATTTTGGTTTTACGGAGCAGGAAGTTCAGGATGAATGTATAAAACATCATGCTGATTTTGAAGAAATAAAAAAGTGGTATGACGGATACCGCGCTGGCGGACTGCATCTGTATAATCCGAAATCTGTTATTGATGCGCTGACCTGGGCGGAGATTCAGAGTTATTGGACGGGAACCGAGACCTATGAGGCTTTGAAAGTATATATTGATTTGAATTTTGACGGTCTTAAGGAAGCTATTACTATGATGCTTGGGAATGGACATTACAGGATCAATACCCGGAAGTTTCAGAACGATATGACTACATTTAAGACAAAGGATGACGTGCTCACGCTGCTTTTACATCTTGGCTATCTGACCTACGATAGTGAAACCAGTGAAGTATTTATTCCAAACAGAGAAATAGAACAGGAGTTTTTGAATGCAGTGGACGAACCCGGGTGGGATGGGCTCATTCAAGCACTGAATTCTTCGGAGGGTCTTTTGGAAAGTACATGGGAGATGGATGCGGCAGCAGTGGCAAAGGGAATTGACGCAATCCACAGTGAAACGTCATCAACCTTGCAATATAATAATGAGAATTCACTGGCATGTACAATTCTTATGGCATATTATAGTGCAAAGGTATACTATATGAATCCAGTCATGGAACTGCCCTCTGGGAAAGGATTCGCAGATGTTGTATATCTTCCAAAGAGAAACATTGACAGGCCTGCTTTGATTGTTGAATTAAAATGGGATAAATCTGCAGAGGGCGCTATTCAGCAGATAAAAGACAGGCAGTATGCATCATGGATTAAGGAGTATACCGGGAATATTCTTTTGGTAGGGATTAATTATAATAAAAATTCCGGAGAAAAAAAGCATGAGTGTATAATTGAGGAATATATAAAAATATAGTAACGATCTAGAGCATGTTTGAGAATTCATTCCCGTCATCTGCGCAGGGGCTGCTCTAGCGAAGCGAGAGAATTGACTGCGCAGATCTTAAGAAAATAATTCGGGAATGCAAAAATTCCATCGGCGAGGCTGGTTTATTCAGATATCTGTATAAGAGGCAAAACTGAAATCATACACAAGGTGCTGGATTATTTTAAGTTCCGGGATAATCAGGGAACAGCAAGGAATACGCTGCGATTGAACTGCTATCAGCTGCAGAACTACTATACGTATCTGCAGGAGGCGGGCAAAAACTATGGGACGGTCACGATCGATGATATTTCCGAGTTTATCGCATGGCCCCGGAATCCGGATATCCTCAGGAAGGTGATCCCAATCCGTTTTGAAGCTGCCCGCACAGTCCGGACCATTAATGAGAACATAGATATGGTCATAGTGTTTTATGAGTACCTGGTACGGCGCGGCAGACTTGAAAACCGCCTTTCAGAGAAGCTGGTAAAGTTCATCCTCCATCCCTACAGAAACTATAAGGTTGTTACCTCACGACAGCAACGCATCATTCCTTAAGCACATCCATCAATGCTTCTTGTAACACTCTTGACACATTAATTCCTGCATGTTCTGCTTCGTAATTTAACCAGCCTGGAAGCGCTGCATTTCTTCTAACAGTTTTTGCATCAACCTTTTTTCTATACTCGGAGAAGTCAACATCGACATAAGTCAACATACCTTTTGAAAAATCAGCTTCCTTTATAACATGCCTTACTTTTTCGATAGCTGCTAATTGTTCTGAGGGTTCAGGGAGTTCTTCTCTATAATCTTCCATTGAAATTCCAGCTGCCCCTATGGCATCTCTGGCCATTTCAGTAGCGTCTGCAAAAGTGTTTCCCTCCGTAAAAATATCCATGTCAGGAACACATACTAAAAAGGGATGTTCAGAACCATCGTGCAGGCAGAATCTTGTTGAAAAACAATCATATCAGCAAGCCAAGGACATTTATTCAGAAAGATGGGTGACTTTAAAAATAGCGGAAAAGTAGAACGATATAAGAAAAAGTCTGTTAATGTACGGAGAATACCCATACATTAACAGACTCAAATTATATAGTCTGTTTCTTGAACATATTCAAATATTCCTGAGCCTTTTGAAAAGGAACATCAAGCTTCTTTTGCAGACGGTTTAGAATATCATCTTCTGACAGACCAAATTCAAAGCCCAAATCTATAATTTCTTCAGCCCTGCCTTTAGATTCGCTTTCTTTTGCAATTTCTTCAAATAAAGTACACATATGCCCATCCCCTTTCTCAAAAGCCTGATAATCAATTTTACTGTCTGTGGCTCCGGCAACAGCCATTACTACAGATTTACCGGTCTGATGTTCTTCACTATATTGTTTGGCCTTTTTTCTAGCCTCATTTTTAGAAAGCTGTCTGTCTAAAATAATTTCCATGAGATTGAAGAAATCAATATTGTCTATATTATGGAATACAAAATTATTTTTTCGCGCTTCAACCAACAGCATCCTATAGTCATTCACATATGCCGCGAACTCTTCCGGTATACGAAGCATCTCGTGCAAGGTGGTAGCTCCGTCCCAGGGATTTTCGGAATAATAGACAACAACAGTCACAACAGGAGAAAATCTGTCTGTACGCTTCATTCTTGACAGATACTCGTCTGCATCCATTCCGTGTGATGAAGTTCAGGCTCAAATAAATGATGTAATTTGTGATCAACATTTTTGCCTCTCCCTGGCTTAAACTTATTGCATGGTGGTAATGGGAGATGATTAAAGAGAGAGGACTTATAAAGAGAAGATACCGGCGCTGTCGGATGAGCTTAAGATTTCTGTGACGAAGGAAATGAGCAAGGAGTCTCTTAACGAGTGTGGCTTGAGTTTTTGCCAATGCAGATGGAGGCACTGTTTTGGTTGGAATCACAAAAGATGGTGTAATTGTGAGAATTGCTGATCCGGATGAAGTTATGCTACAAATTGCATATTCCCTTAAAGATGCGATCGCACTTGACATAATGCCATTTGTGCACATACAGGCAAATGAATTCGTGGAAAAACTATAATAGAAATTCTATAGATGTGGGCTATATACGAATCTGGTTAAAGATCCTAACCATCTCTGAGCTGTGCGATGATAAGTTGGGAGGAACTCATGATTAAACCTGCTCCATCAGCCTATGATATCTGCTTTCTGAACATATTGAAATACTCCCGGGCTTTTTGAAAAGATATATCCAATTTCCCTTGCAGGCAGTCTGAAAAAATACCTCCAAACAGGCCGAATTCATAGACCACATCTACAATTTTTCGGCTCTCCCTTCTGCCTTCCGTTCAGCTCTTCTCTCTGCTTTTCCTTCTTCTTTTCCCTTGTTTATCAGTTTCTGTCCAAGCCCTGTTCATGCCAATCACCTTCATTAATTCATCCATCTCTCCTAAGTCCCCCAATCTATCTGCCATAACATACAATACCGTCTCTGCCCTGTTGATTCCTCTTTCCATTGTTATCCAACGGGAGGCTTTCCATGCAGACAGCATTCTTGAAGTAAAAGGATGTGGCTTCAGTGTTCCATTTGACAATTATCGGTGTGATCAATTAGGCGTTGAGTGAGATTCTCATCAATATACTGCAAAATTGATAATAGTGAACAACAGTATGACTTCATGGTCCCTTGAAGGAATGATTTGGAAATTTGTTGCAATTTAAAAATGTAATTAACCCCCAATATATTACTGCTTCAAATATATTCAAACAGACGCTCGAATAAAAAGCTCACTGAGGTAATTTTCAATGAAAAATATAAAAAAGCTTCTATTTGTTATTGAAGCAATGGGTGGAGGCATATACACATATATACTGGACTTAGCAAATGAACTGATTGAGATTTATGATATATATATTGCATATGCAATTCGACCGCAGACTCCTGTTAATTATAAGGAGCAGTTTGATAGTAGAATAAAACTTATCAGTGTGAAAAATTTTACGCGCTCTATTAATCTGCCGAAAGATATAAAAGCTTTTTTTGAGATAAAAAAAATTGCCGATGAAATTTCACCAGATATTATCCACTTACATAGTAGCAAAGCTGGCATATTAGGACGTTGGGCTTTTAATGGAAAAAGGATAGCCATGTTTTATACACCGCATGGATATAGTTTTTTGATGAGTAATTATGGGTTTTTGCAAAGGTTGACTTTTAAAACAATTGAACTAGTGTCTGCCAGACGTTCATGCACAACTATTAGTTGCAGTAAAGGTGAACATATTGAAACACTTAAATTTACCAAACGGGCTAAATATGTCAATAATGGTATTAATATACAAAAGTTACAATTTCTTATTGACTCTGTACAGTCTACTCCAAATAAGCAATTTACCGTATTTACATTAGGCAGGATTTGTTATCAAAAAAATCCAAAGCTTTTTAACGAAATTGCTCTAGGTTTACCTTCTGTTAATTTTTTATGGATTGGGGATGGAGAACTGAGGAATGTATTAACGGCCCCTAATATAAAGATAACTGGATGGGTTGATAGACTGGCAGCATTACAATATGCAATGTCTTCTGACATTTTTTTGCTTACGTCTCTTTGGGAAGGATTACCTATGAGTTTGTTAGAGGCAATGTATATGCGAAAATTATGTATTGTATCAAATGTAATCGGGAATCGTGATGTAATACATAATAATGAAAATGGGCTTGTATGTGATAATATAGATGATTACATTAATGCAATAAGCATTGCGCAAAAAGATAAAAAAACAAGATTTATAAATAAAGCTTATAAAGATATACTACAGCATTATAACACAAAAATTATGGCAGAAAAATATCAAAAAATATACCGGGGGACTATATGAAAATTTATACTAATAATCCTTTAATTAGTGTGATTGTACCAGTTTATAGAATTGAAAAATATATTAGTCGTTGCATAAATAGTATACTAAATCAAACATATAAAAACCTGGAAATTATTTTGGTTAATGATGGATCTCCTGATAATTGTGGAATTATATGTGAAAAATATGCAAATAAAGATAAACGAATAAAAGTAATACACAAAGAAAATGGTGGATTATCCGATGCTCGTAATGAAGGCCTGCGAACATTTCAAGGTATCTATGTGACATTTGTTGATGGTGATGACTGGATTTCAAAATTTTATATAGAAAACTTGTACAACGCTATCCGTTCATCAGAAGCAGATTTAGCAATAAGTAATTTTGAAAACGTTAAAAAAAATTGTAAAATTAAAAAATCTCCAATTAATACATTGTTAAATATGCAAGTTGTGACTGTAGAAGATTGCTTTAAAAAATTATTAAATCAGAAGGGTGTTGAGACATCTGCATGTGGGAAAATGTACCGCAAAAATATTATAAAGGATTTACAGTATCCCGTAGGAAAATTGTATGAAGATATTCCCGTGACAACACAAGCAATTTCCAGATGTAGTAAAATAGTCATAATTGATAATATAGATTATTATTATTTTCAAAGAAACGACAGCATACAATACGAAAAATTTAAAATAGAGAAAATGGATGCTATATACCACATGAAAGATTTAAATCAATATATCAAAGTCCAATATCCTAATTTATGTCCAGATGCTGACAGCAGATATTTCTGTACATTATGTAATATTTTGTTTCAAATTACATCTTCTGAATATAAGAAAGAACAAAATTTTATTTGGAGTGAAATATTAAAAATAAGAAAATATGTAATATTAAATAGGCACGGGAGATTAAAAGCAAGAATAGGTGCAGTGACATCTTATTTTGGTTTTAATATAATGCTATTTCTATATCGACACACACAATTTCGAGGTCGCAGACATGCATAAGCAAACAAATTGCAATATACACATTTATGTTGTAACCCATAAAAAGTTAGTTAATCAAATATGTGAACAAAAAAATTTTATTCCTATTGCTGTAGGTAAATTATTGCATAATGCTTCTGACTGCAACTATTTGAAAGACAATACTTATAACAACATCGCAGATAAAAATTGTAGCTACTGCGAGCTTACAGCTCAATATTGGATATGGAAAAATGATTCTTTGGCTGATATTAAAGGGTTATGCCATTACAGAAGATATTTTACAAAAAAAAATCTTTCCGTTTCTGTAAATGGATTTATTGATACAAAATATATAAAAAATATATTGTTCTCAAATGAATATGATGCGATTGTATCCAAAAAAACATATTCATACAGAGGTGTAAAAAATGCATATCTGGATTGTGGATATGAAAAGGATCTAGAAACAACTCGGGAGGTTATACGGGAGATATATCCGGAATATTTAGATTCATTTGATCAGTTTATGGATGGCTGTTGGGGATATGTTGGAAATATGTTTATCGCAAAAGCGTCATTATATAACCAATATTCAAAATGGCTTTTTGACATATTATTTGAAGTGGAAAAACGCATAAACATAAAAAATTATAGTCCGCAAGAAGCTAGAGTTTTTGGTTATATTTCAGAAAGGCTTTTAACTGTGTGGATTATTAAAAATGATGTAAGAGTAAAGGAACTTCGTGTTGTTAATACAGAGCAAAGACATAATACTGTCTATTATTTTAACAGTTTCACAGAATATATTGGGATTAATCAAGGACTAAAACAACTTCTTTTTAGAAGAAGTATAAAAAAATGAAAATATAATTTACTTTGAAAGAAAGTTTGAGAAATATAAAATGTACACACTTTGTATGATAAGCACATGCTTTATGACAAATACAGCAAATAAGCTGATTATAAGTTCTCATAAAAAAAACAGGCGATATGGAAAGTTCTTATTGTTTTTGGTAATTGTCCTATTTTCATTATTAGCATACTTCCGTGACTATACCATAGGTACTGATATATCATACTATGTTATCCCTGCTTTTCAAGAAGCTAAAAGGCATTCTTTTTTTGCCTATTTTTATCTTATTTCACATTTGATAGAACCAATATATTTGTTGTTTAATTATTTATTTGCAGCAGTATGTGAGACACCTCGTATATGGATGTTTATGATTGAATTTATTATTTCCTCCCTCGTTGTATTAAGACTTTATGATTATAGATATGACAGGAAGATGTGGGTTGGTATCTTTATTTTTAATTGCATGTTCCTTCCTATCAGCTTTAATCTTATGAGACAGTCTATAGCAATGGCAATAATTTTTTATGCTTCTAGATATATTCTTTCTGAAAAGAAGCAGATTGTAAAGTATATTATAATAATCATCATATCAATGGGATTTCATTTGACAGGGATTATTGGAATGTTGCTTCCGGCTTTAAATATTTACTATAATAAGGTATACTTGGGAAAAAATAATAAGAAATTGGATTCGTTTATTAAAACAGGACTTATTATTTTTGTTATGATATTATCTGTTATATTTTTTGATCAATTGGTTGATTTAGTTGTTCCTATATCAAAATTTACTAAGAAATATTCTGGATATGTAGTTAAATACTCAGGAGGCATCCAAGTCAATCCCATATTGGTAAGACTGCCCTTTATTATTTTTATTCTTATTAATTGGAAAAAGTACGAAAGAGATAAAAATGAAAATTATATGCTTTTCGTTATTATGATTATTGATATGATCATGTCAGAATTAAGAATATATTCTTCTACATTGTATAGAGTAAGTATTTACTTTGCATATTTCAAAATATTAGCATTACCTAACTATTTGGTATCACTTAATATCAAAAAAAGAAGATTGGCAACAGGACTCATTATTGTACTCATGTATATAATTTGGATATATCAAATTGCCATTCAAGGAAATGAACAGGTTTTTCCATATAAAACCTTTTTTGATATTTAAATAGAAGGAGCCTTAAAAATGCCTTATAAAATATATTAAGTATAGTTATATCAACTTATAATAGATGTGGATTGCTAAGAATGACCGTGATTATATATTACCAAAAAAATAAGAAGATTATGCAATAAGTTAATTGAGTTGAAAGATTGTGATCTACTTACTACATTTGATCGTGAAAAATTGAAAGAAGGTTACTATGGATGGGATGAAATTCTAGAATCATTTTTGATGTATGATCATCCCGGAAGTATTATTTTAATACTCGCTTTTATAAAAAAGCAATAGATCTTGCTTCTCTAACTCAAGAAATATGTACTGAAAAAATCAAACAAATACGAAAGGAGAAATATGGAGGTAAGATAAAATGAATAAAGTTGTTTCGGTAGTTGTTACACATAATCGGAGTAAATTGCTTCGGGAATGTATTTTGGCGTTAAGTCATTCAAATGTATCTACAGACATTATTATTATAGATAATGCGAGTACAGATGATACCAAGAACATAGTAAACGATTTATTAGTGGAAAATAGAAATATTATGTATTTTAATACTCAAAAAAATATTGGTGGGAGCGGAGGATTTAATTACGGCATTCGTAAAGCATATGAAATGGAATATGATTATTTTTGGATTATGGATGATGATACTATTGTGAAACCAGACTCTCTGATGCGGTTACTTGAAATTAAAGACAGTGTTGGTAATGATTTTGGATGGATATCAAGTTTGGCACTATGGACTGACGGAAAAGAATGTGTTATGAATTGGCATACAGTTGATAAAAAATGGAACCGTGACAAAAAAGGCCTTTTGGAAGGGCGATTATTGTGTGAGTGCAGCACATTTGTTTCATTATTAATAAATCGAAATGCGGTTTGTAACTGCGGTTTACCGATAAAAGATTACTTTATTTGGGGAGACGATACGGAGTATACAATGAGAATATCTCAAAAATTTCCTTGTTATTTTGCTTTCAAAAGCCAAGTTATACATAAAATGAAATCAAACGAGGGAACAGTAGGATTTGAAGATGTTGAAGATCCTAGCAGGATAGAAAGGATGTTTTATTCTATAAGAAATGATTTTTGTACATTCCGAATGCAGGGAATCATAAAGACATTGAGATTTATTTACGGTATGGCGGGAATATTTATGAGGGTTATTCGCACAACTAAATCATATAGAGGGAAAAAGATAAAAATTATATTAAAGGGCATGTGGTGTGGACTATGGTTTCATCCGCCAATTGAGTACATAGAATGATTTTGTTACGGCAATAATCTAGTAAAGGGATAATTCATTGCCTGCATTGGATGTGGTGAACCCATGCCCTTTGAGGAGGGTTATACTTTTATTTCCCGCCGTATTCAAGAGGAAAGACTCCTCCACAAGATTTTGAATTCCTTAAAATTCCTGTTACATCTAATTATCACGATATACTTACCATTACATACGGGAACTATATGAAACCAGTACATGCTGATTCATTGCATGGTTCTACTCTTTTTGTACCGGAGCAGCCATATATTGAATTTATAAACAACACAGAAATGCTATATAAAATTTAAAGGAATATAACAATTTAAAAATAAGCATCTTAGGAAGGAATTTATGCAAAAAATTACTATTCGTAAAAATTTTATTTATAGTACACTATATCAAGCGCTATTGATGATTACACCATTATTGACAGCTCCATACATTTCAAGGGTATTAGGTGCCAGAACTATAGGGATTTATAGCTATACAAATTCACTTGCTACATATTTCACAATGGTTGCGGCACTAGGTGTTTTATCCTACGGAAATAGAGAAATTTCCAGATATCGTGATAATAAAGAAACAATAAGCCGGTTATTTTGGGAAATAGAAGCACTTGTTATTATTACAACAACGGCAACACTTTTTTTATGGTTTATAATTATAATATTTTATCAGCAATATAGAATATATCTTTTACTTCTGTCAATGCAAATAGTAGGAGTAATATTTGATATATCATGGTTTTTTGGCGGCTTAGAGCTTTATGGATATATTGTCAAAAAAAATGCCGTCTGTAAAATTGCCGGAATTATCTTATTATTTGTACTTGTAAAGGATGCGGATGATTTATGGTTATATATCTTGATCACTGTTGGTTCAGCAGTAATTGGAAACATTTCTATGTGGTTATATTTACCTAAATTAATTGATAAGATTGGGTATAAATCATTAAAAATCAAACGACATTTCAAACAGACAATAATTTACTTTATTCCAACTATAGCCACCTCTATTTATACTGTTTTAGATAAAACATTAATTGGTATTATTACACAAAATGAATATGAAAATGGATATTATGAACAGGCAACCAAAATAATCAATATGGCTAAAATGCTTACATTTACTGCTTTAAATACTGTAATGGGATCAAGAATATCCTATCTCTTCGCTCAAAACAAGTTTGAGCAAATCCATAGCAAAATTGAAAAATCTCTAGATTATATTTTGCTTGTAGGATTAGGTATTTCATTTGGAATTATCGGTATTACAAATAGGTTTGTTCCCTGGTTTTTTGGAGACGGTTATGATAATGTTATATACCTATTATATCTGTTAAGTCCAATAATTGTAATTATTGGCATTAGTAATTGTGCAGGAAGTTTATATTATACGCCAGCTGGATTACGTGCAAAAAGTACAATATTTATAATTATAGGAACTTGTTCTAACTTATTATTAAATATTTTATTAATCCCCAAATATGGGAGCTATGGGGCGGTAATATCGTCTCTTTTTGCAGAAACTATTATAACAGTTTTATATGTGCATTTTTCAAAGGGATATTTCTCCTTTTTCATGATCATAAAGATGTCTTGGAAAAGACTCATTTCAGGAATGACCATGTTGATTGTAATTTTACAAATGGGCAGTAAAATAAATAGCTCAATAATTCTTACAGGATTTCAGGTGGTAACTGGCAGTGTCGTATATCTTTTCTTTCTTATTGTTCTGAAGGATAAATTTATGGTAACTATACTTATGGAACTTCGAAAGAAGCTAGGCATAGCATTAAAGAAAAAGTAGAGATTTTTAATTCTTAAACAAAAAATAATAACGGAGGAATCATCTGTGAAAGCACTAATCTTAAATTCCGGACTGGGAACCCATATGGGCATCTTAACATCCGGGCATCCCAAATGCATGACAGAAATATCAAGCAAAGAGACCATCCTAAGCCGGCAGCTAAAATTAATCCTTTATAGAGATATTATAAATTAGAAAAGATAGATCAGAAAGATGCTAAGGAGGAAACATTATCATGAATCTGCCTATAAAAATCAATCTTCCTAATGGATTTCTTGACACGGAGGAAAGATGCGGCTATACAGTCAGACACGAAATAAAGGCTGCCTGGGCAGTTGAGTTGGATTTATTAGTTGAACTTGATAGAGTTTGTAAGAAATATGAAATTAAGTATTTTGCTGATGGTGGAACAATTCTTGGTGCAGTCAGACATAAAGGTTTTATACCTTGGGATGATGATATTGATATTGCAATGGATAGAAATGAGTACATTAAATTATGTAAACATCAAGATGAATTTAAGGCTCCTTATTTTTTTCAAACAAATTATACTGATCCATGCAGCTTGCGTGGACATGCGCAGCTAAGGAATAGTTTAACTACGGGTGCCTTAAAAAGTGAAGCTAGTAGTGTTCCTTTCAACCAAGGAATTTTTATTGATATTTTTCCACTGGATCGAGTGCCAAATGATGAATTGAAGTTTCAAAAACAAAAAAACACATTATCCAAATTAAAGAATGCCGCAGATATTATTGGAAGGGGTAAATATGACCATAATTTTAACACAACGGTATCATCTTGTGTAAAAAAATTGATATCATTAGGCTTTACTCCTTTTGGAATGTCAAAGTATATTTCGGGCTATTTTTTTGACAAATTTGATAAAGAATGTCAAATCTATAACAAGGATGATACGAAACTGATTTCATTACTAAGCTTTCGATGTACATGGAAGAGATTGTTACGTGATAGAGCTGCATATGATAATTATTTAATGATGCCCTTCGAATTCCTGGATATTCCAGTTCCGATCGGATATGCAGATGTACTTACCAATCTATATGGAGACTATAACAAAATAGTAATGGGTAATAGCGCACATGGAGCCATAATATTTGATCCATATACACCATATAACAAATATCTCAAAGAACATTATGGAAATAAATACTATTAAAATTCAAATGATATAAAAAAAGGGGTTCATATAGATGAATAGATATGCAAAGAATATAATTTTGGTTATGTCAGGAGGTACAGGCTCTCGGTTCGGAGCTGATTGTCCGAAACAATACTGCCTTATGGATGGAAGAATGATAATTGATTATGTAATGGATGCATGCAGAAAATCAAGAGATGTGGATGAAATTGTCATTGTTGCTTCTGAGCAATATGTAGATTTCTGTCAAGAAAGATATGGAGTTCCTACTGTACAAGGCGGAACAAGCCGACCTGATTCTGTTGCAAATGGCATTCAATTTGTTCATGATAATTACGATTGTGAAAAGCTTATTATAACTAATGCGGTCTGTCCGCTTGCAACTAGTGAGCAATATGATAAATACTTTCGCTTAATAGGCAAAAATGATTTTGTTCTTACAACATGGAAACTCGCCCCTGCGCTTCACCGTTTTGATGGGATCAGAGTAGACAGGGATGATTTTTTTAATGTAATGGAACCTGATGCCTACAATTTTAAAATGTTATATACTAATTTTAATTTTCTGAATAAGGAAAAATATATTTTTCATAATATGCCAGCTGATTGCAAAGCATTTTACTGTTTTGACTATCCTTATACCATGAAACTAACTCATCCCCATGATTTGAAACTATTAAAAACTCTATACAATGATGCTGTAATAAATCCTGATAAAAACAAAACTCTTCAGACCGTCAACAAATATGTTTCGGCATCTTATGGAATAGACACAGAACTTTGGATTGAAAATGTACAGTCTTATATAAAGGAATTGTCTCAAAAATATAGTGTTATTACACATTCAGTAAATAACCAAACAGAAGCTAATATAGTGTATGAAGCTCACTCAACTAAGTACGGGGATATCATTATAAAATTTACACCAAATAAATTTTTCTTTCGAAAAGAATTGCTTTATTATAAGTATTATAACCACGGTACAATGGCAGAGATGTTAGGATATGACGCAGATTACAATGCAATCATAATAAAAACAATTAAGCCAGGAATACAAATTAGGTTTAACTATAATAATGAAAAGCTATCCGAATTTTATAATAAGATAGACAGTAACCTCATCCCTATTGAATATATTTCGGAAAGAGATGAAATACCTACAGTGATGCAGGAATTTAAAGAATATGTTTCTCATGCCGGGAAATACACATACGAGTATGGATTCAGAAAGTCTATGGAACAAAAGGCATATGCTATTTGGGATAAGTATTTCGAGACTTCCCCCCAATATTTTTTACACAGAGATTTACATAAAAGAAATCTTTTGAAGAATCGTGACCATATTACTGCTATTGATCCTAGAGGTGCCGCCGGGCCAAGAGCATTTGAATATGTAATACAATTTATTATAGAATTAAGAGAAGACATACGCTTTTTCAACTATGACAAATATAACGAGATGCTAGATTTCTTTTCTCAATATGTCGGAAAAAAAGAGCTTAAGGCTGCCCTCTTTATTTTTTGGATATATAAAATGAATGACTATACATTTCAAAAGTATGATAATAATGTATTGGCCAATTGGTGTAAAGAATGTATTTTAAAACTATTTTTTACAGGTATAGAAAATTTTATGGACGATGATGTAATGCCGATAATAGGTGATTAATTATGAAAAAATATAAAGTTATAGTATTTGACATGGATGGAACATTATATGATTTGGAAGATGTTATATCGATGAATTATCAGATGCAATGCGACTTTCTAGTTATCAAGCAAAAAATTTCCCAAAAAGGAGCTGCTTCTTTACTTAATTCTAATGGCATCTATCCTGAGATAAGGGAGGATTCGAAATCATGCACCGAGTTTTTTGAACAACTTGGTTATGATAAGGCAGAATGGAATAGCTTCAGAGAAGAACATTTTGACGAAAATTTTATTTCAAGAGAGAAATTCGCTGTAAATTCTGTACTGGAAGAGTTCACAAAAAATTATATTTTGATATTGCTTACAAGTAATTCCAAAAAAAATGTTTATAAAATTTTAGCGCATCTTGATATTAGTGTTACAAACTTCAGGGAAATTATTTGCAGTGATTCAAATAAAATTGATATGGAGTTTAACAAAAAAAAGGCGTTTCAATATATTCTTGATAACTACAAAGTCCAGCCCAACGAAATACTATCAATAGGTGATCGATTCATGACAGATATTCAACCATTGCTGATGATTGGTGGGAGCGGAATTCTGATTAAAAAACCTGGATCTTTGACAAAATTACATAATGACCTATTGCATAACTGCTTGAACTCTTGCCAATATTATAAGTTCTTTGAAACGCAGAAAAAATCTTAATATTAGGAGGTACAGGCACTATAGGACTGCCCATAACAAGGAGACTCTCAGAAACTCCAAATTATGACGTATACATATTGTGCAGAAGAAAAAAAGAAATTGAGAATGTTCAAATAATTGTCGGAGAATATTCTGACAGCGGTACACAAAATATATTGTTCAGCCAAAAGTGGGATTGTATTATAGACTTGCTTTGGCATAATGAAAAGAAGTTTCATAATACTTATGAAAAGTTAGTAAATCAGACAAATCATTACATCAGCTTTTCAACGGCTGCAGTTTATGCTGATAACAAGAATCCTATAAAGGAGGATTTATTAAGGTTTTGGGATGAAACCAAAAGCGAAGAAGAATATTATCATTTGCAGAAAGCCCGTATGGAAAACATCATTTTTAATTCCAATTATACGCATTGGACAATAGTTAGACCTCATGTCACATTTAATGTAAACCGAATACCTTTAGATACATGGGAACAGGACGTTTGGCTGTATAGATTTATACAAGGAAAGTATATTGTATTATCTAACATGATGCTTGAAAAAATGACTAGTTTTACCTACGGGGATAATGTGGCAAGATTACTAGAATGCATCGTTGCAAGTGGTTCTGATTCCTTCCGCCAAGTTTATAATGTGTGTTCAGATGATAAACTGCGGTGGGGGGAGGTGGTTGATCTTATTTCAGCATCGATAAAAAAAATAACTGGGAAACAGCTAAAATTGAAGATATTAGATGAAAAATCTAAATATGGAAAATTAGAGGAAATGTTACCGCATAAAGCAGACCGACTGAAATATGATAGGTTTTTGGACAGGGTATTAGATAATAGCAAAGTAAAAAATTTATATGGAGACTGTGGCTTTACAATTCTTTCTGATGATATCTATAATTGCTTGAATAAAAGAATAAATGAATTCAATGATCGAATTCAATACGGAGATGTTTTATCTATTGCCTATATGGATTATGTTTGTAATGAGCGCACTGCATTAAAGGACATAGCGGGAAAGAAGAACAAGCTAAAATATTTATTTTTGCGATATTTTATTAATTACGGATTCGCACTTCATGTGCTAATGTTGATAAAAAAATTAAGAACAAGTTGTAGGTGGTAAATAAGGTGTAAACAAAATACCGCAAGGGGAAGAGTATAAAGTAAAACATACTACATATCTAATTTTTACCGGAAGGAATTTTTCCCTATAGACAGAAAAATTTACATCCTCTGTCAGCGCAATGATCAGCACTTTAAAAAACTCCTCATTTGTTTTTCCCTTGTTTGCTTCCTAACTTGAGTCCACTTCTTCGTTACATTCCGGCTGTTCTAAATACCGGCTGTTAGGTATCTCTGTCAAAAGATACTTCAGATATTCAAATGCATTTAACTTATTGGCCCGGGCACTTTCCACCAGCGTATAGAGGATTGCGTTTGCCTTGGCTCCTTTGGGTGTATCTGCAAATAACCGGGCACGTCTTGCTGTAGCAAATGGTTTTATATTTGCCTCACATAAATTGTTTGAGATTGGCAGCCGTCCGTCTTCCATGAATTTCCCGGAAGTTCCTTCCCATTGTTATCCGGCGAGATGCCCTCTATATAATACATCCGGACATGAGCTCAGCAAAGTGCGCGGATCACATGCTCTGCCTTCTCATATCCTCCGTAGGTTGAAAATGACAGTTCGGATTCTCTGCCCCTTCCGTACCGCACACGGTACACTCTGCTACCTGTTGGACGATCTGCTTCACGATCAGTTTTGCTAGTTCGAATTTTACCTCCGTCCTGACAATACGCTTTCCCATGACTTTCAGCTCCCCGCCGCCAGCCATCTGCTTTTTGGTATAGATGTAAAAATTATTAGGCCAACAGTAATTCATGGACTATTTCAACGGTATGAAGAGACTCGCGTTGTAAATGAGTTGCTCCAATGCTTATTAGAAAACAAAAATTTCGTCATGCAATCTGACGGAATGACTAAAAAATGCATGATGTATTCCTTGGATGCAATATCGGCAATATTTACTGTGATGAGACTGGTTCAGTTCTTTTGGGAAGGCCTGACATCACACAATGTAATATAAAAAATAAGGATGTGAAACATCTCCCTTCCCTAAATTTTTCACTTGCAAATGGACAGGGAATCATTTATAATCAGTGTAGAAGGTAACGGAGATATTGGCTTGTCCCCACTACCCCAAACGGAAACTTATGTGAACTAAGTTTATAAGTTGCACAGGCTATCCCCTATTTGCAGTAGAGGATAGCCCTTTTTCTGTCTATTTCCGGCTGTTGTGGTTGTCTATGTATGTCAAGATGGTAAATACCACCAAAAGCAGCGTTAATATTTCTAACGTATCCATAAAACCCCCTTTCCGTTTCCGAAAAGAGCAACCGGGGCTATCCCCAAACGGTCTACACTGACTGGAAATATTGTATCATATTTTGTCGGGGATTGCTATATATTTATCCCCTGTTACAGATATTGAACTAGTTGACATGACATCAAGATTCCGTACAGGATTTCCGGCGATGCAGAATGCCGCAAAAATGATTCTTACAAACCACCGGGCAAAAGAATACTCGCCAAAGTACAAGGGTGGCTTTTGCTATGTAAGAAGGCTGCCTACAAAATGTAAACACGAATGTAAGCAATGCCAGAAGGAAAATGCCGAAAGCCAACAACTCCATAAGAGAAATAGGAATCTTGTGTTTATAGAGGAAACTTAAGAGAAATTCCAGGACTGCCGGAAAACGCCGGGGGCTGGAGACAGCACTTCCCAGGCCTTTATGAAGAAGGAAGTCGATGAGGGGGATTACAAGGTTTCCGTCACCTTCGCTCCGGATTATCTGAAGAGGAATACAGACTCCGTAAAGTGTGTGATGGAAAACGATGTATTCGGTTCATTTCCTGATGACTCCCTCCTGGATGATCTGGATGTGAGCGGCTCATGAAGAAAGGTTTTTGCTAGTGTTTGACACCGATAAGCCTAAGACAGAGAGCCTCAAAATTCATACACTAGTTCATATGGTTCCTTAAAGTGATACTTGTTCCTGGATTTCTCGCTTACATGCAAAAGTTACATTTTTCTCTTTGGCAAGAAGTTCATTGAATTTTTTCACCTGTACGGTTGCAATTCATCCGAGAAATACTGGAAGGCCGCCAACAGATGTCACATCCTGCGTAAAACATATTTACTCTGTTTTCCATTTCCTTCTACTCTGAGCCTTCCTTCGGTACAAAGCTCTTTTAGAAGACGGAATGCTTTTGTAGAGCCTGACTGCAATAATTCTTCTGCTTCTTTCCGCGTAATCTGTCCACTTTCTGAAACATATTCCATAATTAATTCTTTCTGCAGAATCAAGGTTCTCTTTGTATCTGCCATACCCACATCGGACGGATCGGGAAAAAGTTCATCCATCACAGTATCCTCATTTTGATTCGGCAATGTCACACGGAACACACCTTTTGCAGTTTCAAAAATGGGCGTTCTCTTCATACCTGTATATAAACGCTGAATCTTTCCCACCCCTGTACCAAAGCTCTCAATCAGCCGCATACGATAGAATAGTGCTGCCAGATTTGGATTCCTGGATTGTGATACACCCAGGAAAATTGAGCGAAGTTCCAAACCCAAAACCAATCCTCCCAGTGATACAAATTCTATCCGGTCATCATAAATATTGATGATTGTGCTGCCGCTGAAAGAGTAATCACGATGAACGCAGCAGTTCAGCCAGGCCTCTCTGACAGCCTCTACTGGATAGTCCCTTTTATCAATTCTGTCCAGACCGCTAAAAGATGCCTTCGTTTTATTATGAAGGTCAATAAAACGATACACTTCTTCCAGCTGTTTCAAAATCGACCCGCCAAACTCTTCCCTGTCCCGGAAAACAGCTTTATCCGCTCCCTGAAAAAGCGCTACCTTGGTTGTTACCTCGCACTGGTCGGAAAGTAGATAGGCCAGATTCGTATACAGCCCATCTATACCGATCAGATTAAGCGACTTCATCTGCGGAGCCCCAAGCTTAATCCCCCTTTTTTCGAGTTCTTTTATAAGCACATCAAAAGTGAGATCCTGACGGATACTCCTGCAGCTTTCATAAGATGAACCACTGTTCTGCATAATCATCTCCCGGATCCCATCATCTGTCATAGGCTGGGAGGAACTGCCTTTCCGGACATATACGCCAGATGGACGAAGTCCTTTCTCTCGAATATAATATGGGCGGTTTGTTCCTGTAGATATATGAATTTCTATTACAGTTTTTCCCTCAAATTCATTTGCCTGTATGTGCACAAATGGCATTATGTCAGGTGCAATCGCATCCTTAAGGGAATTTGCAATTTGCAGCATAACTTCATCTGGATCAGCAATTCCCACAATTTCACCATCTTTTCTGATCCCAACCAAAACAGTACCTCCATCTGCATTAGCAAAAGCCAACACTTCCTTGCGGATTTCCGGGGTATACTCTTGCTTAAACTCTATATTTTGATTCTCATATTTCATTAATCTATACTGTTCCTTTCTTTCTTACTCTCCTTTATTTTAGAATGAAAAGAAAGAAAAGTCAAGTATACGTTACTGCCTACAGGCGCGCCTGTGACAGCAACGCATCATCCCAGTTCCGCCGCGTCAAGTTTACTCTTTAATGTTTTTTCTAGAGCTGTAAGTTCACCTTAATATCAAAATATTTTGAAAGGATTGCTATATTTATTATATTACTCTGAACAAGTTTTTCAAGTCCCATTTTTATTTTCCAGTCACAACATAATAGTTGTAGTCAAAAAAAACTTGGCTACAACTCGGGATTTGTAAGTGACTCAGTCGGCAATTCAAAACTTCCTAACACAATTTAAAAGCTTTGAAAATATATCACATGTATAGCGTTCTTTTAATAATAGCAACATAATTCCATATATTACAAAATAAACAAATGCATAAATCCCTAGATTTATCAACGCATTAATTTCTTTTTCAAATAATGGGATATGTACCAAGTTTTGAAGTATTACTGTAATTATACAGCATCCTAATGTAGCTATTATAATCTTTACAATAGATTTTGCCTGAATATTTTTTCCAATATAGTTCCATGTGTACTTTAATTGAATAGCCATTTGTGTACACTCGGCTATCAAAGTTGACACAGCAGCCCCAACAGCTCCAAATTTCGGTATTAAAAGTATATTAAGGAGTAAATCAATAAATGCTCCAGTCATAACAGCAATCATAAACTGCGAATCTTTTCCTAAAGGAATCAAAACCTGATTTCCTGTGATGTTTGAAAAACTTGAGATAAGCAGTATAGGCATAATTATCTTCATGCATAATGCAGCATCCAAAAATTCAGTACCTCCCAACAATAATATACTTTCATTTGTCTCTAGAATAAAGAAGGCCGTTAAAGGAACTGCGATCATAGGAATAACTGTTGTTGATTTTTTTAATATTCTGTTAAAACAATCAGTTTCATTTATACTAAGATAGTATGATAATCGGGGCAATAACACTGCACTAAGAGCATTTACACTTGAAAGCAGAAGACCTTTTACTTTTACGGATACTGTATATAGTCCAACCTCTCGGTCTCCGCTTATAAACCCCAACATAACAGTATCTAAATTGGTATATATATTTACAGCAAAGATTGAAGCAAATAAAATCATCATTGGTTTAAAATGCTTTTTCAGCTCAAGTTTCCCTATATTCTTCAGGGATATAAATTTTTTCGAATACCATAGATTTAAAATATATGATCCAGATATTGAAAATGCGCTAATAAAAGCATATATTAAATAGTCTGCTTTTTCATTAACAAATAAAAAAATTAAAATTAATGAAATAATTTTAAAAATAATAGAACGTTTTGTTATATACGAGTATTGTTCTAGGCCTGAATAAAGCCAGTTCAAGCCTAAGACAGAGGAAAAAACTAAGGCAATATTTATAAAAAGTAAAACCTTTTCAGAGGCAAACTTATCAACTATCGGTATAGACAAAAGCAAAGCTACAATAACAATAGCCGTAGAAATCATGTTAATACAAAAAAGTTCAACTGTAACCTTTGACAATTCCTTTTTATCTTCTCTTACCTTTGCAGTTGCTCTAATACCATAAGTAGATATCCCCAATGATGCTAACATAATAGCATAATTAGCTACCGCCGTAAAAAACGAAACTTTACCTAAGCCATCAGCTGATAGAATCCTGGATACATACGGAAAAGTAACTAAAGGAAAGACTATATTTGACACTGTATAAAGGATATTTAGTGAGGCATTCATTTTGATTGAATTGATTTTCATATTTCTTTACCTTATTATCATCAACTTTTTTATAAAATAAACGAAATGACAATACATATTTGCAAATGGATATAGGAAATATAGGTGAAACTTATTCAAAATTCTATAAGAATATTCGACATAAAAATAATCCTTCTTCATAATCTTGTCCCGTATATAAGATCCTTCTGCCTTAAGCTTTGTGCCAGAAATATTTCCAAAGTTTTCCTTAGCCTTTTTCCTAAATTCTAAATATATTTTGTCATGCTTTGGTCTGAAAATACATTGAGTTCTCAAATAACTTTTTGCGATTGTTTGGCTAATGGATTCTGATGATATCTTACTTTTAAAAAACTCTTGGCATAACATTTTAAAAGATGAATTCATTGCTCTCTGCCAATCATTAATAAATTGATAAATTTCAATATCTTCATATTTATTTGATATATTTGGCTCCGCCATGTTATTTTTTTGCACATAGCATATTGTTGGTCCATGATCTGCGGCAAATACTTTTTCTAAGTCTACATAATTATTTGAATATATATTGTAAAAATTTGAATTGCTACTCTCTTCAAACATTAAGCCCTTTTTTGAATTAGTGCTTGTAGAAATACATTTAAATAATCCAAAATAAAAACCTGCTATCTTTGTTTCTCTGTCATAAATCTCATATATATTATCTTGAATCGTTCCTTTCCAACCAATATCAACCAAAAAAATTGTTTCATTATTTCCATTGTTTAATTGTTTAAGATACTTTTTAATTAATATTCTTTGTGACTTTCTTTTTTTGTTATACAAGTCTACAAGCAAATCGTATTGAGCCATTTGACTCAAGTTTTGTTTAGAAACAATACTATTTATATCTACACCAGCTTTATGCAAATCATCTATTTCTGAATTTTCAAATCCGATCGATTTCAAAAAATCCTTTACAATAAGCTCGTGATATTGCCTAAAAATACGCTCAAATTTCTCATCTTTAAAATCCTTTAATGATGGCAATAGTGTAGACCTTCTTGAAACATATAGGTATTTCGTTAAAATTAAATTGTGAGGATATAAAGTGTTTTGGTATATGTCAAACATTTCTTTTAGATTTTGCCCTTCCCTCGAGCAGAACAATAAGACGCTAATATCATTTTTTTTGGCTTCTACATAAAGTCTTTCACAAAATAAATACAATGCAGCACTATATCCTGAAAAAATATTATTTTGAGTAGTTTTTGTTAATTGCATAACAATTTTTTTCAGAGGCGCTCTTTTGTTTATTGTTAATTTAGAATCATAGGGGACTAGAATTGTTTTTATTCCAAGTGTTCGAGGAATTCTATCATCAGATTCTCGATTATCTCCTATCATGGTAAAATCATTGGCTGATATAGGATAGCGATTTAAAATATATTTATAGAGATTCCCTGTTGATTTACGCTTCCCTATTTCGCAAGATACAAAAATATTGTTCACGTAATCTAAAATTCCAAAATGATGAAATATGTACTCAAAAAATTTCTTTGGCAAATAAAAATCCGTTACTACTATTATGTAATTGCCTTGTGCATACTTTTCTTTTAAAAGAGATACATTGTCATTATCTAAAAATAAATGATCCATTTCTATATTTTGTTCAATATTATATGAAAGATCAATAAATTCTTTTTTAGAAATAGGGAGAGAATTATTCTCGGCACAAATCTTTTCATAAATTGTCCCAAGTAGTTTGTTATAAGTAATATCCTCACGTACTTTTTTTAGTGTTTTTTCTGCCTCCTTTCTGATATCATATAAATTTTCTCCTAAAATTGCAAACTTTAAGCAGGCGCTAATTTCCCTGGCCCAGGAGAATAAAACAACTTCCGGATGACAGTCCCTGTGAAGCAATGTATCAAAACAATCAAAGGCTATTATGTCCATATTAGCATACCTCATTTCTAAGCGTTTGCTTATTTAATTTATCTGTATCAATTAAAAGTATTTTGAAAATATATAAATAAATAAAGGCCTTTATCTGTGTCCATGAAAGGACCTGCGAATAAAACCAATCTGCATAAAACATTAATGCAACTGAGTGAACTATCATAGCATATATTATTATTCTAAATTCAACTAAACTAGGTTTAAATACATGCGTTTTAAAAAATCTCACTTTTTTGTTGCATTTGATAGAACGGTAGAAAATAGCAAACACCCCTCCTTGAATTATGGAAAGCAAAGATACTCCTATCCCGCCAAAATCTGCATAAAACATCCGAAAAGCGGTGTATACATTCCCCATACCGTATCCTGCTATACTCCTAAACTCCAAGGTGTAGTCATAATTATATTCGGGTATATGTGTTAATTTCCCTAAGAAATTATATATACCCCAAAAAGTTTCTTTCCCAAATAAAGGGCTTTTATCAACGGGATTTCTTAAATAGTCATTAAAATTAAGTGTTCCTGTCCCCAAATAATGTGATATATATTCAATTAAGCCTGCTTCATTCTGGCGTCCCACAAATGATCTCAAAAAGCTAAATAAAAGAACAACTATAACGGCTATCCCTAAATATCGACTAAGCATTCTTAATCTTCTTTTATGAGACAGAGTTCCGGTACGAAATTTCAAGAAATAATATATAGTGACTGCAGCAAACGGAAGGCGTATTAAATCTAATCTTGATGCTCCCATAAGCGTAGACAGTAATCCTATAGAAATTGCAATGATTAGGTTTATATTCCACTTTTTAGTAATTAAAAAATTATTAATGAGTATATAAACGAATAAATATATTAGTGAATTTATTATAAATTTTAAATCAATAATTATTTGTGGAATATTGATATTTTCTTCAATTAGATTTCCGTATGCAACAATATAACGATACTTGGCCATTGTATTTACCCAGGTTGATCCACCCATCAAATTTTGCATATAGTAAGCGAATAAGGCCAAAACTATAATTGAGACAACGTCAAACATAATAATCTTCTTATTGCTAATATTAATATATTTTAATTTTTCATAGGCATTAATTTTTGTATGTATAGTAGCTTCCAAAATAAAATAACCTACAAGGAAAGAAAAAATCCCTAATAAAATATAAAAGGTTGTATATTTTGTAATAGTAATATCCCATACTCCACGCATCATTAATGTAGAAAATACACTTAAAGTAAAAAAAGCACATAGTAAGAATGGTGGCGCCATATAATCACCATTATAAAGATAATATGTTGACAATAAAAAAATTAAAATTACCATTATTAATATATATATCATGAGCATGTTCACCATCACTTAATTCTTTTTAAATCTATTAGCCCATCCTTTTTCGGTATATCCATCTATTATTTTCTGATCGATGTCTATATATGGGCTTTTTATAAAATTTTCTATGTTATCTATTGAATCTTTTCCTAAAATAAAGACATTATTTTTATTGTAAAAATTATATTCATAGATATTCTTATTATTTGTAATCAATTTCTTTTTATAAAATAAAGCTTCTAGCGGTCTTAGCGTAATTCCCTCTTGCCAACTTGCCTGTATATCTATGAGTACTTTGGATTTTGAAATATTTTCTAAAACCAGGTTATAAGTCATATATTCTGAATTATAATTAACAATGCAAAACTTTGTCTTAAGCCCTCTTTTCTTTAATTCATGTTCTAGATTTAGTAAAGCATCTAAGCGTCCTTTATCTTTCCCAATAAAAAAAGCATCATATTCTGTTTCTCTTTCAATATATATGCTACTTGGTATGTAAAACTGGGGATTATAATTCATTTCGTAAAGTAAACTGTCCTTTTTGTCAAATGTCCATAGTTCACATTTCTCTCTATCAATGCCATTTGGATTAACTGAGGAGTAGACTGAATTTCTATACCAAACAATAACCCTTTTATTGGGGTTCCTTTTCTTTATATACCTAACAACATTAAATGTATTTCCAGCATCGCCTAATATTATTATCTGAAACTGTTGGATATATTTTACCCATTCAGCAAACCATATTTTCTTAAATGGCAAAAACGAAGAAAGATGGAATTTGCGGAGTACTCGGAGAAAATATGGTGCTTTTTCTGACTTTAACATTTTGGAAAACTTTAGTCCTTCATCTTGATAATTTTCTAAATGATATTGTTCATATAAATCATCAATTAGTACCAATGCTTTATCTGTCATATTGCGTTTTCTCCCTGTTAAAATAATGCACTTTCTAACGTTTAATTCATTGCCCCCTTTTGTCCAAATTTTCTTCCAATTTGATAGGAGCAATGCATTCCAAGCAGTGATATCCATGAGGCGCACTTATTTTTTTTACGAATATATTTTGAAGTATCTGACATTACAGTTTTTTGAACCGTTTTTAGTTTTTTCCATATACGCTTCTTTTCTTTTTCGTTCCCGTGGGGAATTTGAAGAAATACAGAGTATAGCATAGCATAAACTCTTGAACATGCTGCTTTATTTAGCCCAAGCTCATTTAGATTCTCATCTTGTACTAATTGATCAAATATTGATAATGCAATTAGTTTCTTCTCATTGAACTTTTGGCGGATAATACTGTCTCTTCTTTTTCTATAAGCATATAAATCCCCATAAATAATAGCTGAATTAGATGCTTCTAGAAATAGTTTATATGTCGTTGCTACATCCTCATAAAGATATCCATATGGAAATCTAATCTTATCGAAGAGTTTCTTTTTGCAAAATTTAAATGGGGCTCCTGTCGCTATTTGCTGATAAAGCATTTTCTCCAAAACAACTTTAGCCTCTAAGTATTCCATACGACATTCATCCCGCCTACTTGCCAGGACCGGTTTAAAAACATCACCATCCCAAAAATCAGTGCCGCCTTTCATTGCTACAATATCACAATTACCTTCTTGTATTGCCTGCATATAAATTTCAACAAATATGGGCGAAATATAATCATCACTGTCTACAAATGAGATGTACTCTCCTTTACAGATATCTAACCCTGAATTTCGGGCATCCGAAAGCCCTCCATTTGTTTTATGAACAACTTTAATCCGAATATCTTTCTCTTTATATTCATCGCATAATTTCCCAGAGGAATCTGAAGAGCCATCATTTATAAGGATAACTTCTATATTTTTATATGTTTGCATTAATATGCTGTCGATACATTCTTTTAGATAATTTTCCACATTATAAACAGGAACTATAATGGAAACTAATGGTATTTGTCGATCCATACGTATCACCCTCCATCTTAGCAATCGTCCTCAAATCTCTTTAAAATCCGAGCTGGTATACCACCGTATAATCCATCATCTTTGCAATCCTTAGTAACCACAGCACCTGCGGCTATAACGCATCCTTTACCAATCGTTACACCCGGTAATATTAATACATTTGCACCAATCCAGGTGCCTTTTCCTATCTTAATTGGTTTTAGTTGTGTTTCCCGAACTGCTCGCTGATCCGTCTCCCCAATATTATGTGAATGTGTGCAAAATATAACATTCGGACCTACAGTCACATTGTCCCCAAGTTCTACCAAAGATTCTGTATCTAAGTGAGAGTAAAATTTACAGAAATTATTAATAAAACAATTACAGCCTATTTTAATATTTTCTCCAGTAAAATAACAATCACTTCTTATTCTCGTTCCTTTACCTATAGAATAACCATATAGGCTCAGCAAACTATTTCTTATATTTCCGGGTATACATTGTGATTTTTGAATTTTTAAAAGAAGCTTAGCGACTCTTTTCATTAGATCATATCCTTTAATATCTTAATGTTTTTCTCCATGCCGCTCTTTATGTCGTATTTAGCCTTCCACCCAAGAGCCTTTAGCTTGCTTCCGTCAAGTCTTGCCTTTGTTGCTGTACTGTATCCGGCTTTCTCCATAGCGTCTGGCAACTCAAATACAACCTTTTTACCTGCGATCTGAGCAAGAATTGCAGCTAGGTCATTTAGCATAATATCCGATTTTTCATCTGCAATATTATATGCTTCGCCGTTCTCCCCTTTCAGCAATACGGTTAGAAGACCAGAGACTGCATCAGTAACGTATGTATAGGAATAGTGCTGCGTACCAGCCGACTTCAAAACAATATTTTCACCTGCAATTGCCTTTCGGATAAACTGGCTTACTGCCTTTGTATCTGTCATGAGCATGGTTGGACCATATGTTCTTGTCAGACGTGGAATTACCACATCAAGGTCCTTCTGAGTTTTATATGCCTGGCAAAGCGCCTCGCCACAGCGTTTGCCTTCTGGATAACCAGCGCGCATTGTATTACAGTCAATGTATCCACAGTAGTGTTCATCGAAAAATTCCGTATCTCCACGGTTTTCACCGTAAATTTCATTTGAAGAGACGAATACAAATCGAGTTGTGTTATGTTCTACTGCGAATTCCAACAGGTTATTTGTACCTACAACATTTGATGTCACTGTACCTATTGGATCAGTGGAATAAGCCACTGGATGGGTGTTGCTAGCCATATGGACAATGTAGTCTACTGTTTTGGTATCCAATTCCAACGGCTTATTGATATCATGAGGGAAAAATTTGAATAGCTCATTACCCCAAATATCTGTAAATACCTTCTTTGCTTTATCTACATTTCGACCAACTGCATATACTGTGCATTTCATTCTGCAGCGCCTGTTCCTATGCATTATAACATCAACTAACAAGCGGCCAATTAGCCCGCTTGCTCCAGTAATAAGGATACATCTGTTTTCTAACTTGTGCCAAGGCAGATTAAGTCCTGCCAAATACTCTAAATCATCTCTATATAATGGGCTCCTTATCATTTGAAATCTTCTCCCGTCATACTTATTTTAACCAATTATCCTTATCAGCCTTTAAATAAGCCTTGAACATCTCCAAATCATCCTTTGTGGTAAGTTTAATGTTTTTGTCCGATCCGGCCGCAAAGTATAGCCTCTCTCCAAGTTCTACCATCATAGTATTGGTGTAAGAAGAACCATAGATACCAACTCCTTTTTTATATGCCTCATGATAAGCCCATAAAAGTTTTCCAAATTTATATGCCTGAGGGGTTGATACTCTTCTAAGTTTTTCTCTCGGTATATACTTCACTGTGGAGATTTCATTATCTGCCACAAAAATCTGCTCATTATAAGGAAGAGACGTGACAGCACTTCCGTATTGCTGGCACTTTACAATAACATCAGACAACACAGTTTCATCAACAAGAGGGCGTATACCATCATGAATGATAACTATGTCATCATTTCCACACTTTTCTTCCAAATTAAAGACCCCGTTACGAATAGATTCCTGTCCAGTATCACCGCCAGAAACAATCCATTTTAGCTTGGTAATATTGAACTGTTTTGCATATGCCCACACGATATCATGCCAACCGTCAATGCAAACTACTTCAATCGCATCAATTTGGGGATGCCTTTGAAATCCTTCCAGTGTGTAAATTAGCACCGGCTTATCATATACATTGATAAACTGCTTTGGAATATCCTGGCCCATACGGTGACCAGAACCTCCGGCAATAATTATTGCGATGTTCATGTGCTCCCTCTCATTTCTATTTTACTTTGAAAATGCTTTTTAACGAAGCAATCATCACAAGGAAGTTTAAAACAAAATATCCTATTGTGAATAAATCAAGCATATTAATCAATATTGCAATTAACATAAATACCTGCACAAATCCTGATATAGATGTTAAGTTTAATGCCACTAGTTTTACTAATCCATACTCGGATTTATCTTTTATTCCGGTCACTTTACTTTCATCTCCAACTGTTGTGATTGCCTTGTGCATAATAAAGCGTGGAAAAATTACAAATATTCCTGATAAGGCTCCTAAAATAATATAAAGTTCTGCCGGAATATTAAGCGGTGCTAAAATCCCCCCATTATGACATGCAGCAATTCCCCATGAAAAAAAGGAAATTATCATAGCTATATACCCACTCATTGCATCATACACACTTCCAAGTGGTGAAAACTGCTTTTTGTAACGTGCAACATTTCCGTCAACTCCATCCAACAGATTCCACAAAAAAAAGAATAGCCATCCTAATATAAGTTCACTCTTGGCATTTGCAATATACATAACTACAAACCCTGCAATAATTGGGATAATCGATATTACAGAGATTGTATTAGGTGAAATGTCTGTATATAAAAATGGTATTGTTAAGATATAAGAAATAGGTCTTCCAACGTAAAATGCAAAGTAATCATTTTTTGCAGAGTTTCTTTTTTCGAGACTCATGGCTTTCTGTTCTATATCTCTAGGCGTAATCATTTATTTTACTTCACCCATCCCTTCTGATCCTGCCTCTGCTCAAGTTCCCTGTCTTATCCCCGTGTCATCCCTTTTATTCTGTTGCAGTTCAGCATTATTCTATGAACTTAACTCATGATCGTAGAATTAATTCTAAGTCATAGAAACAGAGCTTTTCTATAAAGGTCAACGTAATTTTCAACCATTACAGTTGTGTTGTATTGAGTTATACTATCTTTATAAGCTCTGCCAATTATTTCGTTGCATTTCCTATTCTGCGCGGTTCTAATGGCCTCTACATAATCACTTACACAGTCACAGACATATCCATTCACACCATTAGATATTACATCCCGGTTGCCTATCACATCAGAAACTACGCAAAGTTTCTTCATATACATAGCTTCTAAAAGGCTCATGGGAAGCCCTTCCCAAAGAGACGTTAGCATAAACACATCTGCAGACAAAGAATAACGGATGGCCTCATCCCTTTCTGCCCAACCAGTAATCTCTATATTCGAAGCCATCAGTTCATCCCTCATCTCGCCATCACCAATCCACATGAATCGGACATCTGGCATGGCTTCAGCAATTTTGTTAAATAGTTTTGGATTTTTTTGGTAGCAAATACGACCCAAAGTAAACACCGTAAATCCTTTTTTTCTAATCTCTAAAGCCTTGTTAATCATTACCTGTAATTCTTTTGTATTTATCCCATTATTCACATATGTTGCATTTGGAGTAAGATTCAAAGTTTCATGGTGCTCACCCATGCTGCACGAGATAACTGTACAGTTTCTCTTGGATGAAACCAATTCTACAGCTTTGAACATCTTTCTTTTTATTATATTCTGATCCGTCATCAAAAAGCTGTACCCGTGCGGTGTGTAAAACAGTGGTATCCTTTTCCCATTAAATGCCCATCTCCCAATGACACCAGCTTTTGATGAATGTAGGTGGATTAAGTCTGGCTTGACAGTATCAGCAATCTTTCTGATTTCAAAAAGGGCTTTTATGTCTTTAGCCGGTCTGATTAATCTAACAAAATTTTGGACTTCAATTAGATGTATTCTCTTATCAAACTTTTTGCGAAAGTCCACAGGTGTTTGGGGGCGAACTGCATAAGCTATAAATATCTCAAAAAAATCTGCCAACCCGTTCGTCAGATCAACTATGTATGTGAATACACCTCCGCCCATGGCTTCTACTATATATAAAAGCTTTTTCATTCTCTTCATCCAGTCAATTTTATATTATCTACAATACGGTATCACTTGTGCATACAAATAATAAATAGGATTTTGTATAATCCTCAAAGGGAAGTATCACACAATCAAATTCTCTAATCATTCCTTCAAGGGACTTTGAAGTCATAAAAACAGAATGCAAGCTTTACGATTCCCGGCATTTGTGATAGTATGAAAGAAAAAGCGAAGCATAGATATTTTTAATGAATTTTTTCATGTAGATATGAATGCTTTAAGCAGTTATAGGATATTTGAAGGGATGTATATGATATGGGCATTTATGTAAATCCAGGAAACACAGCGTTTCGGAAAGCATTAAATTCAGATATATATGTTGACAAAACAGAACTCATCTCTGTCACAAATGCCAGGATTGATAAATCAAATTGCTTTATGTGTGTCAGCCGCCCGCGACGTTTTGGAAAATCTATGGCGGCAGACATGCTGTCAGCATATTATAGCCGGGGCTGCGATTCATCATTATTATTCTCAGGATTAAAAATTAAAGCGGACCGCTCCTTTGATGAACATCTGAACAGTTATAATGTAATCCGTCTGGATATCCAGCAGTTTTTGTTTCATGAATCCCACCTTGATATTTTTATCAGTAAAATCCAACAGGAAGTAATCGATGAGCTCCAAAAGGAATACAGTGGATATTTTAGAGCCGACCAATATGGACTTCCAGGCGTCTTGAAACAAATTTATGCCCATACAGAAAATGGTTTTATCTTTATCATAGATGAATGGGATTGTGTATTTCGGCTTGCTAAGGAGCGGAAGGACGTGCAGAAAGAATATCTGAACTTCTTAAGAGGGCTGTTCAAGGGGCAGGATTATGTTGAACTGGCATATATGACAGGAATCCTTCCAATTAAAAAATATGGTGATCATTCGGCAATCAATATCTTCCATGAATACTCCATGATTTCGCCAAAAAACCTGGGAAAATATTTTGGCTTTACAGACCAGGAAGTCAAGGATCTATGTACGTCTCATGATATGGACTATTCAGCAGTTGAAAAGTGGTACGATGGTTATCGGCTGGGGGAATTCCATATCTATAATCCAAAATCAGTAGTTGATGCACTGACCTGGGGAAAAATTCAGGGTTACTGGACCGGAACAGAGACTTATGAGGCTTTAAAGAGTTATATTGATCAGAATTTTGACGGGCTGCGGGAATCTGTTATAAAAATGCTTAATAACATTCGATGTAAGATAGATCCTTTAACATCACAGAACGATATGTCGACATTTCGGACAAAGGACGATATTCTCACATTGCTGGTACATCTCGGATATCTGACTTATGATGAGACATCAGATGAGGTATTTATTCCTAATCAGGAGATTGAGGTGGAATTTATGAGGGCAGTGAAGGTTGGCGGTTGGGAAGGACTGATGGAGGCTCTGAAACAGTCGGAAGAGCTGCTCCAAAATACACTAACGCAGAATGAAGAAGCAGTTGCGCGTGGAATTGCTGCAGTTCATAACCAGACTGCTTCGATGTTGAAATATAATAATGAAAATTCTCTGACGTGTGTGGTTCTCATGGCATATTATAGTGCAAAAGCATATTATATGAACCCGATTATGGAATTGCCGTCCGGGAAGGGATTCGCAGATGTAGTATATCTCCCCAGGAGAAATGTTGACAAGCCGGCATTAGTTGTGGAATTGAAGTGGAATAAAAGCGCAGAGGGCGCTATCCGGCAGATCAAGAACCGGCAGTATGCCTCCTGGGTGGAAGGGTATACCGGGGACATCCTTTTAGTTGGGATCAGTTATGATATGGAAAAGAAGATACATGAGTGTGCAATTGAGATATATGCGAAAGAATAAAAGGGACTCAGACTGAAAAATAGTTGGTAAGGAACAGAGGCGTTATAAAGAATTACAAAAATCAGGGGGGATTTGATGAAGAAAAATATGATGCAAAAAATTACTGTGTTTCTGCTTGTAGTTGTTATATGCGGAGCTATTATGCCAGAACTTAATGTAACTGCAGGAGAGATGGAAGCAGACGGGACTAATGCAGAAGAAACAGAGGAAACGGCTTCTGACACAGCCGGACAGCCAAAAGGGCTTCCAGACGAAAAGCTTTTGAATGAGGCAGAAGAGCGAACCGGGATTTACGAGAGAGAGGATGGCCTGGCGCTCAACTGGGCAGAGCCAGAGAAGTGCCATGTCTATGCCGCCGGGGACGGAAGTGTCCAAGTCATCTACTCTGTTTTAGACGGAACGCAGCAGTCTTTGATGATTGATACATTTGCTGCCGATGGAACTCAAAAAAGTCATAAAAAAATAGATCTTCCGGGAAGAAGCTGGGGTGGAACGATCTATGAGGGGAATGATGACTGCCACTACATTATGACCGGGAACGATGATAATTATGCCTACTATATTCAAAAATACAGCCGGGAATGGAACTTACTGGGCACAGCCTCAATTACCAGGGAGGATAGTTATACGGCAGAGGCTTTTCGTGCCGGGAACAGCAGTTTTACCATGGCAGGGCATAATCTGATTGTCCATACATCAAGACTAAGGCCGGATGGGCATCAGTCAAATACTACCTTTTTCATAGACACCCGGACAATGACTCCCACATATATCACGGGAGAATTTGGATTTGACCATGTCAGCCATTCATTTAACCAGTTTGTAAAGAGCATCGGAAATCAGGTTCTGATGGTGGATCATGGCGATGCTTATCCCCGTGCTGTATGCCTGCAGGCATTCGATGCGGAGACGTCAGAAGAGGGGTTAAAACCTTCGAATCTGTTGGAAATGTCTCTGCTAGATATAAAAGGGAATACTGGAAATAATTTTACAGGCACAACCGTAAATGGGTTCGAACTAGGACAGCATAACCATATTGTTGCAGGTTCATCCGTTCCCCATGATTCCATTCAGACAAATCAGGATCTCATGACCTATACGAACAGCAGCAGGAATCTTTATGTGATTTTAGTGAAAAAGGATCTTAGCGGCTCCTCAATAAAATGGCTGACCTCCTATTCAAAAGACAGCGGAATCAGTATAAAAAATATACATCTCATAAAAGCGGATGACAATAAATTTGTGCTGCTTTATGGCATGAGCAAAAATGGTGCTGATGTCAGTACATGTTGCATGACCATAGACTCGAATGGAAATATTTTATCTGCCAGGACACTGAATAAGCCATTTTACTGCACCTCGCAGCCTTCTATGGCAGGAAACAGGCTGGTATGGTGTCACTACATGGAATCAGAACTCGGATGCTTTATGGTGAAAAACAGCTGGAATATGTCAGACGGAAGCTTTTCAGTCCAAAATCTGAAAACGGGAGTAGCTGGGAATATCAGCAAAATTGTGCTTAACTCCAGGATCTTATCCAGCTATTCTGTCGGAAAAAAGATTTCTCCGGAGATTAGTGTCTATTCCAATGCGTTTAAAAACAATTTTCCTTCTGCACCTGTAGTCTGGAAATCCTCGAAACCTTCCGTTGTAGCGGTACAGAATGAAGAAACGATCCTTTCAAGGGTCGTTTACAATCGCGCATATAAGAAGGCAGAGACCGTTTTGAAGACAAAGGCAGCGGGAACTGCGACAATCACTGCATTAATTGGAGGCAAAAGCTTTTCATTTAAGATAAAAGTGGGAAAAGCCGTATCAAAAAAACCAAAGGTAAAAAAAGTGACCCTATCCGGGAAGAAATCTGTGAAGGCGGGTAAATCGTTAAAGCTCAAGGCAAAGGTTACTGCACCAAAGGGTGCAAATAAAAAGCTGAAATGGAAGAGCAGCAATAAACGGTATGCAAAGGTAAATAGTAAAGGTGTTGTGAAAACTTATAAAAGAGGGAAGGGCAAAAGAGTAAAAATTACTGCGTCAGCGATAGATGGAAGCAGGAAAAAAGGCTCAATAAAAATAAGAATAAAGTAAGCGAATACGATAAAGACATTGAAACAGTGGGATAGAAATGCGGAAGGACAGGGTAAGAGAATGACAAAAATGCTGCCTGTTGGAATAGAAAATTTTGAAGAAATCAGAACAGAGAACTACTACTATGTCGACAAAACCGGGATGATCAGGGATCTGCTTAATAAGCACGGGAAGGTCAATCTGTTTACCCGCCCGCGGCGATTTGGCAAGTCTCTGAATATGAGCATGCTCAGGACGTTTTTTGAAAGGGGATGTGATCAGGCTCTGTTTGAAGGGCTTGATATCTCAAGAGAAACGGCGCTTTGCGAAAGACACATGGGGCAGTATCCTGTAATGTCTATCAGTTTGAAAGGGGTAAATGGAGCGGATTATAAAACGGCACGTTCCCTTCTGTGCTCGGTGGTCGGGGAGGAGGCTCTGAGGTTTGAAACAGAGCTGATGGAAAGCGATAAGCTATCTCAAACAGAAAAAAAGCGTTATATGCAGCTGATTACTATAGATAAAAGGAATAATGAAAGCTTCGTTATGTCTGATTCTGTATTAATGGGGAGTTTGAAGACACTCTCTGCGCTGCTTAGAAGGCATTATGGCAGAAAGACCATTATTTTGATTGATGAGTATGATGTACCGCTTGCAAAGGCACATGAACAGGGCTACTATGATGAGATGATTTTGCTAGTACGCAATATATTCGAGCAGGTCCTTAAGACAAATGACAGCCTTTATTTTGCGGTATTGACCGGATGCCTGCGGGTATCAAAAGAAAGCATCTTTACCGGGCTGAACAATCCGAAGGTACTGTCAATCACAAGTGTCCGGTTTGAAGAGTATTTTGGATTTACAGACAGTGAAGTAAGGGAAATGCTGTCATATTATGATCTGGGCAATAAATATGATATGATAAAAGAATGGTACGATGGATATCATTTTGGAAATGCAGGAGTATATTGCCCTTGGGATGTAATTAGTTACTGCGATGAATTGCTGGATGATCCGCAAACAGAGCCAAAGGACTATTGGTCTAATACCAGTAGTAATGATGTAGTGAAGAGGTTTCTCCAAATGGCGAAAGCTGATACCAGGGATGACATTGAGCGTCTCATAGCTGGGGAGACTGTCCTGAAAACAATAAATGAGGAACTGATATATAAAGAACTGTATGACAAGATTGACCATGTATGGAGCGTTCTCTTTACCACCGGGTATTTGACCCAGCGGGGGAAAGCGGACGGAGAACTGCGGCGGCTGGTAATTCCAAACAAAGAAATCCATAACATTTTTATGAAGCAGATCCGGGAGTGGATGCAGAGCAAAGTAAGGGAGGACGGAATAAAGCTAAACCGGTTCTGCGAGGCCTTCCGGAATGCTGATGCGGAAACCGTACAGACAATCTTTGCGGAATACCTAAGGGATACAGTCAGCATTCGCGATACGGCTGTCAGAAAAGAGCTGAAAGAAAATTTTTATCATGGTTTTTTGCTCGGCCTGCTTCGCTTCAAAGAAGACTGGATGGTCATCTCGAACAGGGAAAGCGGAAAAGGATATGCAGATATTGTTGTTGAAATTTATTCCGAAAAGCTTGGTATTGTGATTGAAGTCAAATATCCAGATAACGGGAACCTGGATGCCGGCTGTCAGGAAGCAATGAAGCAGATCGAAGATAGAGCATATACTGACCAGCCGCGCCTGGATGGTATGACCCGGATTATAAAATTCGGAATTGCATGCTATAAGAAAGAATGTAAAGTTGTATCAGATCACTGACCAGTACAGGCAGCAACAGGGCTTGAGCCAGTTGTTTATCGCCAGAGATAATGGAGGAGGTGCAGAGCATGGGCATTTATTTAAATCCGGGGAACAGTTTATTTAGAGAAACAGCCGTCCGCGCCGTTTTGGAAAGTCCATGGCCGCAGACATGCTGACTGCATATTATAGCAGGGGATGCGATTCTGCATCATTATTTACTGGTTTAAAAGTTAAGGAGGACATCTCCTTTGAAAAGCATCTGAACCGTCATAACTAGATAGGAATATTTTATGCTGAATTTAGTCAATGTAGCCCGCTGCACCTCCTAAATCCAGCATAAAGTCTGATGCAAACTGGGACGACATCTTGCAGAAAGCAATTTTCAAACACGCTCTAGAAATCTTCCTCATAAGTATTTCCTGTAACTGTGTTTGTGTGCATTAGCAGAATCTTATAGTAGTGGTCTTGCAGTAGCGGATGCCAGACTACCAAAATAAGCTCAAAGGCATCCAAAGGTTGCTTCCGCGGTTATTGGAAATGCATCGTCAATGACAAATAAATAATCACATTTACTTGTGTTTAATGGGACAGACTTATCCTCCGCTATTATCCCACCATCCATTTTATATAAAATAACATGGTTTTTCTTCGTATTTTCAAGCACATATTTCTTTTTATTCTCTTCACGCTTTACCGCTGAGCGTCTGTCCGATGATTCAATACACTTCATCCTATTTTTATTATCACAGTTCTTCAAAGAATTACTTTGCAGTTCTGCGTTAATACATTTTTCTAATTTTCTACAAATCATTCATCTATCTCCATAGTAATGAGCTCATCAAGTTCACTATTTGTAATAGACGATACTTCACTTAAATTTTTGGGAATAACAATCTTATTTAACTTTGTATGCCGATTCTCCACTTTTTCTGAAAACAATAATATATTCGTAGAAGTTAGTATATATGGACTATGTGTTGTTAAAAGAACCTTACTGTTCGCTGAATTTATCATTAACGAAATGAGATTCATAACATCCTTTTGTGCAATCGGAAATAAATGTGCCTCTGGTTCTTCAATTACAATAAATGTTTTTTTCTTTTCCAAAATTGTCGCAAAGACAAGCATCAATATCCACAATACTTCCTGCTGACCAGACGAACCATACATCAATTTAACCCAATGGTACTCATCAAAATAAATTTTTTCACCATCATTTTCACTTATATAGTCTGCTTTTAAAATTTTCTTAATAAATCCATATGCCTGGTCTACTGCGGCATTATTTATCTGACCTTTTACTGTTTTAACATAATCTGTAATCATTTCCGGAATTTTAGTTCCAAACTTATTTTTTGTTACTTTTATCAATTTAATAAATTCCTGCATAGTCAAATCCATCTCATCAGTAGAAACGTCCTGTAACTGCTCAGACATGGTCGCTAACAAACTTCTTCCGGCTGGAATATAAATAATTTCTTTATCATTTTCAAATACTAAAAACAACCGTTCATTTAAATGGCGTTTCATTACCCCCACAGCAGTTATATTATCCAAAAGACCCTAATCCCACACTTTTCCCTCAGATACTGTACCCGCACCCATCTCCTCATTAGATTTGAAGAGCCAGTTGATATCTTAATCCGCAAGGCCAAGCATCCAGTCTCTGGCATTGATACGGCGAATTCCGTCATACTGAGTCTCAGGGTCTTCATCTAATGTAAGAATAACCTTTGGATAATGGTCGCGGATTGCTATAAGAGGCCGAAGTTCACGCTCCAGCGTCTTTTCATCCCGTACGGAGAGCGCAACCTGGAAGTAAGTAATTCCTTTGCTGTTTTGTGCCACAAAGTCGACTTCTAATGTACCGACTTTTCCTACGTATACATCATATCCTCTTCGAAGCAGTTCCAGA